>JAFGCG010000118.1 GCA_016932715.1 Anaerolineales bacterium
CAGACCACTCATCTGCCCATTGCCGCTCTCCAAAAAATGGTTCACTTTTGAAGTTTTGTTCAGTTCACTTTTGAAGTTTTCCTTACACGGCGCGCCACATCGATTGCCGGGACTTTCTCAAACTCCACGGATCATTAAATCTTTACCGCGAAGCACGCAAAGATCGCGAAGTTTTTTGGGGTTTTCTTCGCGTCCTTCGCGCTCTTTGCGGTTCAAGGTTTTGCTTGGCAGCATTTTGAGAAAGCACCGCGCATGCCCTCCGTGGGGTCAAGCACCCGGCTGGGAGCGCAGCGCAGCCTCCTATTTGGGAAGGATGGCAGTCAATTGCCGGGTCACGTTCTGCAGTGCGCCGGCATGACCCTTGATCTTGTTCACATCCCCGGTCTTCAAGCCGGTTTGTACATCCGAGATCGTTTTCGAGGTCGCGACGTTGCTGTCGATGATCTTTTGCGTGATGCTTTCGAGCTTGATGAGCATATCCAGGATGTTCTTCGGGATGATGGGCAAGCCTTTGGCAATCGGGAGCAGGCCGTCGAGAATATTGTTTGCAATGGTTGCATATTTGACAGTGAGCGTATGCAGAGTGCCGATGGAGTTGGTAAGTTCGAGGGCGATCTCCTGGATCGAGTCGATCATGGATTTGTGTTCTTCGATCATGCCGGTGATGTCATTCAGGGAATCGGTCAGCTTGTCTGAAAACTTGACAGCCGGTCCGGCTGTACTGACAATGGCGCCAGCTTTTCCAATGGGTCTGATGGGCGGTTTGATGGGGGTGGGCATGGTGATCTCCTGTGAAATGAATTGTTGTAAATACTATACTTGGGTTTGTGTTCGAATACAACAGGATCAGGTTGACAAACCCCCTACAATATTCTTTTCGACAGGCCCCTGCCCCGCGGGCATGATGGAAAAGCGTAGTACAATTGTTCTATCGTCGATAATCTTTCTCATCCATCACACTGTTCCGTACATTTCCTTTTATGACCGACTCTCTCCCTCCACCCGGAATAAGCCTCAGCCCGGCTCAGCGTCAAATTATTGAAGCTCCCCTGAACTCGAAACTCTTTGTCTTGGGGCCCGCCGGGACGGGGAAAACCAGCGCGGGTGTCGAGCGGATGCGTCATCTGCTCGCGCAGGGAGTGCCGGGCGAATCGATCCTGATGCTCGCGGCGCAACGCAGTGTGCAGGAGCCATATCTCGACCTGCTCTACAGCCCGGAACGCGCGGCCGGCGGCGAAGTGACCTCCGCGACCCTCGGCGGCGGACTCGCACGGCGGGTTTGCGACCTGTTCTGGCCCGTCGCGGGGGAGGCAGCCGGGTTTGCTCATCCCGATCAGCCGCCGGTCTTCCTCTCCCTCGAAACCTCGCAATATTACATGGCGCACATCGTGCGCCCGCTGCTGGACGAAGGCTATTTCGAATCCGTCACGATGGATCGCAACCGCCTCTATTCGCAGATCCTCGACAACCTGAACAAGGCTGCGATCGTTGGCTTTCACTATACCGAAATCGCCTCCCGCCTGGATGCGGCGTACTTTGGCGACCCCGCCCAGCGCCGCGTCTACGCGGACGCACAGGATTGCGCGGTCCGCTTCCGCGAGTATTGCCTGCAGAATAACCTGATCGATTTCTCCTTGCAGTTGGAAATATTCACGAACATCCTTTGGCCCCTCGATACGGTTCGGGGTTATCTCACCCGCACGTATCGTCATTTGATCTATGACAACGTGGAAGAGGACAGCCCGCGCGCCCACGATATCATCCGTGCTTGGCTGCCCGAGTTTGAATCTGCTTTGTTGATCTACGACGAGAGCGGCGGTTATCGCCATTTTCTCGGCAGCGACCCGCTCACCGGTCAGGCGTTGAACGAATTGTGCGAGGAACAGATCGTGTTGAGTGACTCGTTTGTGATGTCGGAAACCATCGCAAGTCTCGCCTCCAGCCTGGAGCAGATCATTTTGCCCTATCCCTCCGTCCCGGAGCCGGAAGCGGCTGGCGCAGAGGGCGTGGGGATCATTGCCGCTCGTTTTTATCCTGAGCTTCTCGACGCAGTGGTTGCACAAACCAAGTCGCTGGTCGAAGAGTCCGGGGTCCTACCGGCTGACATTGTCATCATTTCTCCCTTTCTCTCCGATGCCTTGCGTTTCTCTGTCATGAACCGTTTGGAGGCGGCGGGCATTCCGACTCGTTCTCATCGGCCTTCGCGGACCTTGCGGGATGAACCTGCCAGTCAGGCGCTTCTGACGCTGGCTGCGCTCGCGCACCCGGAGTGGAACATCCACCCGCCGCGCTTCGACGTGGCATATGCGCTGATGCAATCCGTCGCGGGACTCGATCTCGTGCGCGCCCAGCTGCTGGCAGAGATCGTCTACCGGCCGCGCGAGCTGCGGCTCTCGACGTTCGATGAGATCGATCCAGGCGTCCAGGAGCGGATCACGTTCGTGATTGGCAATCGCTACGCCATGCTGCGCGATTGGCTGCTGGCGTACCGTGAGGGGGAGGATCTGCCGTTCGATCACTTTTTGCGGAAGCTGTTCGGCGAAGTCCTTTCGCAGCCAGGTTTCGGTTTCCACACCGATTTCGACGCGGTGCGGGTGGCTTCCAGCCTGGTGGAGTCGGTGCGGCACTTCCGGCAGTCGCTCGAAGCAACCGTTTTGTTCCAGACGACGGACTCGCGCTTCCCGCATCTTGGAAAAGAATATACTCAAATGCTTCAGGATGGTGTGATCGCCGCTTCGTACGTGGAAGGCTGGCGGAGCCAGAACAAGGACGCGGTGCTGGTCGCGCCCGCGCACACCTTCCTGATGATGAACCGGCCGGTCACCGCGCAGTTCTGGCTCGACGTCGGCTCGAGCGGCTGGCACCAGCGCCTCGCCCAGCCGTTGACCCATCCGTATGTGCTGACCCGCGAATGGGAACCCGGCCGCATCTGGACGGACGCGGACGAAGTCGAGACCAGCCGCCAGGCGCTGAGGCGCGTTATCTCCGGCTTGCTGCATCGCTGCCGGGAACGCGTCTATCTGTGCATGGCGGAATTGGGCGAGAGCGGCTTCGAACAGCGCGGCGATTTGCTGCGGGCGTTCCAAAGAGTTCTGCAGACAAGCGGGGATACAGGCGGCTGAGCTATGACCATTGGCTGTTATCGACCATCTTCCATTGTCCATGGTCTATTGTCTTAAATAAAATGTTAAACTTCATCCCTCGCCCCTCCCAGGAACAGATCCTCCGCTACCGCGGCGGCCGCCTCGGCATTGCGGCGGTGCCCGGCGCGGGCAAGACGCAGATCCTCTCCGCCCTGGCGGCGCAGATCATCGCCAGCGGCTCGCTCGGGGACGACCAGGAAGTGCTGATCGTGACGCTCGTCAACTCGGCGGTGGACAACTTCGAAGCGCGCGTCAAGCGGTTTTTCGATAATCCGCTCCAGGCGCTCTACAAGTATCGTGTCCGCACGTTGCATGGACTGGCGCACGACATCGTCCGCGAAAAGCCCGGTCACGTCGGGCTGGATGAGCGCTTTGCCATCATCGACGAGCGCGAAGCCGACTTCATCCGCCGCGAAGCGGTCAAAGCCTGGCTGAGCGTGCACGCCGAGTCGCTTGACGATTATCTCGACCCGAACATGGACGAGCACAAGCGCGACTGGGTTCGCCGCGACCAGCTGCCGGAGATGATCTCGAACCTGGCGCTGGCATTCATTCGTTCCTCGAAGGATCGGCGCCTGACTCCTGCCAAGCTGCGCCTCCTGCTCGACCGTCAGCCGGCTCCGCTTCCATTGGCAGAACTTGGCCTGGAAATCTATGCCGATTACCAGCGCGCCCTCGCCTATCGCGCCGCCGTGGACTTCGACGACCTCATCCGCCTGGCGCTCGACATCCTCGAAATGGACGAAGAGTATCTCGAGCGTGTGCGCTATCGCTTCCCGTTTATCCTCGAGGATGAGGCACAGGACTCGAGCCGCCTGCAGCAGGACATCCTCGGCTTGCTTTCGGGCGCCCGCCCTGAGCGGATACTGAGCGTAGGCGAAGTGGCAGACGAAGGGGGGAACTGGGTGCGAGTGGGCGACCCCAACCAGGCGATCTTCGAGACGTTCACGACCGCCTCGCCTGAACTCCTGCGCGCGTTCATCGCCCAAAACCCCAGCGTGGACATGCCCGAGTCGGGGCGTTCGCAGCAATCCGTGATCGACCTTGCCAACTATCTGATCGACTGGGTGATGAATGAGCATCCCATCGAGGAGGCGCGGAGCGCTCTCGCGCCGCCGTACATCGAACCGGTCCCGCCGGACGACCCGCAGCCGAATCCCCCGAACGATCGAGCCGCGATCCATTTCATTAGCAAGCGGCTCACAGCCGAGGAAGAGACCAAAGCAGTGGTCGACTCATTGAGCAAGTGGCTGCCGAAGAACCAGGATGCAACGGTCGCGGTGCTGGTGCCGCGTAACACCCGCGGCGTGGAAGTGATCAACGCCCTCAAGGCGAAGAACATCGAGTACGTGGAGTTCCTGAGCAGCACCTCCAACACACGTGCCGCGGCGGGCGCCTTGAGCAATTTGATCGCGTACCTGGCGGACCCACAGTCCGCCCCGAAGCTGGCGAAGGCTTATCAGGTCTGGCGGCGGGATTGGAAGGATGTCAAGGAGCGGCAGACCCTGATCCACGACACGAGCGCCTGGCTGAGGAAGGTGCGGAACGTGGAGGATTATGTCAATCCGAATTTAGCTTTCGCGCGAGGCGAAACCCTCACCCCGGCCCCTTCGCGAAGCACCCCTGAGGGGCTCCCGAGGGGAGAGGGGGATTCAATAGCGGAAGCCGTAGTCGCTGAAGGTGAAGAGGAGCAAGTCGCCGCAGAGCTGAACGATTTCCGCGTCCACGTCCGGCGCTGGCTGGAGTCGGTCATGCTGCCCATCGACCAGCTGGTGCTGACGCTCGCGCAGGATATCTTCACCGACGCCGCGGACCTGGCGCTGGCGCACAAGCTTGCTCTGGTCCTGCACAAAGCCGCGGACGACCACAAGGAGTGGCGCCTGCCCGAGCTGACCGCCGAATTGGCGGTCATTGCCAAGAACGAACGGCGCTTCATCGGCTTCTCCGCGGACGATTCGGGCTTCGACCCGGACCAGCACAAGGGCAAGGTGGTGGTGACGACGATGCACAAAGCCAAGGGGCTGGAGTGGGACCGCGTCTATTTGATGAGCGTGAACAACTACGACTTCCCGTCGAACCAGCCGAACGATCGCTTCATCTCGGAGAAGTGGTTCCTGCGGAACAGTCTCAACCTGGAAGCCGAAGCGCTGGCGCAGTTGAACGCCGCGACCTCCTCGAGCGAGTACGACTGGTACGACGAAGGCGCCGCGACTCTGGCAGCCCGCCTCGATTACGTCAAAGAGCGCCTGCGCCTGTTCTTTGTGGGGATCACGCGCGCCAAAAAGGAATTGATTGTGACCTGGAATACCGGGCGGCAGGGCGATGCCACGCCGGGTTTGGCGCTCTCCGCACTGATGGGGTGGTGGGAGGAATGATTCGTGAAAGGATAAATATATGCCATCGATTACTAACGAACAATTGAAAGGTAATTTTGCAGAGAATCTTGTAGCGGAATGGATCAGCCGGGTTTGCTTGGTTCGACCTGTGGCTGTGGGAACAGATATTGGCATAGATTTGTATTGTGAATCGCTACTCGAAAATGACCCCTATTTGCATTTCTGGGTTCAAGTAAAGGCAATTGGAGAAAAAGATATAATCACAAAAGACGGCATTGAGGTTGCATCGTATAGATTTACACGAAATCACTTGGAGTATTGGTCGCGCCAGCCTATACCTGTATATGCATTTTTAGTTCCTGTTATAGGATGGCCTCCTAAATATCCTGAAAGAATTTATGGAATACCTGTAACGCGATATATTGTTGAAAATGGTCTCCCAACAACAGAGACTATTAGGTTGGAAACCTCAGAGTGTACTAAGTTTGCAACTATCGACAAGGATTGGAATCAATTTGTTACAAAGATTGTTCCTGTTGACTCTTCGATTCTTTTAATTAGTAAGGGATTGGTGTCGAATATTGATTTTCGTAAGTCCGAATATCAGCATTTTCCGCGTGATTTTGCTTTGAGGTATTATGAAAAAATTTTGAATAATGTTCGAGATGCAGTCATAATCGTTGGCTCCGAGACTTTGAAAAGACAAAGTGATGACCATAAAGGTGTTCGTCAATTCTGTGAAACATTAGCATCACTTTTTATTCCATATGGAATGCATGAATTAGGGATTGATTTTTTAATCGAATCAGCGCTGAAAGACAGAGGTTTCGCAAGGGCTTTTGAATATTTAGATAGTATTCAAAGACAGGTGGTAATTCGAGAAGATATTGATGATTCTAAGAAGGCAGAACTGATTTCAAAACTTGAATTGATTCAACAACGGGTCACAAACCTGATGAATGAGTCTAAGGCGGTATGAGTGTGTCCTGGCCCGAATCGATTTGGGAGTCTGAATCACAATATAAAAAGATGAAAAACGGTCTCGGACATGATATCAACGAGACCGTTTTGTGTTTTTACAGAGCAGGGCTAACCCACAGGGTGCTTCGCGAAGCCGCTTGCTCAGCGCGTGGAAGCCCGTTGGGCTGGCGCAACGAGTCGGATTTATCCGACTTCAACGAACTGAGGCAGGGACTGCGCAGCGTCCCGCCGATTTAGGAACTGGCTTACAATAATCCACAGCAAAGATCTTCCCATCGAAGGACGGCAATATGGACCTCAAAAACCTCAACTTCACGGATTTTGTACGCTACAGCCTGACGGGTCTCAATTTCATTCTTTTTGTTATCCTGTTACCTGTTATTTATTTTATGCCAGGCTCGCTCAGGGATCTGGTTTCAGAGACATCTGTGCTGGTGATCCTGTTGTTCAGTATTGCCATTGGTTATTTAATGGACATGCTGCAGGTCTACCAATTTGCTCTGAACTTCAGAAAGAATAAGGCAGTGTTCTGGCAACAAGTCGCCGAAACATTGGAAATTCCCGTTGAACAGGCACGCAGTTATTTTTCGATCACTTCAGTGATATGGGACGAAAACAGCGCCTACGATTTTGGGCGTCGCAGGGCGGAATGGGTATTGATTTTTCATACTGCCGCGGCACTGTTTATTTCGTTATTCGTGTGGATATTTCTTGTTGTTAGCTCTTATCTCAAAAACGGTTTCTCGGACAGTCTGTATTTGCCCATATGTGTTGCCCTGGTCACTTTTCTGCTGACTATTCGGTTATATCAAGTCGGCGTGAAGGAAGTGAATAAACATAATCAGGAATTTCTGTTGGTCATGAGTGCAAATAAAAAGAAAATAAAAGAAGCGTGGAAACTGACCGAGAAAAATAAACTGGGTCGTTAAAATCGCTTACAATCAACTCCTGAGACAGACCCTCACCCGGAGGTTTTCATGGCAAAACGAGCAAAAGCATCTGAAAACGAGACAGGCGTGGTCAAAGTGGTGGATCCGTTCTATGATTCGCCGGAAATCATCCATGCCGAATCGGAGCCGCCTCCGCCTCCCCGTCCGAGTGTGGGGCAGCGGGTCCGCCGCTTTTTTGACTTCCTGCTGCGTCTGATCGCCACATTGATCATTCTGGGCGTGATCGGCCTCGGACTGTATTATGGCTTGCCGCTGCTCTATCAGAAGTATATTGTGCCTGTGGAGCAGAACACGGAGAATGTGACGGAATTGCAGTCCTGGCAGGAGCAGACCGATCAGAAGCTGGGGGACCTGCACAGCAGGCTGGAAACGATGGAAGCCGAACAGAGTCAGAACGCCGAAGCCCTGACCGAACTGGATGGGCGCGTGGGCGATATCGAGACCGGGATCGCTGCCCACACAAAATCGCTGGCTGCGCTGGAGCGGATGCAGTCCGAGCTTCAGGCGCAGGATGAAGCCGCTTCGTCTGAACTGCAGCGCCAGATCTATATTTTGAAGGCGATGGAACTGCTCTCGCGTGCCCGGCTCTTCATGTATCAAAGCAATTTTGGATTAGCCAGGCAGGATATCCAAATCGCGCGTGACCTGCTGGCTGAGGTCCAAAAGGATGCACCGAAACCTCTTGCGAACGATCTGGATGCGGTCGTCCGCCGCCTGGACCTGGTCCTGTCCGATCTGCCGAACTTCCCCGTAGCCGCCAGCGACGACCTCAACATTGCCTGGCAGATCCTGCTTTCGGGCGTGCCGCAAGCCGGACCGACTCTCGGTCCAACGCCTGTACCCACAATCACACCCACCCCCGGCGCGACCTTCACCCCGACTCCTCAAGCAACGGTCGAGCCAACCGCAACGCAATAAGATATTCCATACATTGACTGCAAACGGTCTCGGACGTACAGTCAACGAGACCGTTTTTATTTGGAAGTACCGGGTCCGGACAGGGGAACATCTATCCTGGCAGAGACAAATTCTAAGGTTATCCACATACTATTGCTGAAATTCGGCGGTACAATAAATACCAGTCGCTGGATAGCGAAAGAGTTTGACAATTTTGTTTTGCTTCTGTATGGGGAAAAGGATAGACGCTTATAAACGAAATCACGAAAACTCCCAATGTCTCAAACTGTAGAAAGCGTTATCTTGAAAAGGAGCACTGCATGATAAACAAAGCGATATTCGAAGAAAATTGGACCCTGATCCGCAGTCGCTCTACCGAGCGGTGGAGCCTGATGGCTGATTATGATCTGAGTAAAGTTGACAAGGCGGAGGTCAAACTCAACAAGTTCATCACCATGCTCCGGGTGAAATATGGATATACCCCGGAGAAAGCTCGTGAAGAGCTCGGCAGGTTCTGGGCGGAATATATAGCCAAGAGTTAAGCTGATATAGAAACGTTTTCTTAAATCCCTGGCTGGATTTGCTACCGGACAAAATTCAAAATCATCACCACGAAGGTCACGAAGGGACACAAAGGCAAATCTTAAGGCTCTTCCTTCGTGATACTTCGTGCCCTTCCCCGGCACCTGCGCCCGGGGCAGGTGTGTGGTAAAAAACGCATGACGCCATAAAACCTGTCCGATAGTGAATGGCTGGATCGAAAAAGAAACTATGTCAATAAGAAGTGGATGAAAACGGTCTCGGGCCTGATGGCAGCGAGGCCGTTTTGTTTGGGACCTCACCCCCGATCCCTGCTTACGGTGGGCTTCGCAGTCCTCTAAATTGGAGAGGGGAGTCTTGAGCAGAAAATTGCATCTGAGAATGGAATCGGCTAGAATCCTGCTTAATGGAAGCAATTTTCCAAAAAATAATTGCTACTAATTTTTCAGACGTGGCGGGGCTGACCGCGGACACGTCGATTCCCATGTCGCAATCCATCATCAACGAAATCATCGCGGCGGCGCTGCAAGGGAACAAAACGATCCAGTCCTGCCGGGTGTCGATCCATGAACAAAACCGGGTTTCAGTACGTCTTAAAACCAACCTGCTGGCGTGGTCCCTTCATTTGAAAGTGAAACTTGACCGGTCGGTGGATTTTGCAAGTTTTTCTTCCCCCAAGCTCAGGATGTGGCTGGAAAACAACCGTTTGTTGGGGAGCCTGGGCTCGTTTTTCAACGCGCTGCCAGAGTGGGCAAAACTGTATGGCAGCCAGGTTGTGATCGATCTTGGCTCTTTTCTTCACACGCCCGAACAGAAAAGACTGTTCGCTCTGATGAAATCGCTTCAGATTAGAACCGGGGAGGGCAAGGCAGTTTTCGACGTCAAAATTGAAGTTGATGAGTAAGGTCGGTGTTGACGAATAAGTGGAAGGACAGTGCTATACTATCGAACAGGTCCATGTGGAAGTCGTTACTTGACTTCTGAATCCTGAGAATCAGAGAGGCAGTCGTGACAAACAACACTTCTATTGTAACCCCTCTTATTGCAGTAAGTGTGATCCTCGCTGCCGTTACCAGTGGATTTCTTATTGGGAAGGTTGAGAATCAGACTGCTGCCATCACGAATCAACTGGATCTGTACCCCAATATCGAAACCATGGGTGTTGTTGCGAATGGCGCCAGCCTGCCTGCGACTGCGCAGCTCCTGTACCGGCAGAGGGGGGAGACAGCCTGGCAGGCCGGTCATCCGCTCGTTCGCATTGACGATGGTCGCCTCGTGGGGAGTCTCTTCTGGCTTTCGCCGGCCACAACCTATGAGGTCAGGGTAGTTGCCGGGTCTGTGGAGTTTGGAGGCCTGGGCACGACCCAGCCCGAGGAACTCCCGTTCACACCCGCGCAGGTCCTGCATGTCAATGACGATGCGCCTGCGGGCGGTGACGGTTCGGCTGCCGCGCCGTTCCGAACCATCCAGGAAGCGGTCAATCGCGCCGTGCCAGGAACACAGGTGCTGGTTGCAGATGGGATTTATCGTGAGGCGGTGACGTTCCCGGCGTCGGGAAATGCGGACCAGTGGATTCAGGTCAGGGCGGAGGGGCGCGGCGCCATTCTGGATGGCTCAGAGAATCGGAGTGGGAAGATCTGGACGGCGCACCCCTCCAAAGGACGCGTGTGGTTCATGAAACTCGCCGCGCCGATCAGTTATCTGGCGCGTGATCAAAAGCGTTTCTACAATTATGATGACCTTTCCGGATTGATGCAAAGTCGCGGGCATGGCAGGGTAACGATCGACGAAGGCTGGTACTTTGATGCCAGTACCTCACGGCTCTACATCCGCAGCAAGGACGATCCATCCCGCCATAACTGGCAGATCCCTCGTCTCAGCCACGCGTTCGATGTAAACGGCCGCGATTGGATCTGGATCGAGGGATTTGAAATGCAGTTCTATGGGGCGCGCTACAGCGGCTGCGGTGTTTGCGCCCAGAACGCCTCGCACCTGGTGATCCGCAGGAACAAAATCCACAACCTGCACCTGGGAATTTTCACCTATTGGACCGGCGGGGAGGATCGGGGGAATGACATCCGCATCGAATACAATGAGATCTATGATCCCGCGGTCAACGAGTTTCCCTGGCAGGCGACCAAGGGCAGTTCCATGGAAGGCACAGGAATCATTGTCAGAGGTCACATCGGCGCGATCGTGCGGGGCAATGAAGTCCATCATTTCTTCAACGGCATCTATACGGGTTCTTCAGCCTCCAACGCCCTGGAGAATCCCGCGGTTGCGTTCGACGCGGATATTTACAATAACTATATCCATGACATCAGCGATGATGGGTTGGAGCCGGAAGGCGCCTGTGTCAACCAGCGTTTTCGGAACAACACCGTTGACAGGATGCTGATCGGCGTCTCTTTGGCTCCGATCACGCAGGGTCCCACGTGGGTCCTGCGCTCGACCTTCACCAACTTCACCAGCAGCCCCATCAAATGGGCTTCCAACCCGGATGGGATCGTGTTTTTCTATCACAACACAAGCTGGACGAACGCGACGAACCTGAACGGGATGAGCATGATCACGCCGATCCGCAACACGGTGATGCGCAACAACATCTTTCAGGGGAATCGTTATGCGTTCGAGGAGTCTCTCACCGGTTCGAGCGGGAACGATTGGAATCATGACAACTGGTATACGACACGAGGAGCGAGCCAGCCTCAATTCAAGTGGGAGAACATCAGCTACAACACGATCGCGCAGTTATGTGCGGCGACGGGCCTCGAATGCAATGGACATGAGAATCCGCCGGGATTCACCAACCCGGGCGGCGGGGATTTCACCCTGCTGCCCTCCAGCCCGAACATAGACCGGGGCATCCTGATTCCCGGCATCAATGATCGTTTCAGAGGCAGCGCGCCGGACGTGGGCGCGTACGAAGTTGAAGTTACGTCCGATCCTCCTCCGGCAGTGCTATCCAGCGCACGCGCAGGTACAAATCCGACCAATGCGACCAGCGTGAACTTCACTGTGACGTTCTCTGAATCGGTAAGCGGTGTGGATGGCAGCGACTTCAAAGTCGTTTCCAGCCAGGGTATCACCGGGGCTTCTCTCACAAGCGTAACTCCCGTCTCATGGACGACATACACGGTTGACGTCAATACCGGTTCCGGCAACGGCAGCCTGCGCCTCGATGTGATTGATAACGACAGCATCGTCGATTCCACAGGTCAGCCGCTGGGTGGAACCGGGACAAATAACGGGAGCTTCACCACCGGTGAAGAGTACACGATCAACAAATCCGCCACGAACACGGTTTCCGTAAGCTTCAAATCGGCCGCTGCCTATGATGGCTGGATTCTCGAATCGGGGGAAAGCACCAATGTGGGAGGCACGCTCGACAAAAATGCTACAACGTTCAACGTCGGTGACGATCAGAAGGACAGGCAATATAAAGGTGTTGTCTCCTTCGATACGAACGCCCTCCCGGATAACGCGGTGATCGTCTCCGTGCAGTTGAAAGTCAAGAGGCAGGGTATCGTCGGAGCCGACCCGTTCGGGACGCATGGGTCCCTGCTGGTAGAGACTCGTAATGGTCCATTTGGCGGTAGTGCTGCGCTAACAACCGCGGACTTTTCTGCCGCAGCCAGTCCGGGCGCCGTTCAGGATCCGGTTACCGGCCTGACGTCCAGCTGGTATGCCGTCCCATTGAGCAGTGGCAACCTGGTCCTGATCAACAAGGGCGGTGTGACCCAGTTCCGCCTGTTCTTCAGCAGGGACGATAACGATGACCTGGGTGCAGATTATATTAAATTCTTCTCGGGCAATTCGACCGATGCCAATAAACCGGAATTGATCGTTACCTATTACGTACCATAGGCAGGTTTGCCAGGCGTTCATCTCCATGGAAAGTCATGTCGCTGTCCCGGGCGGGAGGCGCGACCGGAGGAAAACGCTGGTACAATTTCATAGAGATTCTTCAGGAGGTTGGAGTGGCGAGACAAATCATTGGACCCGATGTAAGTTTTTATCAGGATGACCCTGGTACAGTCCAGGAGATCAACTTCGAGCGGATGAACCAGGCTGCCGATTTCGTCATTATCCGCGCCGGACAGAACCTGTGGGCGGATTCCGATTTCAAGAACAACTGGCGCAGGGCGAAGGAAGTTGGCTTGCCGCGTGGTTCGTACTGGTTCTACGACAGTCGCGCGGATCCCCGGCAGCAGGCTGAATTATGGGTCAACCTGCTCAGCGGCGATCTGGGGGAGTTGCCGCTTTTCCTCGACCTCGAAGAAGCCTATCTCGGATCATACGCGGGCTGGCAGCATTGGAAGACATGCCTAGAGCGACTGAAAGCACTGGTGGGCGCCAAGGAAATTGGCATTTACACTGCCTATTACTACTGGAACAGTAATGCACCGCTCAGCCAGCCCAATGAGTTGGAATACTTCCACCGTTATCCACTATGGATTGCCAACTATGGCGTGTCCCAGCCTTTGGTTCCCAAACCCTGGGACACAAGTGAATGGCTGTTCTGGCAGTTTACAGCCAGCGGCGATGGGCTCGGGTATGGGGCAGAAAGCCTGGAGATCGACCTGAACTATTTCAACGGGGATGCACAGGCGTTCGCCCAGCGCTTCGACGTCTCTGTGCCGGAAGACCCGACTCCTCCGGAAACGGGACTCCAGTACCGCGTCAACGCGGGGACCTTGAATGTGCGCGAGGGACCCGGCACGAATTACAAAGCGATCGGCTTTTTCCAGAGGAACGATGTGGTCGAATCGCTCGAATCGAATGACAATGGCAGTTGGCTGCGGGTCCGCCGGGTGAGCGATGGTTTTACCGGCTGGTGTTCCAGCGCCTATCTTGTGAAAATTACGCCGCCGACTCCGCCGCCTCCGCCTCCCACCGGCGAGCGCTACCGCGTCAATGTCGGGAGTCTGTACGTGCGCGAGGGACCCGGCACGAATTACAAAGCGGTCGGTTATCTGGTAAGGAACGATATTGTCGAGGCGCTTGAATTCAATAGCGATGGAAGCTGGACGCGCCTCCGCCGCCCCACCGATGGGCTAACCGGCTGGAGTTCGAGCCAGTACCTCGAAAAGATCGATACCACGCCGCCGCCTCCTCCGCCCCCGCCTCCCACAGGAGAAAAATATCGGGTCACGGCTACCAGGCTCCACGTCCGCGAAGGACCCGGGACAGAGTACAACTCGCTTGGCTACGTTGAGCTCAATGAAATCGTCACTGCGATCGGCGCCAACGCTGACGAGACCTGGAGACAAATCCGCCGAAGTGACGGGCTGACGGGCTGGTCTTATGCCGTCTACCTGGTCCTGGTCCCGGACTCGCCAACGCCTGAGCCGGAACCATCCCCTGATGACGTGACCGGAAACTGGTATCGCGCCACGAGCAAAGTAAACGCGCGCCAGGGAGCGGGAACGAACTTCGCTGTGATTGGCTCTCTGAGCAAGGACGAAGTGGTGGAGGCACTGAGCGCAAACGCAGATCAAAGCTGGATCCGCTTCCGCCGGGTGGACGGCTGGATCGCCTGGGCGTCCAGTGACTACCTCACAAACGTTGGCAAGACTCCCGCTTCCGTCAAGCAAAATGTGTTCAAGGGAGTGACGTATTACCGGGCCGTCAGTACCAGTCCTCACCCGCTGACCTCGCACGTTCTCGAAATCGACACGAAGACTGCAGAGACCCTGCGTTTCCTGGTGACTCCTGCCGTGCGCAATACGGTCCCGCAATTGTGTACGCGCACCACCTCGCAATTCTTGGATGACAATGATGTCCAGATTGCCATCAACGGAGATGAATATTACTATATGAATCCGGCGGAGTACCCGCCGCTGGATTATTGTGCCACTGGTGACCCGGTGAGGCCCGCAGGGTACGCAGCTTCACGCGGCAAGGTCTATTCGGAGAAATTAGCCGGGCGTCCCGTTCTGTATATCAATAAACAGAACGAGTTCACCTTCGATGCAGCCAAAGGGAGGGTATACAATGCCATCTCCGGTCAGCGCATGCTGGTCGTCAAAGGGAAGAAGGTTGCCGGCTTGGATACAAGCCAGCTTCAGCCGCGCACGGCGTTTGGCGTCAATCAAAATGGCCGCTGGGTCTACCTGGTCGTGATGGAGGGCCATGAACAAGCCAGTGAGGGCGCCAGCTTCAGTGAACTGGCTGACCTGTTACTCTCTTACGGTGTGTATACCGCGATGAGCTTCGATGGGGGTGGCTCCTCCAGCATGGCGATCGAAGGCGTGGACAGGCTTCCGCGCCTGTTGAACACGCCTGTCAATGAAGGTACCGTTGGCAAGGAGCGGGCTGTTGCCAATCACCTGGGAATTTCACTGAAGAAGACGTGAGTTGATCATAACCTGCTAAATTAAAAAGGCTTCGGTGGCAGATCCGAAGTCTTTTTAATTTATGAGATTTCCTTTTTCAATTCCGAGATTACCGTATCCAAATCATAATAAATTGGAATGATCAATGGCACGCCAGCCAGTTCCAATATGCTTTCCACGGACTTTTGTGGACTGAGCAGAACCATCTTCCCGCCGTGACGGGCAACGGACCTGGCTGAATTTACCAGCATGGGAATCCCGATGGAGGAAATGTAACTTACCTGGGATAAGTCCACCAGGACGCGGACATTTTCACCCGCGCAGCGGCGCACGAATTCGACTTCAATCGCGTAGGTTCCGTTCATATCCAGGACGCCAATGAGTCTGATCAGGCGGATGCCATTATCGAGTTCGCTGTATTCGAGTTGCATCACATTTGCCTATATCTTGCCCGCCACGTAATCCAGCACATCGATCTTCGTCAGGATTCCGACCGGCTGGCTGTTTTCCACGACAATCAAAGCATAGCCTGCCGTCAGGGAAGGCATGGTCTCATCGAGCGAGGTCTCGGGCGGGAAGACCGCGCCAGCATTCTGCACAAGCGCATCGATCGTTTCGTCAGGGCTGTGATCGTGTTTTTCGAGCATATGGTTGAGCAGGTCCACCTCTTCCAGCAAGCCGACCAGTTCGCCGTTTGCACCGACGACCGGCATCTGTGAAATGCTGTGCTGGTGCATCACGCTGACAACCTTCCGCATCGAATCGCCCAGGGTTGCAACATGAAGAGCTTTGTTCGGTTTGGCGATCAACAGGTCGTTGAGCGTGATCTCGCCAAACTCTGTCGAAAGGAATCCGAACTCGCGCATCCACTTATCGTCGTAGAATTTCGAGAGATAGCGCGAACCCGAATCGGGAAAAATGACAACTGCCAGGCGATCCCCTTTTAGTTTGCGACAATATTTGATCGCGCCTGCCAGCGCCGAGCCGGAGGAGCCGCCCGCGAAGATCCCTTCCTGGTGGACCAACTGCCGGGCAGCCAGGAACGACTCCCGGTCGCCGGCGCGCTCGATCCAATCCACGACGGAAAGGTCGGTAGCCGAGGGGAGGAAGTCCTCGCCGATCCCTTCCACTTTGTACGTTTTGGGATAGGCGCCTTCGGGGATCCTGCCTTTGTTCTGCCAGATCTCTGTCAGGATGGAGCCCTCGATATCCACGCCGACGATCCTGATGTCTGGATTCCTGGATTTCAGATATCTGCCGACGCCCGAGATCGTCCCACCGGTCCCCATGCCGATGATGACATCGGTCACGCGCCCCTCGGTCTGCTTCCACAACTCGGGTCCCGTCGTCCGCTCGTGGGTCAACGGGTTGTCGGGATTGTGATATTGGTTGGCGAGGATGGCATTGGGCGTCTCGCGCGCGAAACGCCTGGCAACCTCATAATACGAGCGCGGATCTTCCGGTCTAACATCCGTTGGCGTGATCACAACCTTTGCCCCATAGGCCCGCAGCAGCAAAATCTTTTCATTGCTCATTTTGTCTGGCATGACGAAGATTGTCTTATAGCCTTTCAACGCCGCGGCGATGGCAAGTCCCACGCCGGTATTGCCGCTGGTCGCCTCGACGATCGTCCCGCCCTTCTTCAGCTCACCCTGCTTTTCAGCCTGTTCGATGATGAACGCACCCACGCGATCCTTCACCGAACCACCGGGATTCATGAATTCCAATTTGGCATAAAGTGGCACGAGCAGGTCGCGCCCGATGCGACTCAACCGCACAAGCGGAGTATTTCCAATTGCCCCCAGAATACTATTAAAAACCCGTCTCTCTTCCGAAACCGGTAACCCTTCCATTCTCTCTCCTTTGGTCATTTTCCATAATTATACCTGTATGGAAAATTGCAAATTAAAGCTTGACGGAAGACAAAAAAAGTTGCATAATGGTTCCATAATGGAACCGTGAGGAAAAGATGGTTACAATAACGATAAAGAATATTCCTGAACCAATCTATGAGCGGATAAAGGCTCAAGCCAAAACCAACCATCGCAGTATAAATGGCGAAATTTTGTCCATTCTGGAGCAAGCAGTTTCCCTTCCACCTATTGACGTGGAGGCAACCCTCGAACGAGCGCGGAAAGTGCGCGAACTGACGGCGCATTACACAATCACAGCCGATGAAATTGAAAAATGGATCAACGAGGGCAGAGAATGATTGTCGCGGATACAAATCTGATCATCTATTTATTTATCATGGGTGACCAGACGTCACTGGCGCAGAAGGTTCTCCATAAAGACCCGCAGTGGATTGTCCCGCCGTTATGGCAGAGTGAATTCCTGAATGTACTGGCAGCATATGTGCGCCGTGGAATGACCCTGGCACAAGCCAGGCAGATCATGGAAGATGCATTAGTGACCCTGAAAGATCGTCAGATTATCCCGTCTTATGAGAAAATATTGGACCTGATTGCAGAGAGCGACTGCACTGCCTGCGATTGTGAGTTTGTTGCACTAGCCAGGCAGTTGAGTATCCAACTTGTAACAGCGGACAAACAATTATTGGAGCAATTCCCGGATTGTGCAATATCGCTGGAAGAATTCGTAAAGTAAATGAACTCCCGTCGAGCCTTCGGTCGACGGGAGTTCTTCTTTCCTCTTTCTTCTTTCCACAAACCAGGGGATTGCTTCTCGAAGACTCGCAATGACATGATCAATAGATCGGCAAGTTCTTATCCACTTCCTTTGCCCAGGCGTTGATGCCGCCCTTGAGGTTCTTGACCTTCTTGAACCCCGCGCTGACCAATAGCTCCAGCGCCCGCGCCGAGCGTGTCCCGGCTTTGCAGAAGACGACCATCTCCTCGGCCGAGTCCAGCTCGGAGAGCCGCGCTGCCAACTGTCCCAGCGGGATGTTCGTGGCATCGGGCAAGTGGGAAATCTCCAGCTCATGGGGTTCACGCACATCGACAAGCTTGAGGTGGTTGGTCCTCACGCGTTCTGCCAATTCGGAGGCACTAATATCCCAGTTCGCGCCGGCAGAACCTTCCTCGTGGTCGTGACTTGGCACGCCGCAAAACTCTTCGTAGTCGATCAATTCCTTGATGTCCGCGTTCGGCCCGCAGACGCGGCAGTTGGGATTCTTCTTCAACTTCACAAAGTCGAAGGACATATCCAGGGCATTGTAGAGCAGCAATTTTCCGATCAATGGCTCGCCGATGCCCAGCAGAACCTTCAAGGCTTCGGTCGCCTGGAGGGTCCCAATTGTGCCGGGTAAAACGCCCAGCACGCCGCCTTCCGCGCAGGAGGGGACGAGTCCGGGCGGCGGCGGCTCGGGGAAGAGACAGCGATAGCAGGGTCCCTCTTTGGCGTAGAACACGCTCACCTGCCCATCGAAGCGATAGATGGAGGCATACACATTCGGCTTGCCCAGGAACACCGCCACATCGTTGGTGAGATAACGCGTCGGGAAGTTGTCGGTCCCGTCGAGGAGGATGTCGTAGTCTTTTGCAATGCGCAGCGCGTTTTCAGAGGTGTACGGCTCGTTGTAGACATCCACCTGGATGCCCGGATTCAAATCCAGCAGTTTGTCGCGCGCGCTTTCCACTTTCAATTTGCCAATGGTGGAGGTCCCATGAATGACCTGGCGCTGCAAATTGGATGAGTCGACGGTGTCGTAATCCACCAGCCCAATGCGACCGATGCCGGCCGCCGCCAGGTACAACGCGACCGGCGACCCGAGTCCGCCTGTGCCGATGATCAGAGCCGAGGAACTCTTGAGCTTGCGCTGGCCCTCCAATCCCACTTCGGGAATCAACAGGTGACGCGAGTAGCGCAGGATTTCATCCCTTGAAAGTTCAGGAAGCGACATATTGTGTTCCTTTAGCAAGGAGATTGCTGCACCCCGCTTCGTCTTCGGACTGTGTCCTCCGCTCAGCGCGACATCCGCCGGCAATGGACGGGATCAGCATGATCTTCTCGCCATCCCTGATCGGCGTGTCCACTCCCTGCAAGTCCTTGATATTATTCTCGCCTACAAATAAATTGACAAACGGACGCAGGTCGCCGCCCTCATTGAACAGATGCGGCTTGAGGGTGGGGTGCTGCGTCGTTAAATCGACAATTACGTCGGAAATATTCGAACCGCTGACATTTATTTCGCTTTTTCCGTCCGTGTAGGCACGCAGCGGGGTGGGGATTCGTAAGATGGGCATGTGAATTCACTCCTAAAATAATTTGGAGTGCAGAAGCTTGCTTCTGCGATACGCCAGCAAGCTGGCTGACTCCATAAAACTATAACGTCTGTATCTGTTCCAATAATTTCTCTGCGCGCGCAACGCCGTTATTGACATAACGAGCTTCCCCGCGTGCATCGATCACGAACGTGGTCGGGACGCTCATCACGCCCCAGGTCTTCGCGAGCTCAGGCTGCTCGTAGGCGTTGACTTCGACCACTTCCAGCTTTTCGCCGAGCAGGTTCGATACCCGGTCGATCGCCGGGCGCTGGACAGTTTTGCACGGCGCGCAATCCGGGGTTGTGAAGTAGACAAGCACGGGCTTGTTCGGCAATTTGTTGAACAATGTAAAAACATTGCTCCGGGCGCGTACCAGCAGGCGCTGGTTGATCAGCCAGTAGGCGAACGTGCCCAGTCCAATCATACCGATTGCCAGCCCAAAACGCAACAGGATTTCCGCGTTCATCGGCTGGTTCCCATTCTGGGTTTCATCCCTGGGAATGTGCCGGCGGGCGGCTGCTTGCTGAAGCCAGACAAATTCAATCGGTTCAGCCAGTAATAGACCGCGCAGCCGACGCAGAATCCGCCGAACGCGTTCAGCGCCGCGAGCGCAGCCACCAGCCAGACCAACCCCCAGCCCAGAACGTTCGCACCGAGGAATAACGCGACGGAACCGGCGGTCATAAACACGAAACCGAGAACTTGAGAGAAGCGGTGCGGCTCCGGGTTGTCATCCAGGACATCCGGTTTCATCCAGCCGCGCGGCTTGAGAAAATTCTTATACACAAAACCGAAGCCGGGCGTTTTCAGCGCAGAGCCGATTCCCATCACCAACGCGACGAACGCCGCGAGGACTGGCAGGTTCAAAATAAACGCCAATACATTCAGCGAAATGATCACCAGTTGATTCGCTTTTAAGAGAGAATGGTCTACTTTTTGAAGAGCTTGAGATGTCATAAATTAAAGTCCTGTACTAATTTTTTCTTCTTCAAACTTCGAACGATCTTCCAGTAATCTCCACGAGCGGCTTGCAACTGCTTTTCCTTCATTGACAGTCGTAATGATATAGGAAAAGAAAGGCTGCGCCCACTCGCGGTCATATTCGGAGGGACGGTTCGGGTGGTCTGGATGCGAATGGAAAACACCGATCAGACTCCCCCCGAGCCGTTCCGCCGTTAACTCAGCCTGGAGATAATCCTCCGGCGCGATCAGGAAACGGTTGTGACGTGCTCCGTCCTCGCGCGCGTTGTCCAGCGGCAAAATATTCTCGACCCTGCCATCATTGCCGATGAGAAATCCCGCGCCTTCCTCAGGGTAAGCCTGCTCCCCGTGCGCGTGGATTTGATCAAGCAACTCTTTCGAGATGGCTAATGTCATTTTGCCTCCCACAGGGATTTGTCACTGAGATATTTGTAGCCTGCATCCGGGAAGAGGGTCACAACGACGCCTGCCTCCAATTCCTCTGCCACGCGCAGTGCCGCGACGGCTGCCGCGCCCGAGGAAATGCCCACAAACAATCCCTCCTCACGCGCCAGGCGCAGGACCATTTCGTGGGCGTCTTCGGTCCTGACCGCGCGCGTCTCATCGGCAAACGCCGGGTCGTAAATCCCGGGTTTGATGGCGGTCGGCATGTGTTTGAGGCCCTCCAGGCCGTGAAAGGAAGCATCCGGCTGAAACGCGATCACCTTCACATTCGGGACTTGCTCGCGCAGGTATTTGCCCGTACCGGTCAATGTCCCTGAGGTGCCGAGACCCGCGACAAAATGAGTGATGCGTTCGTCGGTTTGACAGATGATCTCGGGTCCGGTGGACTTGTAGTGTGCCTGCCAGTTGGACGGGTTGTCATACTGGTTGGCATACCAATAGTGCTCAGGTCTTTCGGCAGCCAGCTGACGCGCGGTGCTGATCGCGCCATCTGAACCTTCGGTGGGATCGGTCAGGATCAGCTCGGCACCGAAGGCGCGCAGGATCGAGATCCGCTCGGGGCTGGCGTTCGCAGGGAGGACCAATGTGACCGGAATCCCCAGGACCGCGCCGAAGGTGGCGTACGAAATTCCCATATTCCCGGAAGTCGAGTCGAGCAGGCGTTTGCCGTTCCCCAGCTCTCCATTTGCCAGCGCGGTCTGGAGGATGTTGAGTGCGGGCCGGTCCTTGACGGAGCCGCCCGGGTTGAACCATTCCGCTTTGGCAAAAACCTTGACGCGCGGAGATAACTTCCGGCTTGTCCTGAGCCGCTGCGTTGACTGGCAAAGCCGTGTCGAAACGGAAGTCGAAGAGCTGAGGCGCCGGAGCGGCAGGAGAGGAGTGTTCCCCACGTGCGCGGTCAGGTCCGCGGGGGAGTCCACATCCGATTGGTAAACTTTGTAGTCCAGTAGAGTCATAGGTCCCTTAACTTAAATTAAAGCAGCCAACAGCGGAAATAAAAGAACGGCGACCGAACGCCTCGCGAATAGGGCACGCGGGAGTCGTCCACCGTTCTGATACCATCCCCAAAAGGGGAGCTGTTGACTGCGGGTGTATATCTCAGGCGGCGGTTACGAGTCCCGCCGTAGACACAAGCAATGGGTAAGTGTTTTCATAGGTTCTTAAATAAGATGACGGCTATTTTACAGTTCTTACTCGAATTGTCAAGTTAAATATTGGTTTCCATCCTGAGCGGAGGATGGAGCGTAAGTTGCGAAGCCCGTAGTCGAAGGGCGCATACTATGCAAACGGGCGCTTCGACTGCGCTCCTCGAAGAACACTCGTCGCTCCGCTCAGCGCGAGAATATTTATCCTCCCGCCGCGGATGCCATTAAAATGACCTTATCTTCCTCCCGCAGGGGTGTCGCCAGCCCGTTCAGGTCACGGATATGCGTGCCGTTGACAAAGACATTAAAATGCTTGCGCAGGTTGCCTTCCGAGTCAACCAGATGGAATCTGACTGTGGGGTACTGTGCGATGATTTTTTCGATCAACTCACCGACGGTCGCAGCGGAGACGGAAAACTCGGACTGATTGTCGATGTAATACTTCATCACAGCAGGAAAGCGGACAATTGCCATAAACGCTATTTTACAACGAAGATGCCGGTGAAGGATATTTTGTTCTCGCCAAAGTAGTAAAAGGTGAGAAGTGCAAAAGTAAAAAGTCCCGAGACTAAAAACTCGGGACTTTTTACTTCTCACTTTTTACTTACCACTACTCTTCCTTCTTGGCTTCCATTTCCTTCTTGTGCGCTTCGATGATCGGAGCCGCGACATTGGTTGGGACGATATCGTAGTGATGCAGTTCCATCGTAAAGTAACCGCGTCCCCCGGTCATGGAGCGGATCTGCGTGGTGTAACGCGTCATTTCAGCCATGGGCACATGGGCAATGACAGTAGTGCTGCCGTGTTCGGCTTCCGTGCCCTGGACGCGTCCGCGGCGAGTATTGAGATCGCTCATCACATCACCCATGTTCGCATCCGGGACGGTCACGTGCACTTCCATGATCGGCTCGAACAGCACCGGACCCGCGCTCTGCACCGCCAGTTTGAAGGCTTCACGCCCGGCAATTTCGAATGCGACCGGCTTTGAATCTACTTCGTGTTCTTTGCCATCATACACAATGACTTTCACGTTGTTCATCGGATAGCCTGCGAAGGCGCCGCGTTCCATGGTGGCTTTGATGCCCTTTTCAATGGGCGGCAGATAGGACTTCGAGAGATTCATGCCGACGAGTTCATCGGTGAATTCAAAGTCGCCCTCGTGATAGGGCTCGATGCGCAAATGGACTTCGCCGAACTGACCCGCGCCGCCGGTCTGCTTTTTGTGGCGGTACTGCGCCGAAGCTTTCCGCGTGATCCCCTCACGATAGGGGATCTTCGGCTCATGCGTCGCAAGACCCACCTGGAACTTGGTCTGGGCGCGGTGCAGGGCAACATCGATATGCTGGTCGCCCATGCCCTGCAAAACGGTCTCACGCGTGATGGGATCGTTCTGCCAGGTGAGGGTCATATCCTCTTCACACAAGCGCGTCATGGTGGGGGAGATCTTGGCTGCGTCGGCTTGCGTCTTGGGAGTAATTGCCACACGATACAACGCTGCCGGGAATTTCGGTCTTGCGATGGTCAATGGATGATTCTTATCGCAGAATGTGTCGCCTGTGGCAGTGACACTTAATTTCGAGACCGAGGCAATGTCACCTGCATGGACAGTTTTCAGGGGGATTTGTTCCTTGCCGCGCTGAAGATGCAGGCTGGACATGCGCTCATCCGCAGCTTTGTTTTGGTTCCAAACGTGGGCATCCGCCTGGATGGAGCCGGAGAAGACCCGGAAGTAGGTCATCTTGCCGACGAACGGGTCAGCGGTGGTCTTCCAGACGTACGCGGCGAGGGGTTCCGTATCGGCTGGCTTCAGGGTCTCTTCGCCGTCCCTGCCCTGCGCCGCACGCTTGGGAGCGTTCAGTGGGGAAGGCATCAGGTCGACGAGGTTGTTGAGCAGCGGCAGCACACCGATCTCGCGCCCGCCCGCGGCGCAGAAGACCGGGATGAATTCTCCAGAGTGGACCACGTCCTTTAGTCCGCGCACGATCTCCTCGTCGGAGAGCGAACCGCTCTCCAGATATTTCTCCATCAATTCGTCTTCCCCCTCTGCGGCAGCTTCCACCAGGGTAAAGTGAGCTTTTTCCGCTGCGTCTTTTAAATCTGCAGGGATCTCAGAGGCGGTCTTGCCATCGCCCAGGTAAGCCTGCATGCCGATGATGTCCACGACACCCTTGAAATTCTGTTTCTCGCCGACCGGCAATTGGACTTTGAGCGTGCGCTTGCCGTGCCCGCGTGCGAACTCCTCCAGGGCAGTATAGGTCTTTTCGAAATCGGCGTTATCACGGTCCATCTTGTTGATCAGGAAAAAACGCGGCAGGTTGAAGTCATTTGAGTAGCGCCAGGCAAGCTCCGTCCCCACTTCCACGCCCGCGACCGCATCCACTAAAATGATCGCGCCGTCGGCTACACTGAGGGCGGAGATTGCCTCACCCACAAAATCGGTGTAACCGGGCGCGTCGACGATGTTGATCTTATGATCGCGATGCTCGACCGGGATCATGCTCGAATAGATCGAAATCTTGCGGCGGATCTCCTCTTCATCGTAATCAGAAACCGTCGTTCCGTCCTCCACTTTGCCAAGCCGTGTTGTCGCCCCGGTTGCATGCAGAAATGCCTCCGCCAACATTGTCTTCCCTGCGCCGCCATGCGAGACCAGTGCAATGTTGCGAAGAAACTCAGTGGTATACTCTTTCATGAAGAAGCCCTTCCTGTCATGGTTATTTACCGTTTGTCGTAGTACGCATGTGAGAACTGCGCGCGGTATTTTGTGAAGCTAGCTGCGTGATTGTAAAAGAACTCAATTGAATTGTCAAAGTGAGAACATTCACTTTCTCGAAGTTACATTTGTGTTCCTTCCTTAGATAAAAGTGCCAGACCTGTTCCGCCGCCTCCTTTTTCATTATTGGTATTTCCGCCGTCCGCCCTGGGATACGGGCGTGAGTCCCCCTGAATTGCTTGAATTCATCGCAGAGCACCCGCCCGGCCGTGCCATTGACATTGGCTGCGGCACGGGCACGAATGTCGTCACTCTGGCGAGGGCTGGCTGGCAGGTGACCGGGGTGGATTTTGCCCCGCGCGCCATCAAACTTGCCAGGCAAAGAGTGGATCAGGCTGGCATTCAGGCAGAACTATCGGTCAGGGATGCGACGAAATTGAAAGGGATCGAGGGTCCATTTGAGCTTGCCTTTGACCAGGGCTGCTTTCACGCCATTCCGCAGGCTGGCAGGGAGCAATATCTGGAACAATTGGACCGGATCCTTGCCCCACATGGATTCTGGCTGATGTATGGATTCCTCCGATCGGATGCGCTTCGCGCGGGGTCCGGGCTGGGTGAGGCGGAACTGAGCCGAATCGCCGCCCAGCTGACTCTGCTCACGCGCCGCGATGGGTTTGACAAAAGCGGCGAAAGCACTTCAGCCTGGTTCCTTTTCCAGAAACGTGAACCGGCGTGAGCATCGAGGGTCCCGGGCATGAACGATCGTACTGTCTTGACCAATCTGCTGACCGAAAATCTGGTCTGCGAAATTGCGAAAGCACTTGCGCTTCCGCAGACGCAACAACGGATCGGGAGCATATGCATCAGATCATTACTCGATCTGCCCGCAACGTTTTGAAAACTCACATGGTGAAAGTATGAAACCTGAGATTCGCATCTTCAAGAATGTGGAAGAATTGAGCCTGGCTGCGGCGAGACTTTTTGTCGAGCAGGCGGCCTCCTCCAGTGCGGAACGGGATCGCTTTCTGGTTGCGTTCAATGGCGGCAGCACCCCAACCCGTCTGTTCCAGTTGCTCGCCACGGATTTTCGCGGCAAAGTCGATTGGAGCAGGGTGCAGGTCTTCTGGGGTGATGAGCGCTGCGTTTCAGCGGAGGACGCCGGCAGCAGTTATGGTCAGGCGTGGAAAGTGTTACTGAGTCATGTTCCAATGCCCAGCTCAAATCTCCATCGCATCAAAGGGGAGCTGGGACCGGTCGAGGCTTCGAAAGACTATTCCCTCATCCTGAGGGGCTTCGCTGCCCCTCCGCTCGAATGGCCCCGCTTCGACCTTGTTTATCTTGGCATGGGCGAAGACGGGCACACAGCCTCGTTGTTCCCGGGTTCGCCGGTGGATGTCTCGCAGCCCGCAGTGCCTGTCACCGCGCACTATCAGGATCGGCCTGCGGACCGCGTGACGCTGACCCCGCCGGTTTTCAACAGTGCACGCCTGGTCGTATTTATGGCGAGCGGTAAAAAGAAAGCGGATACATTGGCAAAAGTGCTGCGCGGCAGCCATAGTCCGGAGCTGTTTCCTGCCCAGCGGATCGCGCCGACAGAGGGCCGCTTGATCTGGCTGGTGGATGAGGCTGCAGCAAGCAAGCTGCCACCTGAGTAGGAAACCGGACCGGGCGGAAGCAGAGTAAATTCCATCGGCTTGCTCCACAGGCTGCTGGGCGAAGTCGTTGAACCCTGCGACAGAAAGTACAGAGTGAGGATATGAGCAATAGTTTACCGGTCTCCATCATTATTTTCGGCGCCTCAGGGGATCTGACACAGCGCAAACTGGTGCCATCCCTGTTTAATTTGTGCCGCAAGGATCGACTGTCCGAACGGTTCCGTGTTGTAGGATATGGCAACACTGCTTTTACAGATGAACAATTCCGTGCTCATCTTAAGGAAGGTCTGAAGCAATTTGCTTCCTTCGAATATACGGAAGAGCAGTGGGAGCGCTTCGCCTCCAACCTGGTGTACCAGCAGGGTCGATATACCGATCTGGCGGATTTCAAGAAGCTGGGAAGTTTTCTTAGGGACTGGGAGGGCAGTTCGGGCAATCGAGTTTATTATATGTCAACGCCCCCTGGCATTTTCCCCAATATTATCGACCTGCTCGGATTGACGAATCAACTGGGAGAAGAGAATGGCTGGCGGCGCGTTGTCATCGAAAAGCCCTTTGGCACCGATCTGGAATCGGCGCGCAGTTTGAATGAACAGATCCATAAGGCATTGAACGAAAGACAAATCTACCGCATCGATCATTACCTCGGCAAAGAGACGGTGCAGAACATTTTGATGGCGCGCTTTGCCAATACGATTTTCGAACCTCTATGGAATCGGAATTACATCGACCACGTGGAGATCACGGTCGCCGAACAAGTCGGCGTGGAGCATCGCGGCCGTTTTTACGATCAGGTCGGCGTGTTACGTGACATGTTCCAGAATCATCTGCTTCAGATTGTCTCGCTGGTTGCCATGGAGCCGCCGGTCTCCTTCGATGCGACGGCGCTGCGCAATGAAAAGGTCAAAGTGCTGAGCGCCATCCACCCCATGAAAGAGGCGGAGGTTCCCCTCCGAACGGTCCGCGCTCAATACAAAAACTACCGCGAGGAAAAAGGGATCGAGCCGCAATCGACAACTCCCACCTATGCGGCAGTGCGCCTGCAAATCGACAACTGGCGCTGGCAGGGCGTGCCTTTCTATTTGCGCTCCGGAAAATATCTGCAGGAAAAGCTGTCGCAGGTCATCATTGAATTCAAAGAGCCGCCGCACCTGCTCTTCCCGAATGCGGAGAATCATCTGACTCCGAACATGCTCGTCCTTTATCTCCAGCCGGATGAGGGCATGCATCTGCGATTTGAAGCCAAGGTTCCTGATACGGTTTCAGAAACGCGCTCGGTGGACATGGAATTCCATTACGCGGATTCCTTCGGGAAGACGGCAATTCCCGAAGCCTACGAGCGTCTCCTGCTGGATATTATGACCGGCGATGCTTCTCTGTTTACCCGCGCCGACGAGGTGGAAACCGCCTGGGGACTGATCGATCCGATACTGCGCGCGTGGGATTCTCAAAAGCAGCCGCTTGCATTTTATGAGCCGGGTTCATGGGGTCCAAAGGAAGCAGACGAACTGCTTGCGCAAGAGAAACGGAAGTGGTCCACCTGGGACGGAAGAAAAGAATAATAAATTCTTAGCCACGAATTGCGCGAAAAATTTCAATAATTCATGTAAATTCCCGGCAGAAAAAATCAGCCCGACCTTGAAAGGTCGGGCTGTTGATTTAGGAATCCACGGTGATCAGATCCTTGATGCGTTCGTATGTGCCTGGTCCGATCCCGGAGACATTGATGATGTCTTCGATGTTGAGGAACGGACCATTTTGTTCACGATAATCGATGATCTTTTGTGCAGTGGTGGGACCGATGCCTGGCAGAGTATCCAATTCGGCAATGGAGGCGGTGTTGATATTGATCACCTCGCTGGTGGAAGTTTCCACCTCCGGGACCGGCGTGCCAATGACAGGGGAAGCGCCTTCGATATAGGGGACCTCGAGTTTCTCGCCGTCCTCGAGGACAGCTGCCAGGTTGATCTCTGATTTGTCGGCTTCGGCGAGAAAGCCGCCCGCCGCTGAAATTGCATCTTGAATGCGGGCGTTCTTGGGGAGTGCATAGACTCCCGGACGCGGCACCGCGCCCGTGATATACACGACCACGGGTTTTTCCGTGGGCGCGGGACGCAGGACCACGGCTTCGCCGCTTGGGCTGCGTGCCACCACCCAGACGAGCGCCGCGACGAATAGACCGAACAAGATCCCCGAAGCCAGATACAGAATGGATTTCATGCTTTGCATTGGAGTAATTTTACTTCAACTTCATGATGAGCAGGCGTTCTTCCCTGCGTGCCAGAGTCGTGATCAGCCCGGCCAGTCTGCTCATGCGTTGAAAATAGCGCGGCATTTCCTGGTAGGAAATTGCCTGAAAACCAAATTTCTCGTAAAACGGTCCCAACGAGGACTGGCACATGAGATAGAGTGGACGCGGTCTGTCTTTCAATAAATGTTCGATGACGAGACGCGCAACGCCTTTTCCCTGATATTCGGGATACACCGCAATCGAAGCCAGTTCCAGGATTTCCTGACCGTGAGGCTTCAACTGGCCGCAGCCGATCATTTCATCACGATCGTCCACTGCCACGACAAAGCGCTTCCAATCCAGGCCCATCGGGTTGATTCCGACTACATTGATCAGGTCTCGGATGGGAGCGGCATCCGTTTCACGCGCGGGGCGAATACTAGTCATATAGTTTGGTGGTTTGATAGTTTGGTAGTTTGGCAGTTTGCAGGCTCTATATCAATCCTGCCGCGACGATGATAATGAACGTTGCGATGAACCAGTGGATCAAGAACGGCCAGACGAATGATCTTGTCCGGTAGGCAACCCAGCCAAAGGCGAAGCCGCCAAAGATCGTGGATAAGGTCTCCACTTCCGGTTTGCTGATGTGGGCAACTGCAAAGGGGACAGCCTGCAGCCAGAGCGCCTCCGGTCCGAATTTGCGCGCGTACCCGAACAGGATCCAGCCGCGAAACAGGAATTCCCAGCCAATGAGATCCAGGAACGTTGTCCATGGCAGACCGGCTGTATAGGGCCTGTAATACTCGTGCATGGAGGCGTCGCCGCGTCCCAGGTAATAAATAATTGGCGCCATGAACAAAATACCGATGGCTGTGATGATCAGCCCAGCTTTCCAATCGCCCAGCGAGAAGCCAAATTCCTTTGGGTTTTCACGAAAGAGGAGCAGGATAATGACCAGCGGAATGACAAGGTAGAGAATGACCCGGTCCCAATATTTGTTGGGCGTCAAGCGATGATAGTAATCGACCATCAGCAGCAGGGTACTGACGATCGTGATCGTGACGACCTTCCAGTCAAAGTGTAGTCTTTCGCCGAGGAGAGTTTTCATAGTTGCTAGCTCTTAGCTGTTAGCTCTTAGCTTTTGGCAATTAGCGATCAGTAGGGAAAGTGGGATTGATTTCCGTTCGGTCCCAGCAGCTGGAATATTTTATCCGCGTCACGGACGAGTTCGACCTTCCAGTTGACGGCCAGCAGGAGGAGCGCGGATGCTGCCAGGATCACCGTCAATTTCCCATGCCATGATTCATGCCAGCGTACCCGCAGAGGAGCGAAGCCGTTCACCCAAACCTGTGCAGCCAAGATGGCGATACAGGGTACCAGCGCGAGATGGAAGCGATCTTCCGCGAGGATGAAGACATGGGGTAGCGTGTAGCCAATCAAGAGTAGGCAAAGTAAAATGTGTCCGGGTTTCCAGCGCAGGTATGCCAAACCGGAGGCGGCCGAGAGGGAGATGATCACAAAAGGCAAAAGCAGGATTCCCGCGACGGTCAGAAGCAGGGGAAGAGGGATATATCCAAGGAGGTTATTGGAGTAGAAATACATCAGCACACGTTTTTCCAGGCCGAAGAAAAAGCCGAGCCGGTTGATTGCCAATGGAATGAACCGTTCTGGTTCTTCCCGGATGAATTGCAGCGCCTTCTCGGTACCGATCCTGTCACGTTCGGCGTCGTCCAGAATGGAGAGAAGATCGAGCGAAGGCCCGAATACAAAAGATCCGTTCCCCTGCGGGTGATAACCCAGGTACAGGTTGTACCCCATCGACGTTTCGACGCCTGCCAGTTTGTGATGCAAGAGCGAATTGCGGACGATCCAGGGAGCGATCGTCAATGTCAGTGCCAAGGCTGCCAGCAGCGCGCCGCGTTTCTGTTTCAGGATAAACCAAATCCATAAAATCGCCAGTCCTGCAAAGAGAAGGACGACCGAACGGGTGAGAACTGTCAGACCGAGGCAGAGGCCGGAGAGTAGAAAGTGGGAAGTGGTAGGGTTTTCGATTGAGGCAAGAAGAAAAAAGAAGGAAATGAGAAGTAAAAGGAAGAAAGGATTTTCTGTTCCCAGGCCCAGTGGATAGACAAGCAGCATTGGGTAACAGGCGACGATCCAGGCGGAGATGCGCGCGGCTCGTTCAACCTTCTTTCTTCTTTCCTCTTTCGAGGACGGAATGAAAGAAGAAAGAGGAAAGATTCGTTGTGCCACCCAATAGGTCAATGGCGCAAGCGGCGCGCCGAGGAAAATGGCTTGCGCAAGCCGTGCTGCGAAAAATCGCGAAAAATCGGTCCCGCTGAAAAAGTATACGACTGCAAGAAAAGCCGGGTATAGGGGTGCGCGAAACGAAGTGGGGATGCCGAGGCGGGGATCATATTCGTTGGCGCTGGTCAGGTCAAAGTCCACGAAGGCTGCGAGTTGATTCAAGTCCTCCTGGGCGTACCAGCGGAATCCATTTCCGGCAACGAGGCTGCGCGCCAGCATGTCATATTGGAACATATCGTCCAGACCAATCCCCAAGCCGCGCGCCAGGATGACCGGGACAAGCCGTAGAATAAGTGCAACAATGAAAATTCGAAATGCAAATAACTTAAACATAAACACGGATTGCGCTGATTGTACATGCATCCTCGCAATCCGTGTTTGTTTTAAGCCGATATTTTGTTGGCGGCTGTCACCCAGGCTGGGACGCGTATTTTGGCTTTGAGCGCCTCGATGCGTCTTGCCAGATATGGCATAAAGTAACCGTCATATTTCTCCCACAATTCGGGACGCATCCAGTCTGAGCCAGTAATGCGACCGCGGCAGTTCTCGCAGCCGCATTGACAATCGAACTCGTCGTAAGGCGTACCATCGCACATGGCGTAGTCGAAGTTGATCTCTTCCCCCGGTTCGATATCGCGCATGGCGACCAGACCGATCTGACCGGAGAAACCAACGTTTGGTTCACAGGAGTGATTGAAACAATCGGTGGGTTCGAGTCGTTCGGGGGTTTCCAGGTACAAGCCTTCTTCAATTTGCAGAATGCGCTGTGTGAAGTCTGGCATGTGCGGGTCGAGTTCACTGGCGGTCACAATGCGGCCGCCCCACAACGAGATCAATTCGCCTTTCCGGATCGGCTCGCGGGCAAACACGCCGTGCCCGCCTTTCTCTTCGTGTGGTCCTGCGGCGCATTTCGGGTTCATGTAGGAGTGATATTGACCGGTCATTCTATCCTTTCTTTTTGGTGAAGGCGTTTCGCCCAGACCATCTTTGGCATGAATTGCTAAGCAATTCATGCCAAAGCGATGACATACTTGGGAATGTCACCCTGAGCATTAGCGAAGGGTCAATGCCGATTTTGCTCAGAATGACACTCAACTAGCAAACAAAAACAGCCAAAGCACAACAGCTCCGAACCACTGTGTTGACTGCATTCGAGTTAAGCAGTCCCGCCGCCTCACCAAGTATCAGTTGGAGGGCGGCGGAAGCCAGATATCAATCGTGGCAAATGTTAGAAAATAGGCACAAGCATTTCTTCATTCACACTCGTGCGAGTCTATCCGATAGGAAGCTCCTTTTAAAGTTGGACGCAATTGTAATAGTTTACGCTGTGATGTCAATCTTTTGGAATGACGAATTTTGAAAGGATTTTCAGGCTTACAAAGATGCCAGCATGACCATGGCGCGAAAGCCATTGCAGGCTGACACCATCTCCTGCGCAGAGAAGGAAATACGTGTCCCCTCGCGTTTTGTAAACGGGATGAGCGCGGCGTGATCTGCCATGTCGGATGAAAAGAATTCAACGGTCACGGTGATCGGAGTATCCAGCACGAATGGATCCGGCATGTCTCCCTCTGCCAGCCGTTCCACAGCACGCTGGGCGCTCAGGCAGATTATTTCCTGAGCAGCCTCGGGAGCTAGGCATTCTGCTGCAAACCGTCCCGAGGCCTGTTTGACCACCGCGGTTTCCACATCGCCGAGCAGTTCCGTCACTTGCGCGCAGGCTGTCTGGTCCCCTGAAACCATGATGACCGGTACGCCGAAGTGACCTGCTACCGCCGCGTTCAGTCCATACTCGCCCGTCAGAATATCGTTGAGCCAGACATTGGCAACCGTCTTCGATGACCACGTATGGTCCAGGATTGCATTGGGCGATCCATTGCGGGCGTGATAGCCGATAAAGATCACGCCGTTCACACTTTCATCGATCCCCTCCATCATCGAAGAGGGGGAAGGCGAACCCGCGTTCAATCTGGCGCGCGGGTCAAGTTCCTCGATCAGGATGTTCGTCCCGTTCCAGTGTCCATCTGCAACGAAGACCTCCTGCGCGCCCGCCTCAAAGGCGCCGCGAATTGCAGCATTCACGTCCTGTGTCATTAGCTTGCGAAAGCGCGCATACTCCGCGTGCCCCGGCGTGACCTGGTCCCACGTGGTGACGCCGGTGATGCCTTCCATATCGGCCGCAATCAGGATTTTCATGCAGGCTTCTCCTCGCTGACGGATCCTTTTGAGATCCATTTGCCAGCCAATCGTCCGACCAGCGGGTAACGATAGTTGTCCCCTTTGAGCACGCGATATCCTGCCCATTGTCCCAGGATATGCAGCAGGGGGATCACCAGGATGATCAGACCGCCGAGCAACAAGAAAACTACCGCAACAGCCATGCCGAATATTCCCAGCGATGAACTGCGATCGAGTTGCCCTATCCCAACCATGGAAGCGACCAGTGCAAAAACCCCTGCGAGATACAGGAACGTTCCTGCAAAATAAAGGATCGTAACGCTTGCCTGGTAAACAAGCGTTTGCATGGATTGGAACTTCAGGAAGAGACTGCGCTTTCCATACAGGATCCAGGCTGTCAGCGGCGCGAGCATGCCCCAAAGCATGATCAGGACGCTGAAATGTCCCGCTGCTGCGACCCAGCGGAGCTCGTGATCTTCGATCAGCCAGCCCCCTTCTTCGGATTCTTGAAGCGGGTCATACCCCAGGTAACGCGCCAGACGATTTCCCAGGATCGGATAGCGGAAATCCTTTCCAAGCGCGCAGGCAGCCGCGGCAATGATCGGTAAAAGAAGATAGAGAGCGAGGAACCCCAGCATTACAAAGCCGATTATCCATGGAGCCAGGGTTGCAGCCGTACTTCCGCTCCTGCCACTTTCCGTCCCGGACATGGCAATTACGATGATCGAAGCCACGATGGCGATCACCAGATAGGACAAAAGCCAGACGGTATAACCCAGCGATTGATAGCCCAGTGCCTGCAAACATTGGAACGAGGCGTAGTTCGACTTGCGCCGCTGGTCCGACCAGCCAACGATCGGCAGGACAATGCCCATGCCAAATGCAAGCGCAGAAAGATGCGAGAGAATAGACCAAATGCGGTCTTCGGTGGTCGGTGTAGTATTCATATTCGGTAACGGTCAGTGTTTTCCAGGCTTGTTTTCGTCAGCCATGCAGCCATTTTATCAGAGAGTTGCAGGCAATCTAACGCAGTACGACAGGGTATAATCCCGGGATGTGAGTCATTGGAGGTTTAATGTCTGAATTAGCGTTGTTTTCCCTTAGTGAAGAGCACAAAATGATACGCGAGGCTGCACGTGATTTTGCACAGAACGAGATCGTGCCGATCGCGGCGGAGTTCGATGAGAGCGGAGAATTTCCGCACGCGACGATCAGGAAAATGGGCGGCATGGGTTTTATGGGGATCGAAATTCCCGAAGAGTATGGCGGCGTGGGCATGGATACACTTGCCTACGTGCTGGCGCTGGAAGAGATCTGCAGAGCGGACGCCTCGCATGGCGTCATCATGTCGGTGAACAATTCGCTTTACTGCCACGGCATTATGAAATTTGGGACGGAAGAACAGAAGCAGAAATTTGTTACGCCGGTCGCATCGGGAAAATCCATCGGCGCCTACTCCCTGACGGAACCGCAGAGCGGCTCAGACGCCGGGACGATGAAAAGCCGCGCCAGGCGCGACGGCGACTCGTATGTCTTGAACGGGCGCAAATCGTGGGTGACGAGCGGTCCTGTGGCGGATTACTACGTTGTCTTTATGATGACCGATCCGGAAAAACGCCAGAAGGGCGTTACTGCGTTTTTGGTGGAAGCCGGCACGCCCGGGCTGACGCGCGGCAAGAAGGAACCCAAGCTGGGAATCCGCGCCTCTGCCACCAGCGAATTGATCTTTGAAAACTGCCGCGTGCCTGCCGCCAATCGCCTGGGCGCGGAAGGGGAGGGCTTCAAGATCGCCATGACCGTGCTGGACGCGGGTCGCATCGGGATCGCGACGCAGGCGCTTGGGATCGCGGAGGCAGCCTACGAAGCCGCGCGCCGGTACGCGGTCGAGAGAGAGGCGTTCGGCCAGCCGATCGGAGCCTTCCAGGGAACGGGATTCAAAATCGCAGACATGAAGACGCGCATCGAAGCCTCCCGTCTGTTGATCTATAACGCGGCAATGGCAAAGGAGAAATCCAAACAGGATGGCAGGCGTTATTCGCTCGAGGCATCCATGGCGAAGCTGTTCGCCTCTGAAACCGCGATGTATGTGACGCACCAGGCTGTCCAGATTCATGGCGGCCTGGGTTATAGCAGGGAACTTCCCATCGAACGTTATTTCCGCGACGCAAAGATCACGGAAATCTACGAGGGGACAAGCGAGATCCAAAGGCTGGTCATTTCCAGGAGTGAGTTGGGATTGAAATAAGGATGCGGTATGTCCATCGAAGACTCGTCGCAGACCAGACACCGTTTCGACAAATTAATTGCAGCCTGGCACATCCTTCTTGAACGCACGCGTGAACTTTTGCCCGCGCGCTGGCTCCTGCTGCTTGCTGGCATCGGCTGTCTCGCCTATAGCCAGTATATGATGGAGCAGCGCTTTCCGTATGGTCAGCCAAATCCCATCGTTGAGCAATGGAACATACTTCATCGCCTCGAGGTGGTTAACCTCAGCAATGTCCTGGCGGGGCTGCCCTATTTCGTTGTGGGAGTCGTTCTATGCGCCTGGGCGGGGATGCCGTCTTCATGGAAAGAACCATTCGTGAGCTGGTCTTCCCGGTGGCCGGCAGTTGGCGCGACAAAATGGGGAAAACAGGCGCCGCGCCTGCTGGCTGCTACAGGCTTGATGGTCTATCTCCTGGTGCAGCTTGGAAAACATACCTATGTGCCGATCGATCCATTTCTGTGGGTCATCGCGCTGTGGCTCTTCACGCGGGTCGTCTGGGATTTCGATCGCGATTACAACGTCGATCTGTCACTCGAAATAAAGATCGCCGACATCCTCTGGCTCCTGGTCATTTTGGCGATTGGCATCGGCATTGGGGCGTATGCCCTGCAGGATATCCCGGCCGTGATGGTCCCGGATGAAGGTTCCTTTTGGGAAAATGCCCGGGCGATCGCGCTGGGGCAGTTCCGGCCGGCGTTTTTTGATTCCGGGGTGTATACGTTTCCGATTGCCAGTACCATCTATCAGGGCTGGATGATGCGACTGTTCGGCGTCGATCTGTGGGGCTGGCGCTTTGCGTCGGTTCTGGCGGGCGTCTCGGCGCTGATCCCGCTCTATCTGCTGGGAAAGGAATGGTTTGGGCGCCAGGTCGCGCTTGCGTCCGCGATCCTGATGCTGGCGAATCCATATTTCCTTTCCTTTGCACGGCTTGGTTACAACAACATCCAGGCTTTGTTCCCTGTCACCCTGGCTGTCTACCTGTGGGCGCTTGGAAGCCGTAAGGGAAGTTATTTCTATCTCTGGCTGGCGGGACTGGCGGCGGGACTTGGATTCTATACCTACTCGGCAGCCTGGATCGGTGTGGTCACGTTGTGCCTCGGTATGGTCTATCTGCGTATTCTGAGGCAAATATCCTGGAAACAAACGTTCGCCGTATTTGCATTGATCCTGCTTGCATGGGGAATGGCTTTTGGTCCGCGCCTTGCTTACACCGCTGCCGGTGAGACAAAGACAGGATTAACTTATAAGGTTTTGGAAACCAGTTTTTTCAGCGCCTTCTATGCCCGGGCTTACTTCGGGGATGCGGACCTGACAACCATCATTGAATCGGACGGATACCCGGCGATCTTTTACGATCCGGCGGTCTACGGGCAATTGCTGAGGCGCGGGCTGGTGCGAACGCTCCTGACATTGTTCGATCCGTATTTGGTGACGGAACACTTCATGATCTCTGCCCTGACCGGAGTCATTACGCCTGTCTTCTTTGCGATCGGCTTTGTGCTCTTTCTGCGCAGGTGGAAACAAAGCCGATTTGGGCTGCCATTGATCTGGCTGGTGAGCGGCCTGATCTTCCTGAGCATTATCGGCGCGTTCCCGCCGCGCCATACCCACATGGTTTCCCTGATCCCTGTCATTGCCCTGGTTGCCGGGGCAGGACTTTGCGCGGTCGTCGAAACCCTGACAGAGCATCTCCCCGCGTCGTTCGTTCCTTTTCGGGCTGCGATCATCAGTGTTTTGATCGCGGTCCTGTCGCTGGTCATTCTTTATGCCGGTGCGAAGAAGTATTTTGTGACCATGCCGCAGACCTATCCGCCATCCTTCGAGGACTTCGCATCCTGGGTTGCCTTGCGGACCGAGGCACCCGTCCAGATTATTTACCTTGGGCCGATCAATGTCGCACACCGCGTGGCATATTTTGTCAACACGAAGATGGTGCCGCATACGTATATGAGCGTCGATCTCAGTGTGCTTTCCCTGCAGGAGTACATAAAACCTGATATGCCGGCCGTTCTCTTCTGGGAGATCAATACGCCGGCAGGACTGGAATTCCTGGAACGGGTACCGGCTGGTTTCCAGACGCCCGTTGCGTACTATGATAACGCCGGCAATGTTCTTGGATATGCAGCGACTAATTCCCCGGATGTTCGTCTGGTGTGGAGTGCCGGATCTTCCGGCGGGTGGAGTTCCCTGACCCGCACGCCCGCGCGGAATATTTTACTTTTGCTGCTGGCTGGGATTCTCCTGGCTGGTGTGTTTGGGTTGTGGAACCGGTTTTCGTGGCCGCGCCTGTCTTTCGAAATGGAGAGGCAGGCTCAGGAAGAGGCGTCAGACCCAGCCGTGGAAACGAGCGACACATTTGAAGTAGAGTTTTCCTTCCGCATCCGAATGTCTCCGCGTAAGCGAAACCGCTCCTAATCAGTTACAATCATCCCCATGAAAGCTGTTCTTTTCCGCCAGCACGGCGGAGCAGAGGTGCTGGAGTATACGGATTTCCCGGCTCCCGAACCGAAAAAACTGAAACCGGTGATAGACCGGACCTATCCCCTCAAAGATGCCGCGCCCGCCCAGGAGCGTTTGTGGAGGAACGAAAATTTTGGAAAGATCACATTGGATATTTATTAGATGAAACGATTCCCCTGGTTTGAAACAATTTTGATACTTGTTGTGATGTCCATGAGTTTATACGCAGCTTTATCTGATGCGCAAAACCTGTCGTGGCGCTGGTTCACGCGTGATGATGCCTACTATTACTTCAAAGTTGCACAGAATATCGGCGAGGGGCACGGCAGCACCTTCGATGGCGTCAACCGGACGAATGGTTATCACCCGTTGTGGCTGCTGGTCTGCATACCGATCTTCGCACTGGCGCGCTTTGACTTGATCCTGCCTTTGCGCGTTCTGCTCCTGGTCATGAGCGGACTCTCCGTCGCGACCGGCATTCTGCTCTACCGTTTTATTAGCAGGATTTTCACGCCGGCGATCGGAGCGATGGCTGCGCTGTTCTGGGTGTTTAGCCGCGATACTCTCAACACGCTCTACCAAAACGGATTGGAATCCGGCATCGCGGCGTTCTTTATCGTTTTGCTCGTCTACAAATTGTATGAATTCGAGATCTCCTGGCGCAGAAACGGGACTTCCGGGAAACAAATCGCTGTGCTGGCAGTGATCGCTGTGCTGGCAATGTTCAGCAGGCTGGATCTTGTTTTTCTTGCCGGGGTCGTGGGGATTTGGATCCTGTTTCGTGGCAGCCTGCTGCGCTTTCTGCTCCCGCTCGATATCGCCTCGACCGTTATCCTGACACTGCTGGCATTTGTCATCCGTGTGGACATTAACGGGTACTATGAATCTGTCGATGTCGCTCTCCTGATGATGGCTTTGAGCCTGATCGTCAAAGTCCCAGCCGCATTTTTGTTTGGTTTGTATCAACATGCGGTGGTGAGCAGACCCATTGAACTGCTCAAACGGCTGGTTTTGTTTGCGCTGACAGGTTCCCTGCTCACGGGGGGACTCATGCTTGCCAGCCTGCAGCTTGGACTGGTGCAGGGTTCCTTCTCGCGCCTCATTATCCTGGTCGATCTCGGGTTGACGTTTTTATTTTTTGGAGGCAGCCGGCTCATGCGGCTTGGCTTGCGAACCGATCAATCTTCTTCCGGTGTACAGGATAAACCGCTGGATGATTTCCGTACCCACTGGAAAAGGTGGCTTCGCGAGGGGGCGCTGTATTACGGCATCGTTCTGGGCATTCTGGGCGTCTATATGGCGTGGAACAAACTTGTCTTTGGAACAGCCTCCCCGGTCAGCGGACAGATCAAGCAATGGTGGGCATCCCTTCCAGGCCGTGCCTACGGCGGCTCCTCGCGCGACTTGCTGTCCTTCTTTGGCTTGAGCTACACTACCGATGAAAATGCCTGGAGACCGGTCTCACGCCTGCTGGGAGGTTGGGCTGAACGCATGTACAATATTTTGCCAGTCGTGGATGTCTGGCGGTATCTGCTCCTCCTCACACTGTTTGCCATTGTCTTTTATATTATCCTGCTCCTGAATCGCAAAAAAGGGAAAAGCGCCATCGCACAAATGAGCCTGATCCCGCTTCTGAGCGGCGCCTGGCTGCAGGTGCTTTACTACAGCATGCTGGGATATGCGGCGCATAAGGAATGGTATTGGGTCAGCCAGCTGGTCATTACTATTCTGACGTTTAGTCTCATACTTGGTCTGCTTTACACATTCATTCGTCGAGTCCCATACAGGCATCTGATTGCCTGGGTCGTGGCTGCCTATGTCGGTTTCAGTATGGGCGCAGTGTTCTGGCGGCAGATACAAATCACGATGCCGTACGATCGATGGGCACCCGACACACCCTACATGGATATCGTCCCGCTCCTCGAAGAGCACACAGAACCCGGAAGTCTTATTGGGTTGACCGGCGGCGGCAACGTTGGGTACTTTATCCATGACCGCACCGTTCTGAACATGGATGGATTGATCAACAGCTATGCTTATTTTCAGGTGTTGCAGGCTCACCAGGGTGGCCAATATCTTTCCAATATAGGTCTGGATTATGTGCTTGCCAATCCGGTGATCCTGGATCAGCAGCCGTACAAGGGCCAGTTCAATGAATATTTGGAACCGCTAAACGTTTTTTACGGCGGGAAACAACTTATGCGTTACCGCGCCCCCTAATATGAGGGACGATTCCTTCACACACAGCCGAAACCTGTTCCCGTTATGGAGGCTTAATCTTTGCCCAGAAAACGACCTTTCGGTGTAACCCTGCTCCTATGGCTGGTGTTAAGTCTATCAGCCTGGGGTACGGTCCGGCTGTTCGCTGCCCTGCGCTTTTGGGATGAGCTGACCGAATTTGGAGCCCGTCTCAGCCCGCTGTATCTATCCATAACGGGAGCAGGCTGGGCCGTCGTGGGAGGCGTGCTGCTGTGGGGTCTGTTCAGTGGAAAGTTATGGATCCGCTGGGCGGTGCCCGCGTCCATCTTCCTGTGGTTGGTGGAATACTGGATCGAACGGATATTTTTCGAATCGCCGAGAGAAAACCTGTTATTTGCGTTGATGGCATCTGTGCTGTTGGTCACAGTGACACTCATCAGCGCATTGCATCGCAGGACCAGACAATTCTTCTTCAGAAGCGAGGAATATGAGCAACCAAACGAATATTCAGAATCTGCGTGAGCGCAAAGGGCGGTCGCGTCTGGGGGGTGGTCCGGAACGCATCGAAGCACAGCACAAAAAGGGACGCCTGACTGCCCGTGAACGGATCGATCTTTTACTGGACAAAGGTTCCTTCCGCGAACTGGATGCTTTTGTCCAGCACCGCACGCACGACTTCAAGCTTGATTCACAAAAATTCATGAGCGATGCTGTTGTGACGGGTTGGGGCACGATTGAAGGACGCCTTGTTTATATCTTTTCGCAGGATTTTACGGTCCTGGGGGGCAGCCTGGGAGAAGTCCATTCGGAAAAGATCTGCAAGATCATGGACATGGCCATGAAGAATGGCGCGCCGCTGATCGGTCTGAATGATTCGGGCGGCGCGCGTATTCAGGAGGGTGTCGTTGCCCTGGGCGGCTACGCGGATATCTTCCTGAGGAATACCCTGGCTTCGGGTGTCATCCCCCAGATTTCGGCGATCATGGGACCCTGTGCCGGCGGGGCCGTTTATTCCCCGGCCCTGACCGATTTTATTTTTATGACACGCAACACTTCCTACATGTTCGTAACTGGACCGGATGTGGTCAAGGCGGTGACACACGAAGATGTATCATTTGAGGAACTGGGAGGAGCGAATGTCCATTCGGAAAAATCCGGCGTTTGTCATGTTGCCGCGGACAGCGAAGCAGACACCTTGTATTTGATCCGCAAACTGCTCATGTATCTTCCGCAAAACAACATGGAAGATCCGCCGTTCGTTCCAGGTGATGATCCGCTTCGCATGGATGAGAGACTGGATACGATCATCCCCGCTGACCCGAACAAGCCTTACGATGTCAAGGAAGTCATCCGCATGATCGTAGATGGCGGGCAGTTCTTCGAAATTCACGAGAATTTTGCTGCAAACATCGTGGTCGGCTTTGCGCGCCTGGGCGGGCACTCGGTGGGCATCGTGGCGAACCAGCCGGCTGTCCTGGCGGGTGTTCTCGATATCGATGCCAGCGAGAAAGGCGCGCGCTTTGTCCGCTTTTGTGATTCGTTCAACATTCCGATCATTACGTTCGAGGATGTGCCGGGCTTCCTGCCGGGGACGAACCAGGAGCATCACGGCATCATCCGCTCGGGGGCAAAGCTGCTTTACGCCTATTGCGAAGCGACTGTGCCAAAGCTGCTGGTGATCACACGCAAAGCGTATGGCGGCGCCTATTGTGTGATGTCGTCCAAGCATATTCGCAGCGATTTGAACCTGGCTTGGCCCACGGCGGAGATCGCTGTGATGGGACCCGATGGAGCCGTGAGCATCATCTTCCGCAAGGAACTCGAAAAGGCAAAAGACTGGGTCAAGAAAAAAGCCGAGTTGGTGGCTGAATATCGTGAGAAGTTTGCGAGTCCCTATGTCGCGGCGGAACGCGGTTACATCGATGACGTGATCGAGCCCAAGGAGACGCGCCCGCGCCTGATCAACGGGCTGGAGATGCTCAGCAACAAACGTGATAGTAACCCGGCGAAGAAGCATGGGAATATTCCGCTCTAAGCTTTCGGCCATCAGCTCTCAGCCTTGTGCTGAGCTGAACGCTGACTGCTGACTGCTGGAGGTGTAGTCATGTTCAAAAAAGTTTTAGTTGCCAACCGGGGAGAGATCGCCGTCCGCATCATCCGCGCCTGCCGCGAGCTTGGCATCGATACGGTTGCGGTGTATTCAGAGGCCGATCGCAGTGCCTTGCATGTCCGTTATGCGGATGAGGCTTATTTGTTGGGACCCGCTCCCGCGCGCGAATCCTATCTGCGCGCGGACAAGCTCCTGGAGATTGCGCGCAAGTGCGGTGCCGATGCCGTTCATCCGGGCTACGGGTTTCTCGCAGAACGGGATGATTTTGCAGAGGCTTGTGAAGAAGCTGACATGGTATTCATTGGTCCCAAGCCATCCTCGATCGCGGCGATGGGGGACAAAGCCGAAGCGCGCGCGACCGTCATCAGGGCCGGTGTGCCCGTCGTACCGGGGACCGAGGGCATGGGAAATATGACCGACGAAGCGCTGCTCGCAAAAGCCCCGCAAATCGGATTCCCACTCCTGATCAAGGCAACTGCGGGCGGCGGGGGGAAAGGTATGCGGGAAGTGAAAAGCCTGGAGGAAATGCCGGACCTCCTGCAGTCCGCGCGCCGCGAGGCTGAATCTTCCTTTGGCAATGGAAACGTCTATCTGGAGAAACTGGTCGAGGGCGCGCGCCACGTCGAAATCCAGATCCTTGCCGATACACACGGCAACGTGATTTTCCTGGGCGAACGCGAATGCTCCCTGCAGCGGCGTCATCAAAAGCTGTTGGAAGAGGCGCTTTCTCCTGCGGTTGACGATAAACTGCGTAAGGCTATGGGAGATGTGGCGGTCAAGGCTGCCAAGGCAGTCGATTATGTCAACGCCGGCACCATTGAGTTCCTGCTCGACAAGGACGAAAATTTCTATTTTCTCGAAATGAACACGCGCCTGCAGGTGGAACACCCTGTCACCGAGATGGTCACAGGGATCGACATCGTCAAGGAACAGATCCGTATTGCGCGCGGACGCGCCTTGAGCTACAGGCAGGAGGAGGTCAGGTTCAACGGGCACGCCATTGAATGCCGCATCAATGCTGAAGATCCCTATAACAACTTCATGCCATCCACGGGGCGCATTACACAAAGCCTGCTCCCAACGGGTCCGGGCGTGCGCGTGGACACAGGTGTGTATCCCGGCTTTGAGATCACACCATTCTATGATCCGATGATCGCAAAGCTGATCGTGTGGGGGGAGACGCGCGCCCAGGCCATTTTGCGCATGCGGCGCGCGCTGGAGGAATATCGGATCGTCGGTGTCAAGACCAACATTCCATTTCACCAGACGATGATGGACTCGCATCGTTTCATGGGCGGGCAATACGATACCCGTTTCGTCGAAGAACGCTTCTCCATGGATGAAGCGGGTGAGGGCAAGCAAAGCCATGCGGAAACTGCTGCGATCCTGGCGACACTGGTCGCGCACCGGGAGACCGAGCGTTCCGCCAATATTGTCAACCGTAACGAGCGTGACGCCAGCAACTGGAGGTGGGTGGGTCGCTGGGAGAGGATGCACAGGTAACTGGTCTGGTGGTCTAAACGTCGCATGGTCAAATGGTCGCGGGTCTTGTTTGTTGGACTGCTTGACTGCCTGACTTAAGCAACTACGCGACCAAGAGACCACGCGACTAGGAGACTAAGCGACTATCTAGCTACAGGACTATCGCATGAGATATATAACCACTGTTGAAGGCAAACAATTTCTGGTCGAGATCATCGATGAAAAACACGTCAATGTGGACGGCAGGGTCTATGAGGTGGATTTCGAATCGGTGAGCGGGCAGCCCGTTTACTCCCTGATCGTGGATGGCAGGTCACATGAGGGCTATGCCGCGCGCGGCGAAGAGGACTGGCAGGTGCTGTTACGCGGACGGTTATATCCCATCACGGTGGAGGATGAACGCGAAAAGCGCTTGCGCAGTGCGGCCGGCGGCGGTGTGGCAGAGACCGGCGAATTCCATCTCCGGGCGCCGATGCCGGGCCTGGTGGTGGCGATCCCTGTCGAGGAGGGCCAGGCAGTCAAAAGAGGCCAGGTCCTGCTGATTCTCGAATCGATGAAGATGCAAAATGAATTGAAATCGCCGCGGGATGGCACCGTTGAGCGTGTGCGCATCAAGGCAGGCGAAACCGTCGAACAGAAACAGGCCTTATTGAGCGTGACGTAATGTCTGAGAGCGGGCAGGAGACGGAAGTCAAGTTTTATATCCAGGACCTAGAAAAACTGGAGGCGCGCCTGCGGGATTTGGGCGCGCAGCTCATCCAGCCGCGTGTTCTGGAGACAAATATCCGCTACGACCTGCCCGATGCCCGCCTCCGTTCCGAGGGGCGGGTCCTGCGCCTGAGGCAGGATACCGCGGCCCGGCTGACCTACAAGAGTGCCAGCCGAAAGGAGCAGGGGATCCTCAGCCGGGAGGAGATCGAATTCACTGTTGAGGATTTTGAGAAAGCAAAACGATTCCTGGAAGCGCTGGGCTATGAAAGGCTGGCATACTACGAAAAGTATCGCACAATCTATGGACTGCACGAAACTCTTATCATGCTCGACGAACTGCCTTATGGGGGCTTCATCGAGATCGAAGGGGAGAATGACAAGTCCATACGCCGCGTGGCTGATCAACTGAACTTGAACTGGGAAACCGCTGCCGGGACAAGCTATCTGGCATTGTTCGAGCGCCTCTGCGGTGCCCTGAAGCTTTCTTTCCGGGATGTATCCTTTGCAAATTTTGCCGGAATCAAGGTCGAGGCAGTCAATCTTGACCTTCAGGCGGCGGATGATAAACCTGACTCGTAGCCTCTGTCTTTTGGTGCTCAATTCTTAGCCGCGGATTTCACGGATTCGCATAGAAAGAATTTTCGAGAAAATCAGTGCCAATTCGCGCATCCGTGGCAAAAAGAGTACCCGAACTTTTGTCTACCCCACGCAGTGACTATTGAAAATCACTCCAAAACTGCGTATACTGATGGTGCTTGCCTCAAAATTCGCTCAGAGGAGAAAGGGTCTGCGCCATGCACAAGTATTCTCACATCAATTGCTTCGTCCCTCCCCATATTTTGAAAAATATTGCGACCAAAGGTACTGAGAGTCAGAGGAGTTTGGCGATTGACACAATCAAAGTATCTGCCCGCATGAGTGGCCAGCGGCAGGCACTCGCTGAGTTCGCGGCCGCGACATTCCGGGTTGCCGTGGGAGGCAAGGATCGTATTGTTTACGATGCCAGGAACGGATCGAGCCTGCCGGGGACAGCGGTGCGCAGGGAAGGAGAGGCAGCCGTCTCCGATGTGGCTGTGAACGAAGCCTACGATGGCAGCGGCATTACCTATGATCTGTTCAATGATATGTATCAGAGGAACTCCATCGATGGAAATGGCATGCGGCTGGACTCGACCGTACACTACCGGCAGGGCTACGATAATGCCTTCTGGGATGGCGAGCAGATGGTCTATGGCGATGGTGATGAGGACCTGCCTGCCAGCGAACGTCTCTTCAACCGCTTCACGGCGGCACTGGATGTCATTGCCCATGAGTTAACGCATGGTGTTACCCAGTTCGAAGCCAAGCTGATGTACTCGCAGCAGCCCGGCGCCTTGAACGAATCGATGTCCGATGTGTTTGGGTCGCTGGTCAAACAATATAAGCTTCAGCAGACGGCCGCCGAAGCCGATTGGATCATTGGTCAGGGCCTGCTGACAGAAAATGTCAACGGCGTGGGCATCCGCTCGATGAAGGCGCCCGGCACCGCCTATGATGATCCTGTGCTTGGCAAAGACCCTCAGCCTGCGCACATGAAGGATTATGTGAATACGATCAGTGATAACGGCGGTGTCCACATCAACTCTGGCATTCCGAATTATGCTTTTTATGTCACTGCCGTGGAATTGGGCGGATATGCCTGGGAAAAAGCGGGCCGGATCTGGTATATCACGTTGAAGGACAAACTGACTACAAATTCCAACTTCCAGGACTGTGCGAATCTGACGTACTCGGTAGCCGGAGAATTATTTGGCGCGGGCAGCATCGAACAGCAGGCTGTCCAAAAAGGCTGGCTGGAAGCTGGTTTAACGGTGGAGGGGGGCGGTACGACAACGCCGTCGGACAATGGCGGCTGCCTCGAGGCGCTACTCCGTCTGCTCGGAGTGGCTCCTGTAAAGAGATCGTGAGGTAAAAATGGATGTCGAACGGATCAAATTCGAGCGCACGGGCGGTTTTGCAGGAATGCGGATCGCCACAGATCTAAAGTTTGCTGACCTGTCGGATGAACAGGCCAGCCGGATCTCGGAATTGCTCGATGATCTGGATTTTGGTGAACTGCCCGAAGAACTGCTGGAAGAATCAATGCCAGATCAATTTACATATGTGATCACCGTGGAAACAGATGACTGGGAGCATACAGTGACAACTGGCGATGCCTCCGCGCCCGAGAAAATGCAGGAGCTGCTGCATTTGCTCGACCGCCTGGCAAGGACGAAGAGAAAACACTGATCGTACAAGAGTCATATGCCCACGAAAAAACTCTACGGCGGCATTGAAGCGGGCGGCACGAAGTTTGTGTGCGTGGTTGCCGGCGGGCCCGACCACATTGTCGATGAAATTCGGTTTCCGACCACCACACCCGCGGCGACACTGGGGAGAGCTATTCAGTTCTTTCAGCCTTTTATCGCACAGGAGCAGATCGCTGCCATTGGAGTGGGAGCTTTTGGTCCTCTGGATCTGAACCCGGAGTCGCCCACGTATGGTTTCATCACTGCCACACCCAAGCCCGGCTGGAGCAACACCGACGTGCTGGGTACACTTCGCCGCGCGTTGCAAGTGAATATTGCCTTTGATATGGATGTTAACACGGCTGCACTTGGTGAACACTTATGGGGTGCGAGCAAAGGTTATGATCCTTCCCTGTATCTGACAATTGGAACGGGGATCGGCGGTGGGTATATTGTCAATGGAAAACCTTTGATTGGTTTGCTTAATCTCGAGATGGGACATATCCGTATCCCTCACAGCCGGGAGTTGGATCCGTTTCCCGGCAATTGCCCTTTCCACGGCGACTGCTTCGAGGGCCTCGCCAGCGGCCCGGCGATCGAGAAGCGCCTCGGTTTAACGGGAACCGCCATCCCTGAGGATGACCCGTTCTGGAATATCGAAGCCGACTATATTGCATTGGCGCTGATGAATTACATCCTGACCCTGTCGCCAAGAAAGATCATTTTGGGTGGGGGTGTGATGCAGCGTGAATTCCTGTTTCCAAAAATTCGCCGCCGCGTCCGCGAGCTGTTGCATGGTTATGTAGCTAGTAAAACCATCCTGGAAAACATCGGAACGTACATCCTGCCGCCGGGACTGGGGAATCAATCGGGCAGTCTGGGCGCCATTGCGCTCGCTGCGCTCGCGATGCAGGTCGATGAAAGAAAGGACGACCCTCGCATTTGACGAGGGTCGTTGCATTTTATGGCGCTGGCCAGGGGATGATGGCTGGCTCGGAAAATCCATGTTTTTCAACCGTATAGAGTTTCCCCGACGATGGCTGGGCGCAGCCTTCTTCGTCCCTGACCGTGTAACTGGTTGTGTATTGGTCGGGATAGGAGTCTGTCCACCAGAGCAAATAAGTATCCTGGCAGACGAATAGTTCGAGTAAATAGCCTCGATCCTTATCCTTTGACATCTCCACCCGCGTCCAACTGATCGTGACCTTATTCCCATCTCGAACGGCGGTTATCCCGTGGGGAGGTCCATACTGGTTGCTGCCGATGGATTGCAGGTTGAGTTCCTTGTAGGCAACCTTGGAAATATCCCCAGCGACATCCACGACCGAGGGCGCGACCCAGCAAAAATAGTTCAATTTATCGAACTTGACGTAAAGCCATTTGCTGTAGAGGTAGCGCCCGCGTACAGACCCGGCGTCACCGGGATACAAATCCGCGGCGTGCAGGTACGCCACAGAAGGTCCATACCGGCAGTGCGCCTGCTTGTTGACGGTCACGCTGGGAAACGCAAAGGTTGGCGTCGCTGTGACCGTCGGCGTGAACGTGATCGTAGGCGTAAAGGTCACTGTGGGTGTTAAGGTTTCCGTGGCGGTTGCTGTTTGTGAAGGCGTAGTCGTAGCAGTCGCCGTCTCTGTAGCCGTCGGAGTTTCGGTCGAAGCCTCGACGGTTGCGGTGGCAGTTGACTGTTCTCCTGCCGAAAGATTACAGGCCGAAGCAAAAAGGAAGATCAGCAAAATGATCTTGTGGGCTTTCATTTGAACTCTCCTGCCAAACTGACAATATTTCTGCCAAGCGCAGCGTTGTTGTAGCCTCCCTCCATCACGATGGCCGTTGGCAGCTCCAGCGCGGCAATTCGCTTGCCAATCTCAGCGATTCCCTCGGTGGTGACTTTTATGGTTCCAAGCGGATCCTCTGCGTAAATATCCATTCCCGCAGAGACGACAAGATACTTCGGCGTGAATTCGCGGATGAGACTCAGCGCTTCTTCCAAAGCCGACAGGTAGCGCGCGTTATCTGTGCCTTTGTCCAGCGGGAAGTTTCTGTGGAAGCCTGCGCCCGCGCCTGTTCCCGTTTCATTGGCATGGCCCGCGTAATACGGATACTCAAAATTCGGGTCGGCATGGATCGAGATGGTCAGCACATCCGCGCGCTCATAGAAGATATCCTGTGTGCCATTGCCGCAGTGATAATCGATATCGAGCAGGGCAACATTTCCCTGCGTGGAAAGCCAGTTTGCTGCAACCGCCGCGTTGTTGATGAAACAATATCCGCCGGCATAGTCTTTGCCAGCATGATGCCCGGGCGGACGGCACAACGCAAAGGCTGCCCGTTCTCCGTTTGCGACGGCCTCCGCCGCGCTCAAAGCACAGTTTGCAGAAGCGAGCGCCGCGGAATAAGTCCCCGCAACGATGCAGGCACTGAGGTCCATCATGTAGTAGCCCGCGCGCCCGAGGAGCGAGGTCGGCTTTTGGGGATGGCGCCGAAGCGCAAAGGTGGCAGGCAGCAGCGTGGACTTATCTCTGGCTTCGCTGGCCAGCCATTCGGTCCAGGCGGAGGCGAGGAAGGCTATATAATCTTCAGCGTGTACTGCATGGATCGGATTCAACCCGAAATCCTGCGGTTCCGCGATCTCTGCCCAATCCGTTTTCTGCAGCGCCTTCAGGATCCGATCCATCCGTTCGGGGTTTTCGAGATAAGGCACGCGCAGACCGCCATCGAAAATCTCGAACGGCGGTTTGTGCCTGCGGTGTGCTTCGGAATAGTAGACCTGCATTTCGCCTTTGTAAGAACTTACACAATAATTGTATCAATAGAATGGAGGAAATATGGATGTGTTCGAAGCGATACATGGCAGACATTCGCAGGGGAAAGTCAAGCCCGATCCGCTGCCGCGTGAAATGATCGAAAAATTATTGGACGCGGCGGTACAGGCGCCTAATCATTACAAGGTGCGGCCGTGGCGTTTTGTCGTGCTGACAGGCGAGGGACGGGACAAACTTGGAAACGTGATGGCGGCTTGGCAGCAGGAACATCATCCTGAATTCCCACAGGATACTTTCGACAAGACCCGCCGCCTGCCTCTGCGTGCCCCCGTTGTGATCGCGGTCGGTGTGGATAAGCCGGGCGAAGCCAAAGTGCTGGAGATCGAGAATGTCTGCGCGGCGGCCGCCGCCATCGAGAATCTCCTGCTCGCTGCTCATGCCATAGTATTGGGCGCCAAATGGCGCACCGGTGAATGGGCGCGCGCTACGAAGGTCAAGGAGTTTTTGGGTTTTGAGTCAGATCAGGAAATGATTGGATTTATTTATATCGGCTATCCCGAATTTGCGGCAGAGCCTGCGTCAAGATCCTCATTTGAAGATCGAACAGTTTGGATGGAATGAGTAAGAAGCAGGCTAAACGTTCGCAAGCTTTTCCAACGACTGTTTTGCCAGGGTATGCAATTCGCGGTCGGCGCGGTCCGCGACGATCTCCTGCAAAGCGGGCAGGGCGCGGCGGTCTTTCAATTCCCCCAGCGACTGGATCACTTGTTTCCTGACTTCGCGCTCGGGATCTTTCAGCATTTGCAAAAGAGTGAGCGCGACGCGCGGATTGCGAATCGTGGATAGTGCCTGGATGGCATGGATTCGAATCCACATTTCTGGATGACTCAGCGCCTCGACCAGCACATCCAGGGCGGCGGCGCCAAAGTGAGCCAGTGCCTCAGCCGATACCTTTCCCACTTCGTGGTGCATGTCATAAAGCGTTATGCTCAGCGGTTCGATGGCGCGCGGGTCGCCTGATTTCCCGAGCAGGATCGCGGCAAATTTGCGGACGGTCCCTTCCTTGTCCTTCAGCGCCTTGATCAGCGGCACGACGGCCGCTGATCCCATCTTTTCGATGGCTGACAAAAGATCGCTGGCAGCGTATTCTCGTTCATACCACCAATACGAATCGTGCAAAGCTTCCATGAGATAGGGCAGCGCCGCAGGATGGCTTGTACTTCCCAATCCCTGTGCCGCCGCCTGCCGGACTTCGATTTTGGGGTCGTCCAGTAAAACATTGGTAATATCATCGAATGTCGAGGGATCCTTGAAAAATCCCAGCGCCAGGCATGCCGCGCTGCGGACCTCAGCCTCTTCATCTTTCAGCGCCTGAAGCAATGGCGGGACTGCCCGGGTATCACCGATCTTTCCCAGCGCCAGGGCTGCCCGCGCCCGGACGGTAAAATATTCTCCCTGCAATACGTCCAGTAACATGGGCACTGCGCTGCGGTCTTTGCTGAGGCCAAACACTTCCGCCACGCGTCCACGGATGAGCGGATGTGCGGTTGGGAGGGCTTTTATCAGTGTGGCAGCGGCGGAGGGGATGCGGGCAAGGATTTGCTGGACTAACGGGAGCAGGTCCGAGTCTTTGGTCTGGAGCGCCTCGATGAGGGTTGGAGCGGCCTCTGCGCCCATCCGAATCAGGTCCTGAGCGGCGCGGTCACGTTTGGTCGCATCCGCCAGCTGAGCGATGAGTCGTTTTGCCTCGCCTTGTTTGGACCCGCTGAACCAATCCATGGTTCTATTGTACTGTGAAGTGGAAAGCATGGGATCGAAAATCTGATGAAAAATCTCTGATATAATCCACAATTGCAGAGAGGAAAGACATCGTGGCGCTTGTAGCGCCATGTTATTTTGTCCGTATGTGGCTATCATAATTTTGGGAGCAGAGATGAAGAAGGACCAACTACTTGATTTATATCATCAAATGGTGCTGATCCGCCGTGTGGAAGAGCGCGGCGCGGAACTCTACCAGGCCGGCAAGATCGGCGGGTTCATGCACCTGTATATCGGCCAGGAAGCTGTCTCGACGGGTTTGATCGCGGCGCGTGAGCCGCGCGATCGTGTGATCACCGCATATCGTGACCATGGTGTCGCCCTCAATACTGGAATTTCAGCGAATGAAGTGATGGCTGAGTTACTTGGTAAGGCAACGGGGATATCGAAAGGCAAGGGCGGTTCCATGCATATGGCAAGCGTCGAAAAAAATATGTGGGGTGGACATGCCATCGTGGGCGGTCATCTGCCGATTGCTTCAGGTCTGGCACTGGGCGACCAGTATGCCAAAAACGACAACGTGACCATTTGTATGTTCGGGGATGGCGCGACCAACATCGGTTATTTCCATGAGGCTCTGAACATCTCAAAGATCTGGGGGTTACGTGTGCTGTGGGTCTGTGAGAACAACCAGTACGGTATGGGTACCGCCGTAAACCGTGCTTCCGCAGTGGATGACATCCGCCAGAAAGCGGAAGGCTATAACATGAAGAACAGCCAGGTGGACGGCATGGATGTGATGAAGGTCTATGATGCTGCCAGGGAAGCGATCGAGTACGTCCGCGCGGAGAGCCAGCCGTATTTTCTCGAGGTGATCACTTATCGCTACCGCGGCCATTCCATGGGTGACCCGGAACGTTATCGCAAACAGGAAGAAGTCAAGAAGTGGCAGGAGAACGATCCGATTGGGATTTTCCGCAAGCATTTATTGGAAAAGAAAACCGCGAGCGCAAAGGCTCTCGATGAGATCGACGCGCAGGTGGAAGATGAAGTGAATCAGGCAGTTGAATTTGCTGAAACTTCCCCGGAACCTGCGCTGGAAGATTTGTTCAAGAATGTTTATGTAGAATAGACAATGGACGATGGACGATCGACCATTGTCTGTGGTCCATTGTCTATAGTCGTCCGAGTAACACGAGGACATTTATGGCTAAGATAACCATGCGCGAGGCGATCTCGCAGGCACTGATGGAAGAAATGGACCGCGACCCTGCCGTCTTTATCCTGGGGGAAGAAGTGGGTGTCTGGGGTGGTACCTATGCAGTCACCAAAGGTTTTTATGACAAGTACGGTCCCGACCGGATCAAGGACACACCGATCGCGGAGAACGCGATCATCGGTGCGGCGATCGGTGCAGCGATGGTGGGGCAGCGTCCCATCGCGGAACTGATGACGATCAACTTTGCGTTCTCGGCGATGGATTACATCGTCAACCAGGCGCCAAAGCTTCATTACATGTTCGGCGGACAGTTCCGCGTCCCGATGGTGATCCGGGCGGTGGGCGGCGGCGGGCGTCAGCTGGGCGCGACCCATTCGCAGACCCCCGACGCGATCTTTGCACATTTCCCGGGTCTCAAGGTGGTCTCACCTGGGACGCCGGAAGACGCCAAAGGATTGCTCAAATCCGCTATCCGGTCGGATGATCCGATCCTGTTCATCGAGCACGCGACCATGTATCAGGTGCGCGGGGAAGTCCCGGACGGGGAATATCTCATCCCGATTGGCAAATCGAAAGTGCAGCGCGCAGGCAAAGACGCCACCATCGTGACGTATTCCAAAGGGCTCGAGCTTTCTCTCAAAGCCGCTGATGAACTCGCCAAAGACGGCATCGAAGCCGAGATCGTCGACCTGCGTACCCTGCGCCCCCTCGATATGGAACCTGTCCTTGAATCGTTCAAGAAAACGAACCGTGCCGTCCTCGTTGAGGAAGGCTGGAAGTCTTACGGTGTGGGTTCTGAGGTAGGGAGTCGTATTTACGAAGAGGCATTCGACTACGTCGATGCGCCGATCATCCGCATCGCGCAAAAAGAAGTACCGCTTCCCTACAACCGCACGCTCGAACAGGCTGCACTCCCACAGGTGCCTGACATCGTCGCGGCGGTAAAGGAGGTCTTGAAATAATGGCAGAGACAATCTCCATGCCCAAACTGGGCTTCGACATGGCAGAAGGCACCCTCGTCCGTTGGGTGAAGAACGAGGGCGAGAACATCAACAAAGGCGATGTGCTCGCCGAGATCGAGACGGACAAAGCCACCGTGGAAGTGGAATCGTCCGCGAGCGGCGTGGTCCGTAAATTGCTGGTGGAAGAGGGCAGCGTTGTCCCCGTAGGTGACCCCATTGCCGTCGTTGGCTCTGCAGATGAAAAGATCGAGGAAACGCCAACGAAAGTTGTTGAGCCCAAAACAGAGAAGAAGACGGAAGAACCAGAGAGCAGGGAACAGAGAGCAGAGTCGGAGGAAAAACCGGCAGCTCAGACTCAGCTGGCAGCGGCACCCGTTTCGCAGGCTGCTGCGCCAGCCCAGGAGGGTCCCATCAAAGCTTCGCCGCTGGCGAAGAAGATCGCGCGCGACAACCAAGTCGACCTGGCGCGCTTGCAGGGCACCGGTCCCGGCGGGCGCGTGGTCCGCAAGGATGTGGAAGCGGCGCTGGCAGGGGGGACCGTGGACCGCAGACCACAGACCATTGCACCGTCCCCGGTCTCCCGTCCACCGTCTGCTGAAGATGAAACCATCCAACTGACGAAGCTGCGCCAGGCGATCGCGCGCCGCATGACCGAGTCGACGACGAGTGTGCCTCACTTCTTTGTGACTCATGAATACAAGATGGACGCGCTCATGGCGCTGCGCAAACAGATCAACGACTATCTGGGCGAGGATGAGAAAGTTTCGGTGAACGATTTCATCATCAAAGCTGTGGCATTGGCACTGCGCGAATTTCCGAATCTCAATGCCTCGTTCGCGGGCGACAAGGTGATTCGTCACGGCGCGGTCAACGTCGGTGTGGCTGTCTCCGTGGAGGGCGGCTTGCTGACCGTTGTCAACCGGGACACGGACCAGCAGCCTCTGCGCGCTCTTTCCGCCGATGTGAAGCGCATGGTCGCGGGCGCGCGTGAAGGCAAGGTCAAGCCCGATGATATCCAGGGCTCCACCTTCTCGATTTCCAACATGGGCATGTTCGACGTGGAAAACTTTGTCGCGATCATCAATCCGCCCGAGGCGGGAATCCTGGCAGTCGGTTCTGCGCGCCAGGTGCCGGTCGTCGAGAACGGCGAGATCAGGGTTGGCTGGCGGATGAAAGCCACCATCTCCGTGGACCACCGCGTCAGCGATGGCGCCGAGGCAGCGCAGTTCATGCAGAAGCTGGCGGAGTTCCTGGAGA
>JAFGCG010000119.1 GCA_016932715.1 Anaerolineales bacterium
AAAGGGACGCTGACTCACGCTGACCAACGCAGATTTTTTCTTTTGAATCAGCGTTTATCAGCGTCCAGATTAATTTCGGGGTTAATCATGTTTTTATTGATTCCGCCAAAATCAAGTATCATCGCTTAAAAAGCAAAGGATACAGCATGGAATCAATCCTCCTCATCCTTCTTATCGGTCTGGCAGGCGGCGTGGCGGTGGGACTGCAAAGCCCCATGGCAAGCATGCTTACGCAGCGGCTGGGAATCTTCGAAAGCGTGTTCATTGTCCACATCGGAGGGGCGCTGATTGTGCTCCTGCCGCTGTTGTTCTATGGCGGTGGGAAGCTCGGGCAGTGGCGGAGCGTGCCCTGGTATGTGCTGGGTGCAGGAGTGTTCGGTCTCGTTGTGATTGGAGCGATCAGTTATATGATTCCGCGCGTGGGGATCGCGGCTTCCATTGTGACGATCGTCGCCGGGCAGCTTCTGGTGGGGACGATCCTCGATCATCTTGGCTTGCTGGGAGCCATGCAGCGCGCTCTCGACCCGACGCGGGCGCTTGGCCTGGCAATCGTTTTAGTGGGAGTGTGGCTGACAGTAAAATAGTTCTTTTAACCACAAAGGGCACTAAGAGAGTGTTTCTTAATTCACCATGAAGAGGCACAAAGACTTGAGAAAAGAAGGAAAAATTTGTGCGATCCGTGGCTGAATCTTGCCGAGCGAATACGTCAACGAGGTTCCAACGGAATTTCAAAATACCTCTACGCGATACAGGATCTGGGAGCAGTTGAACTGTTCCCACGTCTTTTTAAAACGTAGGGACGACCCGTCAGGAGCTATCATGCAACTTCTTCCCGCCGGGCGGATTGCCCCTACGCTTTTCCTAATCACAAGTTCATGAATTCAGGGTAAGATGGACGAAATATTTCAGGAGGTATCCTTCCATGGAAACAGATAATACGCAGTCTTCATCGACCGGCAAGATCATCGGTGTAATTATGGGCATCCTTGTTTGCTGTTCATGTGTTGCCATCGTCGCAGCAGGGGTGTTTGCTTACCGGGCAATTCAGAATGCCCCTGTCGTCCTTACTCCGTTCATCCCGCCGCTGGAGAATACAGTCACACCGGTACCCACCGCGCAGATCGAGCGTCCGCCTGTGGACGATATTTCGCGCGAAACACTTGAAGCGCTCAGGCAGGCGCAAGTTCCCGAAAATGATCCCCATGAACTGGCATGCCGCCTGCAGGCGGTGTGTAATGTCTCAAAGACAGTCCAAGCCAAAGCATATAAAGTGGGCGATAAGGAAAAATTCTGGATTCTTAATTCGGACACCACCGAACATTTTCAGATCGACGCGACCCTGCGCTATGAAACGGAACATTCCTATTTCTGGGTCGAAGACGGGACATCGGTGAATGAAGGCGACATGAAGGCGCTGATGGACACGTTCGAGGAAAAGATCTATCCCACCGACCGAGAATTTTTCGGCAGCGAGGCGAACCCAGGCGTGGACGGTGACCCGCATATCTATGTAATTTATGCGAGCAGTATTGGTCACAACATCGCCGGATATTACAATTCGTCCGATTCATACAACCCACTTGTCAAGGAATATTCGAACGCACACGAAACATATGTTCTGGGGACCAGTCAGAATCTGGGCGCGCAATATACCTACGCCACACTGGCACACGAATTTGTGCACATGATCCAGAATGCATATGACCGCAATGATGTCTCCTGGCTGAACGAAGGCTTCGCAGAACTGGGTGCCTTTCTAAACGGTTATGATATCGGCGGCGCCGACTATGTGTACGTCATGAACCCCGACATGCAGCTCAACACCTGGGTGGACAATTCATCCCCTGATTTTTCGGCGCACTATGGCCAAAGTTTCCTCTATCTCGCCTATTTCCTGGATCGCTTCGGCGAGGAAGCCACGAAGGCTCTTACCATCAACCCGGAAAATGACCTGACCAGCGTGGATCAGACACTTGCAGACTTAAACATCACTGACCCCGAAACAGGCCAGGTCATTACAGCCGATGATGTCTTCATGGACTGGGCCGTCACGATGTTTTTGATGGACGAATCCGTGGGGGATGGACGTTACACGTATCACAACTATCCCGCTGCGCCACAGGTGACGACTTCCGAATCCATCAGGACCTGCCCGCTATCGACGAGCGGTTCCGTCAACCAGTACGGCATCGACTACTACACCATTAGCTGCGCGGGGAATTACAATCTGCACTTCAAGGGTTCGACGGCTGTGGGGCTTCTGCCTACGGACGCACATTCGGGGGATTACGTGTTTTGGTCGAATCGCGGGGACGAGTCAGACATGACCCTCACGCGCGAGTTCGACCTGACGAACGCCAGCGGATCGGTCATAATGTCATTCGCCATGTGGTACGACCTGGAGACCGATTACGATTATGTCTTCCTCGAGGCATCCACCGATGGCAGGAACTGGGAAATCCTCAGCACGCCCTCCGGCACCGCTGAAGACCCCTCCGGCAATTCGTACGGCTGGGGATACAACGGTCAAACCAATACCTGGAAAACAGAAGAAGTGGATCTCTCGCAGTATGCCGGTCAAAAGGTGCAGATCCGTTTCGAGTACATCACCGACGCGGCGCTGAACGGCGAGGGCTTTTTGCTGGATGATGTTCGGATCGACGCGATCGACTACCAGACCGATTTCGAAGCGGACAATGGAGGCTGGGAAGCCGCTGGGTTCGTGCGCGTCGAAAACGTCCTCCCGCAGACCTACCGTCTGGCTCTCATTGTCAAAGGCGATACCACCACTGTGACCCAGGTCACGCTCAACCCGGACCAGACAGCAGATGTCCCGCTTTCGCTGAAGCCAGGCGAAGAGGCTGTGCTTGTTGTCGCAGGAACGACGCGCTTCACGAGATTGCCCGCGGCGTATGAGATCGAAATAAAATAAACAGGTAAACAGGTAAACACGCAGGCAGGTATTGTGTACGTGTTTACCTGTCTACAGCGCCGGAGGCGCTATGGCAACTGCACCAAAATCAGAAGTATTACATATTGCTGAACTGGTCAGCTATCAGGATGGTTCGGTAGTCAGCCGCCAGATCACCAAAGCCGAGGCGGGCAATGTCACACTCTTTGCCTTCGACAAGAACCAGGAGCTCAGCGAGCACACCACACCGTTCGACGCGTTGGTTCATGTGCTGGATGGCGATGCAGAAATAAAAATTTCAGGCAAAGCCTATAACTTGAAAACCGGCGATGCCATCATCATGCCAGCCAATGAGCCGCATGCCCTGAAAGCATTGACCCGCTTCAAAATGCTGCTGACGATGATCCGCGAGTAATTTGTCATACGGGTAGAATCTGCCAGGAGGAAATCCCTTGGATTTCAGCAGCGCCCCCGCTTCGAACTACCTCGTGACCGATCTCGTTAAATTTTTGAATCGCGGCTTCGAAGCTTATTTCGTTCCCATCCAGTTCAACACCTCCGCATTTCTGAGCATGCTTCACAAAGACAGCATCGACCTGTCCGCCAGCCGCGTGTTGATCGTGGATGAGCAGCCGTGTGGCATCGCGCTGATCGCACGCCGCGCGGCGCTGCGCGCAAGCCGCCTCGCCGCGATGGGTATGGCAAAGGAAATGCGCGGCAAAGGCGCAGGCTCCTGGTTCATGGAGGTATTGATCACTGAAGCACGCCAGCGCAGCGACCGTGAAATGGTGCTGGAGGTGATCGAACAGAATGAACCTGCGGTCAGGTTATATCGAAGATACGGCTTCCAGGTCGTCAGAAGGCTGCTCGGGTTCACCCGCAGGGGTAGAGAGGCTGAGGAACACGGGAAAAGCACGCTCTACAAAATCGATCTGCGCGAGATGGGTCAATTGATATCGAAACATGGGTCCCCGGACCTGCCCTGGCAATTATCGGGAGAAAGTATTGCCCGGATGAATCCGCCGGCCTGCGCCTATCGCAAGGGCCAGGCATATGCAGCCGTCTCAAACCTCGAGGCCGAACACGTGGTGATCTGGTCCCTGCTGGTCGAGCGCGAGGCGCGCGGGAAGGGATTAGGCGCCGATATCCTCAAAAGCGTCATCGCGAATCATGATGGCAAGACGTGGCACGCGCCTGCCATCTTCCCGGAAGAATTCGGAAAAGTTTTCGAACGGGCGGATTTCGAAAGAGAGGAACTGTCGCAGTGGCAGATGAGGCTCGTTCTGTAGGTTAGTTTGGGTTGGGAGGTGCGGCTTATCGCGTATAGCTATCGCCTATTGCTGACCGCCATAAGCCATACGCGATAAGCGATCCGCAAAAATTGTCACCCTTTTGTTCTATTCTTTCGGTTGAAATCAGGGATATAATCCACTCATTCCCTCCGAGAGGACACACAGGATGCCGTCTTCCACCAAGCCAACTTCCGAACGTAAAACCATCGCTGTGTTCGCATCACAAGTTGGACGTGCCTGGGGTGCGGATTTTATCGCGGGGGTCAACGACGCCGCGCAGGAGCAGAATGTCAACCTTGTACATTTTATCGGGGGCAAGCTCACGTTCATCTCCGCCTCCGATCAGAACAAACCTTCCTATGGATTCTATGATCTTGCCAAGCCGGATCAATTCGACGGCTTGTTATTAACGGCCGATGTCGCCTATCGGACGGAGCCGGAGGAGCTCAAGGCATTTTCCGATTTTTATAAAGGAATTCCGATCGTCACACAATCCGTGGAACTGGAGGGCGCCTCGGTCTTCGTGCCCGATAACGCCGAGGGGATGCGCGCCGCGGTGCGTCATCTCATCGAAGAGCATGGCTACAAACGCATCGCTTTTATCCGCGGGATCGAGGGCCAACTCGATGCCCGCCAGCGTTTTCAGGCGTATAAGGACGAGCTCAAGGCGCACAACCTGCGTTATGATGAAAATCTGGTGGTAGACGGTGACTACACCAATGAAAGCGGTCGCGTCGCGATCCGCATTTTGCTGGAAGAGCGCAGGCTCCGTTTTCAGGCGGTCGTCGCGGCAAACGACAGCATGGCATTCGGCGCACTGGACGCATTGCAGCAGCGCGGCGTGCGCGTGCCGGACGACGTGGCGGTGACCGGTTTCGACGATTTGCGCGAAGCCCAGGCGACCGGTGTACCGCTCACCACTGTGCGGCAGTCATTCTACACAGCCGGCAAGCACGCCCTCGAAGCCTTGCTCAAGCGCATCCATGGGGACACCATTCCACGCGTGACCACCACACCCACCCAACTGCTCATCCGCTGGTCGTGCGGCTGTTTACCAGAGAACATCCGTCAGGCGGCCGTGGCGCCGCGCGATGTCGCCAAGACGGGCAAGCTGGAAAATAAACGGGAGGCCGCCCTGCACGCCCTGCTGAATTCAGCCAGCATCACCGACGAGGATGCCACGCTCCCACAGTTCAAGGATGCGTTCGGCCGCGTCTGGGATGGTTTTTTGCTGGCGCTCAACGGCAAGTCCACCAGCGAAGAGTTCCTCAAGACGGTCAACAGCATGGTCGAGTTGATGCAAAGGTATGCACTGGTACCGGCTGTATGGCATAACGTCCTCTCGATGATGCGCCGCTACGCCCTGGGCGGGATCACCAGTCATACCACCATGCTCGAAGCAGAGAATTTATTCCAGCAGGCGCGCCTGCTGGCTGGCGAGCTTTCGCAGCGCACGCAAGCTTATCGCAGGCTTGTTCTCGAGCAGCAGGAAACCGTGCTCCAGGGCTTTAGTTTCTCCATGGCGCCTGCCATGAGCATGAACGAGATCGGTTCCGCTATTTCAGACCACTTCCCGGCCATGGGCATCGAGCGCTGGTACGTGATGTTCTACAGCGATGTGAGCACGCCGCAATCCATCTCGGCGCCGCCGCCTGAAAGTTACAACCTGTTATTCCAGTATGAATCTTCACGCTTCGAAGTTCCGACCAAGCGCACTTCCATTGGAACAGGGCAATTGATCCCGCGCGGCAAGACGCCGGCCGACCGCCGTTACACATCGGTGGTCATGCCGCTGACCCTGGCGCGCAATCGCTTTGGATTCATGTGGGTGGAGATGGGTCCGCGCGACTGGGAAATTTACGTCCGGGTGCGCAACCTGGTGAGCAGTGCCTTGCTGCGCGTCATGCTTGTGCAGCAAAAGGAACAGGCGCAGAAGGAAGTGGAACGCCTGCTCGCCGAGGCGCGTGAGCGTGCCACCGAACTGGCGATCGCCAAGGAGTTCGCGGAAAGGACCGCCGCGGAGAATGCCAAGCTCTATTCCAGTGAACAGACGCGGCGCCAGGCTGCGGAGGCGCTCACCAAATCGGCGCGCCAGCTTTCCTCGCTCGGGACCGTCGAAGAGGTCCCGCAGCAGATCGTAGCGCAGTTATTGCAGGTGATTCCCAATGACCGCTGCGCTTTATTCCTTGAAGATATCAATGGGACCCCGCGCCTGTATGCCCATGCCAATTTCCCCGAAGACGCGCCCATGGAGAAGCTGGCGTATAGCATACGCGACACCAACGTCTACCACATTGTTGCCCGCCAATCGGAGCCGCTGGTGATCGGCGACGTGAGGAACATGCAAAGCTGGAAGCAGTCGGAATGGCTGCCGGAGGACCGCGCCTGGCTGGGCATTCCGCTCTACGCCAAGAATAAAGTCGTGGGCATGCTGACCCTCAGCCGCAGCGAACCGGCCGCCTTCAATCAGGATGATGTATTGCTGGTCAGCACGTTTGCCATCCAGGCCTCCATCGCCCTCGAGAACGCACGGCTTTACGATGATCTCAACCGCTTCAATCAAATGATGGAACGCATGGTGGAGCAGCGCGTCGAGGAACTTAACAGCGCCTATCGCACGCTGGAAAAACTGGATAAAAACAAGAGCGACTTCATTCAGGTCGCCGCGCACGAACTGCGCACGCCGCTCACGGTGATCAAGGGCTACATGGGCATGATCAAAGCTGCACCGGCCGTGGAAAAGGATGACGCGCTGCAGCAGGCAATGGAAGGAGTCATCCAGGGCACGAACCGCCTGCATCAGGTCGTCAACAGCATGTTGGACGTCGCCCGGCTCGAAAATCAGGTGATCACCCCTCATCTGGAGACCGTGATACTTGGTTCGCTGCTGCGGCTGCTCTGCAAAGAGTATTCGGGGGAATTACGCGAGCGTCAGATGAGGCTGGAACTCGAGGCGGATATCAATTCCGCGCCTCCCATCCTGGCTGATTCTGAGCTCTTGAAAAAGGCGCTCGACAACATCATCGTCAATGCCATCAAATATACGCCCGACGGCGGTTCCATCTTTATCAGCGCGCATGCCGTCCAGGTGGATGGACGCGGGGATTTTTGCGAGATCCGCATCCGCGATACGGGGATTGGCATCGACCCTGCCAATCACAGCATCGTTTTCGAAAAACTGTACCAGCTTGGCAAAGTGGAACTGCACTCCTCGGGCCGCACCAAATTCAAGGGCGGCGGACCGGGCCTCGGCCTGGCGATCGCAGCCGGGATTGTCAAAGCCCACAAAGGGAAGATTTGGGTGGAAAGCCCGGGCTACGACGAAGAAAAGCTGCCCGGCAGCACATTCATTATCCAGATCCCCGTGGCGCAATAGAAAATAAAACATCCCGCCGGCTTAGATCCTTCGGCTACGCCTCAGGACAAGCCTGCGGGGTGTTTTTATTTATCCGTGCGGATCACCTTGCTGTTGCGGTCGAAGTAATTGGTGAGCTCGGCCCGTAAAGGCTTAAGCAAGCCCAAGTGTGCCAGCATGAGGAACGCAAACAGACCCATCATAAAAAAGAACAATAGATCTTTCCACAAATAGCTCGAGTTCGCAGTTTCCGTGAAAACATAACGAAAAACGATGAGGCCCAGCTGGATCATGGCAATCACCAGCAGGGGGATGGAAAAGGGTCTCAAGTCATGATCTTCGATGATCAAATGCAGCCCGACCAGAGCCGCCAACCCGGCTGCCATAATGATCAAATAAGCCGCGTAATGCGGCAGGTCATAAGCCTGATCGTACAGCCTTTGTAAAATCAGGAGATACAAGACACACACCCCGATCAAACAGCCCCAGGTGAGAAAATTGATGGCAAATGGCAGGACCAGATTTCCATAGACGCGGATGGCGATCATGGCGGTCAACCATCCAACGAGATAAGCCAAGCCCACGACCAATGCCTTCGTGCCAAGACCGTGGAGGGAATTCAGCAGTCCGGCGCCGAAAATATCGAAAATCAGCTTTGCACCGCCGAGCAAGGCAAAGCCCAGCGCAATCATGCTCGCCAGAAGCATCAGGATACTAAACATACCCCGTTGTGAAAGTCGATTTCTGTTCCGTGAGAGCGTGGACGATGGACCCCGTGGGGTAGTGTTTGGAGAACTGTTCATACTGCCTCCTGCCCAATTGGGATAAATAACACTCCAGGGACCAAACCGCAAGACTGGAGTGATATTATACCCATATGACTCATTTCAGCCCGTCGAAGTTCCCCCCTCCTCCAATGGATTAAGACCCGCCTCCTGCGCCGCCTTGGCCGGGTGCTGTATCCACAGCTATATCTCCGCCGAGACATTTTGTCAAGATAGAGGGACTTTGAATATATAACATTTCATATAAAGCAGGCAATCCGTCGTTTTCGTCCATATCCCGTTGGTTGAAATGCCCTATGCAAAACCGTACAATGATCGGGCGGGAATTTATTCAGGAGGAATAAATGTCAAACAACTACCGAATCACCGTCTTAACGGCAAAGAGTATCAGCCTGGGATCATCCTCGATCCGCAAGCATTGATCGAGGCACTAAAAAACAGATAACGAGTCAGCCCCGCGAAACACGGGGCTGACTCGTTACTTCTCACATTCAACTATAACTAGATATGGATCGGAGTTCCCGCCGCTCCATGCGCCGCTTCCATCAGCGCTTCGCTCAGCGTCGGGTGGGCATGGACGTTGCGCGCGATTTCATGCGGAGTAAGTTCCATCAGGTGCGCGAGCGTAAGTTCGGGAAGCAGCTCGGTCACTTCAGGACCGATCATGTGCGCGCCCAAAATCTCGCCATATTTTTCGTCCACGACGATCTTCACCCAGCCGGCGTAATCGCCGAGTCCCAGCGCCTTGCCGTTCGCCTGGAAGGGGAAGCGCCCCACTTTGATGGTGTAACCGCGTTCCTTTGCCTGCGCTTCGGTCAGCCCAAAGGAGGCGACCTGGGGATGAGAATACGTGGCACGCGGCATCATTTCGTAATCCAGCGTGATCGTTTCCGCGCCGGCGATATTTTCGGCAGCAACGATCCCCATCGCCGAGCCGACATGCGCCAGCATCAGCTTGCCGGTCACGTCGCCGATGGCATAGATGTTCGGCACGCTGGCCTGCATCTTCTCGTTGATCTCGATGAAGCCGCGCTCGCTGAGCTTGACGCCGACCTCTTCGAGGCCGAGTCCCTTCGAGTTGGGACGAAACCCGATCGCGACCAGGGCCTGGTCCGCTTCGAGAGTCGTTTCCTTGCCCTCAGCCGATACCTTCACCTTCACGCCTTTGGCAGTCGCTTCGACCGATTCGACTTTCGTCCCGATCAGACATTTGATCTTGCGCTTCTCGAATTCCTTCTTCAGGTCCTTCGAGACCTCTTCATCCTCCAGCGGGACGAGCCGCGGCAGCATTTCGACAATGGTGACATCGACGCCATACGAATTCCAGACCGTGGAGAACTCCACGCCGATCGCGCCCGAACCGATCACGATGGCAGACTTGGGCAGCTTCTCCTGCAGGATCGCTTCGAGATAGGTGACGACCTTCTCGCCGTCCACTTTCCAGGCGCCGGGGACCGCCGCGCTCGCGCCCGTCGCCACGATGATACTTTTAGCGGTTAACTCTGTGGTCTTGCCATCCTTGTCTTTGACGGAAACCGTGGTCGGCTTCGTCAGGCGCGCTTCTCCCATGAAGACCGTGATGTTATTCTTGCGCATCAGGAATCCCACGCCTTTGACCAGCCGGTCCGAAACCTGACGGGAGCGTTTCGCGGCAACGCCGTAATCCAGTTTCAGATTCTCGAAGGAAAAACCAAAGTCCTTGCCGCGTTCACGGAGGGTGTGCGCCACCTCGGCATTTTTCAATAATGACTTCGAAGGGATACAGCCTACATTGAGACACACGCCGCCCAGCCACTGCTTATCGACAATCGCCACCTTCTGCTTCAGTTGTGCAGCACGGATCGCAGCCACGTAGCCCGCCGGGCCCGCACCGATCACAACGACATCAAAACTCTCAGCCATATATTTCTCCTCTTTTCGTCATTGCGAGCCTTCGGGAAGCAATCCCCTTATCAAATAGGAGATTGCTTCGTCGTGACGCCAAAGGCGTCATTCCTCGCAACGACATGTAATAAATAGTATTTTACACCACAGCCAATATGTATTCTTCCAGTTCTATAGTTTCTGTGCGCTCATCAAAAAGACAGGGAATATCTTCTCTTCCTCATTTATTTTCTTTTTGATCTCGTAGGCTGTTGAAAAAGTGATGTTCCTAAATCCCACCGCTTCCACCTGCCTTTGCAATGCACCGCGTTCAAAGCCCAGATGTACATCCGTTGATCCGTCCGTATGAAATGAGCCATCTTCCTTGTCCAGATCGGCAACCAGGAGGTACCCATTCGGTTCAAGCAGGGCATGGAACTTGGTCAGGATATCTTTTGTATTATCGATATGATGCAAAGTCATCAGGGAATAGGTCAGATGATAGCGCCCGGCAGGCAGGGGATCGACAGCCAGATCGAGCCGCGTGGGCTGCATGTTTGTCACACCCGCGCCAGCAATCTTTGCGCTCAGTACATCCAGCATGCCTTGCGATGTATCTGCAAGCGTGATGCAGCCCAGGTCCGATTGAAGTGCAAAGCTCAACAAGCCTGTTCCGCAGCCGTATTCGAGAGCGTTCATGCTGGTTGATAATCGAATTGTTTTGCGTATGGCATCTGCCACCGCACGGGCACGTTCCACTTTTTTGGGGTCTGAGTCCCATTCTTTCGCGCGTTCGTCAAAGTCTGTCAAATCAACTCCAATTCTCCAATGTCTCTTTAACCTTTGCCAGGAACCAATCCGCCGAGGCGCCGTCGAGAATGCGATGATCGAACACGAACGAGAGATAGACCATCGGGCGGATGGCGATCGCATCGTCGACAACCACGACCCGCTTCTGCACGGCGCCGACGCCCAATATCCCGCACTGCGGCTGGTTGATGACCGGGAAGGCGAACAGCGATCCACTGATACCGTGATTGGTGAGCGTGAACGTCCCGCCCCTGACGTCGTCGGGCTGGAGCTTCTTCGCGCGCGCCCGGTTCGCCAGCTCATTGACCGTACGCGCCATCGCCAACAAAGACAAATTGTCAGCCTCTTTAATTACGGGGACGATCAGGCCTTCCTCGCCCAGGGAAGTTGCCATGCCAATATTGACCGCTTTATGCACCAGGATGCCTTCCTCCGTCCATGACGAGTTGACGTTCGGATAAGCTTTCAACCCCGCGACGGTCGCCAGCATGAAATAGGCGGTGAAGGTGAGGTTGACACCATCGCGCGCGAAAGCTTCTTTATTCGCAGAGCGATGCCTGACCACGCGGCTCATATCCGCTTCCATCACAGTCAACACGTGCGGCGAGGTATGTTTGGAGAGGACCATGTGTTCGGCGATCTGTTTTCGTATTACCGTATGCCTGATTAATTGGTCGTCCATGGTTGGACTGACCGTGGACCGTGGACTGTGGACGACGGTCTGTGGTTTATCGTCTATCGTCTTTTTCCCACTTTGAACATAATTCAAAACATCGTTCTTTGTAATCCGTCCGTTCAAACCTGTGCCTTGAACCTGCGATAAATTCACGCCGTGTTCCGCCGCGATCTTTGCAACAACAGGAGAGAAGAAACCGATATCCTGTTTGGCTGAATGCTGAGGCTCATTCAGCGTCTGAAGCTCAACCTTTGGCTTCGTTGATTCTTTTTCCCCGCTGACTATTGACGACTGCGAAGCGTCCCTGTGGGACTGACCACTGCGAAGCGTCCCTGTGGGACTGTCCACTGATTCCCCTGGTTTTCCGATAAATGCCAGTACCGTTCCCACCTTCGCAGCGATGCCTTCCTCGGCAAGGATCTTCAACACCGTCCCGGAGGCCGGCGCAGGGATTTCCGTATCCACCTTATCGGTGTTCACTTCGAGAAGCGGCTCGAGCTCATCCACCGAGTCGCCTTCCTTCTTCAGCCACTTGATGACAGTGACTTCCTCAACGCCTTCACCTAATAATGGAACCAGAACTTTCGTAGCCATACCTTCTCCTTGTTTTCACCGCGGAGACGCGGAGAGCACAGAGCTTTTTATTCTTTGAGTTTGTGAACTAACCGCTTAATACCGTTCTTGAGGATCGTCACATTGAAATTCAGGATAAGACCAACTTGCCATCCACCAAGTCGCATGTAAGTCAAAGTTTGTGCTTCATGGATAGGTAATATGGTTTCAACTGTCTTTAGTTCGACTACAACTTCATTATTCACCAATAAGTCGATTCGATATCCAATATCCAGCTTTTTACCCTTGTAAGTCACAGGCAGAATTACTTGACGTTTGAAAGGGATGTTCCGTAATGAAAGCTCCTCAGACAGGCACTCTTCATAAGCAGACTCAAGAAGCCCGGGTCCCAGATGACGATGCACTTCAATAGCCGCGCCAATAATAGATTCGGTTGTTTTATTTACATCCAATATCTCATTACGGGTTACAAAGTTCATCTCAACTCCTTAAAAATTCTCCGCGTACTCTGCGTCTCTGCGGTTAGCGAATAACAGGATACTGCTTCGGATCAACTTCATGCATCAGTTCATAGACAACATCAAACACCGTCTCCGGGTTCGGCTTGGACCAGTAGTCGCCGTCGCTGCCATAGGCGGGACGATGCGCCGCGCTGCTCAAGGTGCGCGGTTCGGAATCGAGCTGATAGTATCCGCCTTGTTTTTCGATCACGTCCTGCAGCATGTAGGCCGTCGTTCCGCCCGGTACGTCTTCATCCAGGAAAACAACGCGATTTGTTTTTTTCAACGACTCGAGGATCTTTCCGTGAATATCAAACGGCAGCAGCGACTGCACATCCACCACTTCGACAGCAACGCCCACCTTCGAGAGCTTATCAGCCGCATCCAGAGCGATCCGGCAGCAGGCGCCATACGTCACAACCGTGACATCGCTCCCCTCCCGGATGACCTCCGGCACGCCCAGCGGCACCGTGAACTCAGCGATGTTATCAGGCAGCCGTTCCTTCGCACGATATCCGTTCAATACTTCAACGATAATGGCAGGCTCATCCGCTTTCAACAGGGTGTTGTAGAAACCTGCAGCGCGGGTCATATCACGCGGTACAAGTACATTCATGCCGCGCACGAGGTGAATAATTCCCGCCATCGGGGAACCCGCGTGCCAGATGCCCTCCAAACGATGGCCGCGCGTCCGAACAATGACAGGCGCAGCCTGTCCGCCAACGGTGCGCCAGTGCAGGTTGGCAAGATCATCAGACATGATTTGCAGCGCATACAACAAATAATCGAGATACTGAATCTCACAGATCGGACGAAGCCCGCGCATTGCCATACCGATCGCCTGGCCCAAAATCGTCGCTTCACGGATGCCGGTATCGATCACGCGTAAGTCGCCGTATTTTTCCTGCATCCCCTTGAAACCCTGATTGACATCGCCAAGGAACCCCACATCTTCGCCAAACGCGATCACGCGCGGGTCGCGCCCCAAAATTGAATCGAACGCCGCATTCATCACCTCGAAGCCCATCACAGTCGGCGAGGAACTCGAGTAGGCCGGCTTCACTTCCCTGACTGCAAGCGCTTTGCCGCTGTGTAAATGCGAACCGTAACGTTCAGTGTTGATCGCATCCTGTTCATTCTTCCATTGGACCAAAACCTGCCTGGACGGATGCGCTTCATCGTGCAGGACTCGCAGCGCTTCGTGCGCGGCGCTGTGGACGTCCCGTCTCAGCGGCGCAGGGAGGGCTGCCAGCCGTTCCCTGATCCGTTCCAACTCTGAGGCGTGGGATGAGCTTCCGGCGATCTCGTCGAGCATGTCCATGACCTGCCCGCGCTCCTCCAGGATCGGAGCGAGGTACGCCTCCCAGGCGAGTTTGCGGATCCCCTCCACAGCCGCGTGATCCTCTTTTTCAACGACGACCAGCTCAGGCTCGGAAATGAGGCGCTGATCCAGGATCCAGGCGCGCATCTTGCGGATGCAGTCGTATTCCTGCTCCCATTCGAGCCGATCGGCGGATTTGTATCGTTCATGACTGCCCGATGTGGAATGTCCCTGCGGTTGGGTCAGATCGGCAACATGTACCAGCTGTGGGATATGATAGCGGCGCGCGATCTCCGCCGCGTTTGCGTACGTCTCGAGCAGGGCCGGATAATCCCAGCCGCGCACCTGATAGAGGTCGTAGCCGCGTTCACACTCTTCCTCGAGGCAGGGTTCACGCTGGAATCCATGCAGGATGGCATGGATATTTTCCTTGACCATCTGGAACTGATTGGGGACGGAGATGCCATAACCATCGTCATAGACCGTGATGACCGCAGGTGCCTGCAGCACACCGATGGCATTGAGCGACTCCCAGAACATGCCCTCCGCTGTGGAGGCGTTGCCGATGCTGGCAAACACAACTTCATTCCCATTCTTCGAGAACTGATTGAACTGCTGGAGTTCCTCCAGCCCGCGATAAAGGACCGAAGCATAGGCAAGCCCCACCGTGCGCGGCATCTGCGTGCCCGTCGGCGAGACATCCGCCGCGATGTTGTAAGCCTCGGTCTGGTTCTTCCACGAACCATCCGGGTTGACATAACGGCTGGCGAAATGGGCGTTCATCGAACGCCCGCCCGTGTTGGATTCGTGGTTCACGTCTGCGTGGGCGTAAAGCTGGGCAAAAAATTCCTGGATATTCATCACCCCCAACATGAACATCCAGGTCTGGTCACGGTAATAGCCTGAGCGCCAGTCACCCTTTTGGAAAGCATGTGCAATGGCGAGGTTGGCAAGCTCCTTCCCATCGCCAAAAATGCCGAATTTTGCCTTGCCACTTAACACTTCACGTCTGCCGATAAGACTCGCCTGCCGGCTCTGGTAGGCAAGCCGGTAATCCTGGAGGATCTCATCTTTTTCGAGGGGAAACGCAAGTATACCCTTGGTTTTGGGCATTCACTCTCTCCTGAATTGAGTTAAGGGGGATTATAACAAATTGGGTCAAGGATGTAGGGGCACGACAGGTGATTCCCTATCCGGATGTTTGAATTCTCCGCCGTGCCCCTACTTAATATTCATAGGATTTTCATCATCCTGATCCCACAACATGGAGTTGGCTTCGATGTAATCCGTTTTGTTTTGGAGACCCTGTTCATACTTACTTTCGAGAATCAAAAACGCGACCCTTCCACAAGAATGGTCGCGTTTTTGTTTTATTCTTTTGTACTTTGATCCAAACCAAGTCGTTCTCGCACCTTCTTAATAAGGATCCGCTTGCCGTGCGTATGGCGCTCCTTCAGGAATTTGATTAGTTCCTTGTTTTGAGAGGTGGCTTTTACTTCTTCGGCAAAATCTTCACTCTCGCCAACATCGAATACCTGCCAGTCGCCGATTGGGGCTAGTACAAAGCGCTCCCCCTCGGGAGATTGCAGGATAAGTCCATTTTTACGCGCCTGTTTCAAAAGCGCGCGGAGAGTCTTGGAACGGGATGAAATGACAACGGTTTTCATGTTACATCAAAATTGTAGCACAATCACTTCGCTCACTGATTACTGAATACTGATCACTGGTAACTGCCCTACCGTCCCAGCGTCTCCTTCACTGCTTCATACACATCCAAAACCCCGTACCCATACGCGGCATTGGGGACATCGCCCTCGAAACAGCCGGAGATCGTTCCTGTGTACGGATCGGCCGTCTCGATCAACAATTGCTCCGTGCGATCGATGTCGCCGATCAGGCTTGGATCGGCCGACCAAAGCAGCACCACCGCGCCGACGACGTGCGGTCCAGCCATGGACGTGCCGCTCTGTGAGGCGTACCGCCCTCCCGGCACGGACGAGAGAATACCCACACCCGGCGCGGCAAGATCCGGTTTCATACGCCCCGAGCCATCCGCGGTGACGGGACCCCGACTGCTGAAATCAGCCATATCGCCAAATTGATTAATCGCGCCGACCGAAAAAACAGAATCATACAACGACAACGGTGCATCGACCGTGCTGCAATTCGGTCCATCGTTGCCGGTGGAGACAACCACGAAGATCCCGGCATCCCGCAGATGGTTTGCAGCATACAGCAGGGCATCCGGATCACAGCCTTCGATCTCCGGGCAGCCCCAGGAATTGTTGAGCACGTCCGCGGCACGCCTCGGGTCACCGTCCACGAACGGATCGCCATCCTGCGGGAAGGGCGCGAGCATGAACTGCATGCAATCGAGGTACAAGGCGGGGTTGGCTAGATTACGATTCAAGTTTGCACAGGCAAACCAGGTTGCCCCGGGCGCAATGCCGATTCCGTTCTGCCCCACGATGATTCCAAGCGTATGGGTCCCATGCCCGCCGTCATCGTAGGGGCTCGGCTTGCCATTCCAGGGGTCGAACCAGTTATAGTCGTCGCCCTCGGTCTTGCCGCGATAACTGTCGTGCAGCTCGGGGTGACTGGCATCCACGCCGCTGTCCGATTGCCCGACCACGATCCCCTCCCCGCGCACATCGAACTCCTCCCAGACTTTATCAGCGCCGATCATGGACACATTCCACTGCACCTCTGTCGGTGCAGGCATCCCCCCGCCCGAGGTCGAGGCTTCGGCTGGGGCAGCAGGACGCAGGCGCGGGCTGGGGATGACGCGGTCCACTTCGGGGCGTGCCGCCAGATACAAACGGAGCAGCGTGCCGCCGCGGACTTCCAGCGCATTGACCAGATAATACGGCGTATATTCCACCCCAAGGCTATCGAAGTTGTTGCGCAGCTCGGCCTGCGTCTCATTCGCATGTTCTGTGAGCATTTGATAGGCAGCCGTCCGTCGTTCATCGATATCCTCGATTTGTCTCACACTTGAAAGATCCGCCTGATCCTTCAGGATGACAAAAAGCCGGTCGCCATGGAAACCGCGATTGCCGCCCGCAAAGAACAGGAGGAGGACCACGGCCCAGGCGGTTACCGCGCCCACTGTGCCCAAGGTTCGCAGCAGACCGGGACCCGCGCCTGTCCCCATTAAATGTCGAACGACCAGCGCAACCAGTCCCACCACCAAACCCAAGCCGACAGCGAAGCCAGCCGCTTTCGTGGCAATCACAGAGAGATCACCCAGTACGATGGTAAGTTCGGTGGGATCGAAAAAGATCAGTGCCGCCGCGACCAGTAAGCCGCTGAGAAGCGCAGCCGCGGCTCGGGCAGGCATGACGGCTGCAAGTGCAAATGCAAAGGACGGGAGCAGGGCAATCAGGATCAGTTGCGCACCGTCATACCCGATGGCAGAACCGAGCAATGCGAGGACTGCACCGATCCCAAACGCATCAAGAAAGCGATTCCCCGTCGTGGATTCCATCAACAACGCGGCGAGCCAGCCAAATGCCAGACCCGCCAGCAAACCAAGAATTGCATCGGTTGGAGAACCGAATGCGCCAAAGAGCGCGAAGGGCGCGACACCGAACGCCGCCAGGAAAAAAGCGAGCGAGATATTGTTCGATCGCCAGTCGATTTTTACGCCCCGCACTCTTGTAACGATCAGCGCGGCAATCACGCAGATCAAAATCTGCAAAATGGAACCTGGTTGATCGTTGTTGGGACCGAGCCACCGTAATAGCAGGGCCGGGAAAGCCATCAGCGCCGCGGCCAGCCAGCCCGCATAAACGGGTTTGAAGCGTATATCTCTAGTGAACCTCCATAAGGCAATGGCAATCCCTGTCATAATGACCCCCTGGGCAGCCAAGCCAATCGGTCCCGCCCAGGCCAGCCTGGCAAGGCTTCCCGATGCAATGGCAACCTGCTCGAACTGCCACAAAACGAAATGATAAAAGAGCATACAGAGCGGCATCGGCACTGCCACCAGCAAAAACAAAACGAGTGCGCCGGTGGAACGATTCTCCGGTTCAGGGGCAGCGATTGGGGTATCCATTTCAGTCATATTTTCCTCCAGTACTTATTTTATTCCACGAGGGGCAATCCTCTTTGATTTGGCAGCGCGTTCTTAATCCGCTGGAGCTGGCACAATCTCCGGCTTATGCGGGTGAACATTGAACAGCTTGAACGCCCATTGCACGGAAGGCCCGATCAGCAGCGCAAACGCGACCGTCCCGATGCCGGCGGGCCCGCCCAGCAGCCAGCCGATCAGAACGACAATCACCTCGATCGCCGCCCGCGCCGCACGGATGCTGAACCCTGTGACACGCTGGATTGCCAGCATCAGACTATCGCGCGGGCCTGCGCCCGCATCCACGCCAATGTAGATGGCAGTTGCTGTGCCCTGAATCAGAACACCCAGCAGGAACATGCCAATCTGCAATGCAGGATTCTCTTTTGGAGTGGAAATCCAATTCAGGAACAAATTGAGCCACGGACCGATGCTCAAAATATTTCCCAGTGTCCCCCAGCCAATGCGTTCGCGCAGTGCCAGTGCAAGGATCAATACGAGAAAGCCCATGTAAACAGTCAGCGTTCCGATTTTGATTCCCAGGATACTTGCCAGGGCAACCTCGAGCACCAGCCATGTCCCTGTGCCAAGATTCGCTCGTACGATCAAGGCAATTGCCAGGCCGTACAGTAGAAAACCAATTTGAATGACAATAAAATCCCTGACAAACGTATTCCAGCGAACCGGTTTGAACATCCAGTCTCCTGTTAAATGTCATTGCGAGGGAGCGCAGCGACCGAAGCAATCTCATGAGGAGATTGCCGCGCCCTCACTACGTTCGGGCTCACAACGACGAAAATCATAACACCTATGATAGACTCACGCCATGCCACAAATAATCGAAACCCACCGTGACCAGTTCACCATCAGCACCGATCCGGCGCGGCTGGATATCGATGCCATCGCAGACATGCTCTCACGCGCCTACTGGGCAAAGGGCCGGACCCGCGAGGTCATTGCGCACTATCTCCAATATTCTCTCACCTTTGGCATTTACGATGGTTCCCGCCAGATCGGTCTGGCGCGCATCGTCAGCGATTACACCACATTCGCGTGGCTGTGTGATGTCTTTATCCATGAAGACTACCGCGGCCAGGGCCTGGGCAAATGGCTGATGCAAACCATCCACAGCCATCCCGACCTGCAGGGATTGCGCCGCTGGCTGCTGGCGACGCGCGACGCGCATGGCCTCTACGCCCAATATGGCTGGAGACCCCTCGCCAACCCCGAACGCTGGATGGAAAATTTCAATGGCTAACGTCGCGCTGCGCCTCAAGCCGGGCCGCGAGAAGTCCCTGCTGCGCCGCCATCCCTGGATCTTCTCCGGCGCGATCCAGCATGTCGATGGGGAGCCCGCTTCCGGCGAGACCGTGGACCTGCTCGCCTCCGATCGGCAATTTCTCGCCCGGGCAGCGTACTCGCCAACCTCCCAGATCCGGGCGCGCGTCTGGACGTTCGAGGACGAACCGGTTGACAAAGAATTCTTCCGCCAGCGAATCCGCTCGGCAATTGCGGCGCGTTCCCCTCTCCTTTTAGGAGAGGGGCCAGGGGTGAGGTCCAATGCCTATCGCCTCATTTATGCCGAATCGGACGGCATCCCGGGTTTGATCGTTGACCGCTATGATGACATTCTCGTCCTTCAATCTCTTACAGCAGGTTCTGAATTCTGGAAGGAAACACTCGCGGATCTCCTACTGGAAGAAACCGGACTCGCCACAATCTACGAGCGTTCCGACGCCGATGTGCGCGAACTGGAAGGGCTGGAACCTAAAGTTGGAAACCTGCGCGGCAATCTTTCTTCTTTCCTCTTTCCAATCACTGAACACAATTTGAAATTCAATGTCAACCTGCAAAGCGGACACAAAACCGGCTTCTATCTCGACCAGCGCCTCAATCGCCTGCGCGTACGCGCCCTGGCGAAGGACAAGGATGTGCTGGACGGCTTCTGTTACACCGGCGGATTCACCGTCAACGCACTCGCCGGCGGAGCGAAGTCCGTGCTCTCGATGGATTCCTCGGCCGAGGCGCTGGAGTTGTGCAAGGAGAATATCGCCCTCAACAACCTGAACCTTACCCGCCAAACCTCCTTCGAAGGGGATGTCTTCCAGCTCCTGCGCAGATTCCGCGACGAGGGCCGTTCCTTCGACCTAGTCATTCTCGATCCGCCCAAGTTCGCGCCCACTGCGGCGCAAGCCGAAAGAGCTGCACGCGGCTACAAGGATATCAACCTGCTGGCGTTCAAGCTGCTGCGGTCCCACGGAACGCTGGTGACCTTCTCCTGCTCCGGCGGGATCGAGGCGGGGTTGTTCCAAAAGATCATCGCGGGAGCCGCCCTGGATGCCGGCGTCGAGGCGCAGATCGTCGAACATTTGTCGCAGGGACCAGATCATCCCGTTGCATTGAATTTCCCTGAAGGAGCCTATCTCAAAGGATTGGTCTGCATCCGTAAGTAAGGTGTTATACTTTCCTGCGTCTATTATTAAGACAAACGTCATTGCGAGCGCAGTTGCCTCTCCTCGCAATGACGTTTAATTTCAGGAGGATGAAATGAAGCATTTCAAGTATTTGATTATCGGCGGCGGGCTGGCGGGCGATGGCGGGACACAGGGAATCCGGGAACTGGACCCGGAGGGTTCCATTGGCATGATCAGCATGGAGCCCGATCCGCCGTATATGCGGCCCAATCTTTCGAAAGGCCTGTGGAAGGGCCGACCCGTGGAAAAGATCTGGCGCCAGACAAAAGAGCGGGGCACGGAACTCCATCTCAACCGCAAGGTCACTGAACTCGACCCACAGAAAAAACGTGTCCGCGATCAGGAGGGAGACGAATACACGTACGATAAGCTGCTGCTCGCCACCGGCGGCACGCCCAATCATTTGCCGTTTGGCGATGGCAATATTATTTATTTCCGCAATTTCCAGGACTACCAGCATTTGCGCGCCCTGACCGAACAGGGAGATCGCTTCGTTGTGATCGGCGGAAGCTTCATTGGGTCCGAGCTTGCCGCCGCACTGACCATCGTCGGGAAAAAGGTGACGATGATCTTCCCCGAAGGTGGGATCAGTGAAAACATCTTTCCGGGCGCGCTCTCACATTTTCTAAATGATTATTACCGTGAAAAGGGTGTGGAGGTGCTGACAGGCGAAACAGCAGCCAGCGTTCAGAAGGAGGGGAACCGCATCACGGTCCGCACCGGGAGCGGGCGCAGCCTGGAGGCTGATGGAGTCGTAGCCGGGATCGGCATCCACCCCGACCTGGACCTGGCAAAAGAGGCGGGCATCAGGGTCAACAATGGCATCAACGTGAATGAGCGCCTGGAAACCTCCGTTCCTGATATTTACGCCGCCGGTGATGTGGCAAGCTTCCTGCATGCCACCCTCGAAAAGCGGACGCGCGTGGAGCACGAGGATAACGCCGTCCAGATGGGAAAGGTCGCAGGCCGCAACATGGCGGGCGCGAGTGAGACCTACACTCACATTCCGATGTTCTATTCCGATTTATTCGACCTGGGCTATGAAGCGGTTGGGGAAATGAGCGGTAAGATGAAAATTGTAGAAGACTGGCACGAGAAACCGTTCAAGAAAGGCGTGGTGTATTACATGGACGACGCCCGCGTGCGCGGCGTGCTGCTGTGGAATGTCTGGGAGAAGGTGGAGGCGGCACGCGCGCTGATGAAAGAGAAGGGTCCGTTCAAGGAAAAGGACTTGAAGGGGAGGATAAAGGGGTAACGAGACTAAAACCATATCTGGAAGTTTGCGAGATTACCCACTTTCGCCTTTGCAGGATACCTGCTTTATAGGATCATACCAATCTTCGATATATACAACCCATCCCGTGCGTTTATCAAGATTAGTTTGTATTTTCCACCATGTGAAGTCTTCATCGTCTATCGGTCCATCGATAACAGTGATCTGCTCTCCTTCAACCAGTGTCCGTACGATGCTGCTTTCCCGGTGAGACGCTTCTCGCAAGTTTAGACCGGCACCTTTATTCGTGATCACGAATACACCACCGATAGAAAAAAGATGTGGAGAGGGCGTCGGAGTTGTAAAGGCTCCATCCACACCCCATAAACGAACATTACCGTCAGCGCACACAGAGACAAGCATTTTGCCATCTGGACTTATCGCGAAGCGTCCGGATGCTTCCTCGATCGTTCTTAATAACACACCGGTTTTCGTATCCCAAAATTGCGCTGAATCTCTACCGGATATCAAAACGGTACCATCGGAGCTAAAATCAAGCCCCCAGATTTCAGTCGTTGCATATTCTATAAGAGTAAAGAGAAGCCGATTTTCCTTTAGGTTCCATAACCTAACCTCCGCGGAGTCATTTCCGGCTGCTAAAAGAGAACCATCCCGGCTGAAGGCGACTGCTTCCGCCTGGCCTTTGTACATGTTTTGCAGCTGCCCTGTATTAGGATTCCACAATGCCACTCCATCGCCGCTGGCTGACGCAAGGACTTTTCCATCCGGACTAAAGGCAAGCCCCCATACTGTCCCCTCGAGGAGATTAATTTCACGAATAATTTCCCCTGTGCTGACATCCCACAGTCTTATACTGGTGTCTGCCCCTCCGGATGCCAGTAAAAGCCTTTCCGGAGCAAATGCCACGGCCTGCACGGAGGCTGAATGTCCTTCAAGAATCTCCTTTCTTTTGCCAGAGTTAACATCCCATAAGCGCAAAATGAAATTATCGATATATTCATTGCCAGCTGCAAGGGTTTGTCCATCAAAGCTGAAAGCAAGTTGAGCACCCACCCAATCATTTGCAAGAATAGTCCTTTTTCGTTTAAATGTGGCAGCGTCGTAAATAAAAATATTGGAACCACCTATTGCGAGAGTCTTGCCATCTGGGGACCACTTTGCCGCCAGCAAATAATCATCAACATGCCAATTTTTGATTAACTTGATACCAAGTACGTTTTTATTCGAGATAGCCTGTAAGGAAACAGGTGTTGATAATACTGTATGTGTTGCCGGGGATGTAGGGAGTACGCCTGTGGTGGGAGACACAGTCGTCAGTGAAACTTCCCTTGTCACTTCTGTTGGGCTTATTGCCGATTCCTGATCACAGCTTACCAAAAATAAGCACAGGCTCAGCCAAACAATTACTTTCACTTCTACCCCTCCATTCTCCATTGTCAACAAACCTGAGTCGCAGTCAGGCTACGATTGTGAACTAGCTTTTCTCATCTCCCAGCGCTGAAATCGCTCGCAGCAGCCCCATGATCATCACGCCCAGCTGGATGCCCTCTCCCGTGGAAAGCGCGATCTCGGTTCCTGTTTTTTCCGCGCGGCGCTGAAGCAGCATGGCAGCCGCCAATCCTGTGAGGGCGCCGATCAGCGCGCCGAAGAGTAATACCTTGTTATTTTGACTCATGGTTTATTTCCTCTCTGTGTTTCTCTTGCCGCGAATTACACAAACGTCGCTGAAAAATTTGCAGCGAAAGATTACTTCCTTCCCAAGAGAGCCTTGATGGATGCGCCAATCCCATCCACATAGATGACCGGTCGAACGATCAGGTCCGCGAGGCGGCGGAGGCGGGCGCCAAGCCTCTGCACGAAGTCCTGCGCCTGGCTCGTATAGTGGGGAGCAATCCCAAGCAGCCGCGCCAGCAGATAGATGAGGCCAACCAATACAGCCAGAACGATCAGGCTGGCAATCATGACGGGAATCGCGATCCAGATCGTCGAGACGGCCGCCCAGCGGGCGGTGTCACCACTGCCCCGGAAGGTCGCGAGATTGATCAGCACCACCGCCGCCAGGAACAGGAGCGCAGCCAGCACCATCGGCAAAATGATCTGGCTTGCCAGCTGCCGGCGGTGTCTTTTATAGGATTCATGAACGGGTTTGGGAAGTTCAGCTTTCATCATCTGTATTTTAGCATATTTGCCCCATACGACGCTGCACGGCATATCCCCCAAATCCCTACGAGAGCATACGGGTAATTATGTAGCGAATAAAAATTCGGACGTGGCGCCTGGGCGCCGCGTCCGAATGGACGCACGGGGCGGTCTGGCATGCCTCGCCCAGGCACGCCAGAACCGCCCCGGCATCGGGGAACTGGACTTGACCAATATTCCTACCATCTCATGCAGAGAATAGTGCCATTCCCTGCACGCGGTTACCGACGATTCCGGAGAAAGGTCGGGATATCGAGATCGTCTTTGTTGACCGAGGACAGCGGCGTTGATTTTGGCTCATTCGTTGCAGGGTTCGCGTGCACGCTGACCGATTCAGAAGGCCGCATATAGGCAATCGGTTCCGATCGTCTGTTCTCGCTGGCACTGCGCGGCTGGCGCTCCAACGCGCGCCGCGGCATGCTGCTGCGCTCGAACCCGGTCGCGATCACGGTGATGCGGATATCGTCGCCCATGTTCGGGTCGATCACTGCGCCGAAGATCATGTTGACATCGGGGTGGGATGTCTCACGGATGATCGCGGCAGCCTGGTTGACCTCGAAGAGCGTCATGTTCGGTCCGCCGGTGACGTTGAAGAGCACGCCGCGCGCCCCGTCGATGGTGATGTCGAGCAGCTTGCTCGAGATGGCATCCTCGGCCGCCTTCTTGGCGCGTTCGTCGCCGGTACCGATTCCGACCGCCATGAGCGCCGCGCCGCCCTCAGACATGATCGCGCGCACATCGGCAAAGTCGAGGTTGATCAAACCCGGGATGGTGATCAACTCCGAGATGCCCTGGATGCCCTGGTGCAGAACGTCGTCTGCCAGACGGAAGGCATCCTGCAGGGAGGCGCGCTTGTCAGCCACCTGCAGCAGGCGGTCATTCGGAATGGCGATCAAGGTATCGGCATGTTCCTTGAGTTTGCCGATGCCCTGTTCAGCCGATTGCAGGCGGCGCATGCCTTCGAAGGTGAAGGGCCGCGTCACCACGCCGATCGTCAGGGCATGACTTTCCTTGGCGATCTGCGCCACCACCGGCGCCGCGCCGGTGCCTGTCCCGCCGCCCATGCCCGCGGTGACGAAGACCATATCCGAGCCTTTCAGCACGTTATACAGTTCGTCCGCGGATTCCTCGGCAGCTTTGCGGCCGACTTCGGGATCACCGCCCGCGCCCAGCCCGCGCGTGAGCTTGTCGCCCAGGCGGACACGCGTCGGCGCCTTCGAGAGCATCAGGGCTTGTGCGTCGGTATTCACTGCGATGAATTCGACGCCCTGAATGCCTTCATCCATCATGCGGTTGACCGCATTGGATCCGCCACCTCCCACACCGATGACTTTGATGCGGGCGAAGGCTTCCTTTCTTTCTTCCTGCTTACTGGTCGAGTCCATATCTTCCTCCATCAATCATGAATTTGATGATGCTTACAATTGATTCCGCAGCAAAAATAAAAATTACCACGGTGACATCCCGATCCCGCCTCGCGGGACCAAGTTACGGCAAAATCCTTCCGATCAATTTCTTGACGAACCCCAAACCCATACCTTTCTCTCCTCGCGCGCGGCGACGTCCGCCGCCGCTCACTTCCTGATCCTGCATCGAGATCGCCCAGCGCAGCAATCCCACGCCGGTCGAATAGGCAGGAGACTTCAGACGATCCACCAGGCCCGATAAATTCTCCGGTTCCGCCGTGCGGACAGGCATGTTCAACACTTCCGCGGCAATCCGCTTGATGCCGGGCAGAGCCGATGTACCGCCTGTCAGGACCATGCCCGCGGGCAGGAGCCCGTCGTACCCCGAGCGCTTGATCTCCTGCAGGACCAGCGAGAACATTTCTGCGACGCGCGCTTCGATGATGTGAGCCAGTTCCTGGCGATTGATCTGCACGGGCTGATCCTCGCCGAATGGCTTGATCGTAAAGTACTCTTCCGAGCCCACACCGGAACGCAGCGCGTAGCCCTGCTGTTTCTTGATCTCTTCGGCCTGCGGGAACGACAGCCGCAGCCCATGCGCAATATCCTGGGTGATGTGATTGCCGCCGACCGCCAGGACCATCGTATGCCAGACATCCCCGTTGACGTAGAGCGCCAGGTCCGTTGTGCCGCCGCCGATGTCGCAGACCGCCACACCCATCTGGCGTTCCTGGTCGGTGAGGACGACTTCCGCAGAAGCCAGCGGGTTCAACACAAATTGCTGGATATCCACGCCGGCTGCGCCCACGCATTGACGCAGGTTGTCGCTGCTGGCGGCCGAAGCGGTGATGATGTGCGCTTCGACTTCGAGACGATAGCCATGCATCCCCTTCGGGTTGCGAATCCCATCCTGGCCGTCCACGGTGAAGCCGCGCTGGATCACATGGATGATTTCACGGTCATACGGGATGGCAACCGCGCGTGCCTGCTCCAGGGCATGCCCCACGTCATACTGGTCGATGATGTTTCCGTTCACAGCCACCGCGCCGCGGCTGTTCACCGAGGCGACATGCGCGCCCGCCATGCTCACCAGGGCCGAGGTGATCTCCAGCCCGGACGTGGATTCGGCTTTCTCCACCGAACGCGTGATGGCCTGCGTAGCCGCCGCCAGGTCTACGATCATGCCCTTGCGGATGCCCTCCGAAGGTTCGATGCCAACGCCCAGGATGCGGATGGACTTGTCATCTTCCACGCGTCCAACCAGCGTACAGACTTTGGTCGTGCCAACATCAATGCCTACAACGATTTCTTCCATAATTACTCACTCATCCTGTAGTATGGCGCGGTCGGATAGGTCACATTGATCAACGCCGGCCGGATGCCTCTCTGCGACAGAGAGTTCACCATCGATTCATACACACGCATTTTCAGCTCAACATCACTTGCTTTCGTGCCAAAATACACCCGCCAGCCGCGCGGGTCATTCCAGCCAAAGCCAAAACTGGCATCGTACAAGATCGTCATCCCCGGCGGGACGTGACTCGCCAATCCCTGGATCGCCCGCACCATATCGGCGGAGATGAACGGTGCCGGGGTCAACGGATCAGGCGATACGTTTCCGTCCGTGGGGGGAGCGGATAGCGCATTGACCGAGATCAGACCCGCCACCTCGCCGCGCGGCCGGAACGCCACGCCGTCCTCGGAAACCCAGGTGTACCCGTTGCCCTGCTCCCAGCGAATGACAGGCTTGCGCTCGGAGACGCGCACGGAAACCAGGTTCGGCAGGGAAACGCTCACGTCCACGACAGCCAGTTCAGGGTAGTCGAGACGCAGGCGAGTTTCCAAATCCGCAGGGACCAGCAGGACAACCGGCTGGTCTGTAACATTCAACGCCGAATTGATCTCTGCCGGAGAGAGGATCTGATTGCCAGTCACTTGCGCCTCAACGACACGAAATTCCCGAAGATTCAAAGCACAATAAAGAGCCGCGCCCAGCAGGGCAGCCAAGAAGAAGGAGAACAAACGCGGTCCCAGGCGCGGACGAGGGATCGTAATGCCGCGCATGTTTGCGTCCGGTGCCACAGGCAGCAGCGCCACCTGGAAGCGCCGCCGGGCGCTGCGGGCAGCACTGGTACGCGTCGGCTTGAGTTTCGGCTGCGCGGCACCTTTGACGCCAGCTTTTTTGAGGCGCGGCGTCACCGTCGGCGTGGGACGCGTGGCATCTTTCTTGGCGCGTTCCCTCCGCTGCGAATTCTCCCTCTCGCGGCGCAGACGAACGAGTTCGGCGCGGGTGAGTTCCTTCTTCTCGCTCATTCCTGACTCCGGTAGGTGCGCGACATACGATCGCAGTCTGTTCTGCTGGAATACATGCTGATCTGAGTCACTTCATATCTGGCAGGATCCAGCACAGACAGCACGGAATGTGCTGAGATCAATGAGACCTCGCACTCACCGCGTCCGCTGAACAACACTGCCGCATGAAGTTTCTTCTCAGCCATCAGACTATTCTCTACTCTCTGTTCTCTATTCTCTACTCTCTGTTCTCTACTTACCACTCACCAACCAATTCGATCTCCAGTTCCAAATCGACACCCTGCGTTTCCTTCACCGTCTTCATCACGAGTTCGATCAAGGCGCGGATATCCTCTGCTTTGGTCGCGCCGTGATTGATGAAGAAATTTCCGTGCAGCGGACTGACCTCGGCGTTGCCGATGCGTGCCCCTTTCAAGCCCGCGGCTTCGATCAGCTTCCCGGCATAATCGCCGTTCGGATTCTTGAACATCGAACCCATGCTGGCGCCGGGCGGCTGGGTCGCTTTGCGGTGCGCGCTGAACTGCTCGATCCTGACCGTCACTTCCTCCTTCGTTGAATTCTGCAGGCGCAGCTCCGCTGCCAGGACAATCGCGTCCAGTTCGCCGCGCTTCAGGATGCTGGTGCGATACCCATAGCCCATCTGCTCGGCCGTAAATTTCTCGCGCCCGTTCTCGGTCAGCAGTTCCGCCCAGATCAAATCACCGGCGATGTCGCCGCCGAACGCGCCGGCGTTCCCATAGACCGCGCCGCCGACCGTGCCGGGAATCGTTGCCGCCCATTCGAGACCGGCGAAGCCTTTGGAGGCGCAGCGATTGGCGAGGTTGCTGAAGACGACGCCCGATTCCGCCGTGACCGAGGGCTGGTCGCCGCTATGGAAACGGACGCCCTTCGCCCGGTTCAGCACGACCACGCCGCGCACGCCGCGATCGCTCACCAATACATTGGAGCCGCCGCCAAGCAGGAGGTAGTCCATGTCGAGTTTGTGCAGCAGCTTGATCATGCGCGCCAGTTCATCCGCCGAGTCGGCTGTGAGGAGAACGTCCGCAGGTCCGCCGATGCGCGCGGACGTGTAAGGCGCCAGAGAAACATTCTCTTTCACCTTGTCGCCCAGCCTGGCGTATAAGGTATCCATGGGACGGGCCACGACAACCATTTTCGATTCACTCTTCTTTTTCTTTTTCACGTAGCTTCTCGATCAGTTTCTCAATGTTCTTTTCAACCGCGTTTTTCTGCGTTTGATCGTCCTTCTGTTTTCTTTCGCGTTGAGGCGACTCCTTGTCAAAGAAAGAGAGCAGCATTTTTAATGGCGGCAGGAAGAAGGTCTCCCGCCAGTAACCGGTGCGACGCGGATTTTTCTTCTCTTCCTCGGGCATTTCTCTCACCGTTTCTCCAGGCTAAATACAAGTCGACTCCAGATCGATTTGCCATTCAACTGAGAAGGCGAAGATACTTTTTATACTGTCTCCTCATCTTGTTGATCAATTTCATCGCCAGCTCCTCGTTCATGTCATTTTTTGACACGTTCGGAGGCACATTCTTCCTGGCATCGGTCAACACGATTCGGAGCGTCAGCAGGGACAGGGTTTCGGAGCCATAGGTGCGAATTTTTTGCTTGTTCATAATCAACTACCTTTCTGTAATTCTTTCAAAACATCGGTACTGACCTGATCCGCATCCCCGGCCGAAAGCACAAGCACGACATCGCCGGGCTGCAGATTCTTCAACAGGTATTCCGTCACTTCGGGCAGGGTTTTGATATAGTGCGCAGAGAGATTCGGCATAGCGCTCACGATTTCGGCTGAGGTGAAATCCTCCTGCGGCTCGCGGGCGGCATAGACTTCGGTCACAACGACTTCATTGGCGTCTTTGAAGGCGCGCACAAAATCGAGGAACAGGGTTTTTGTACGTGAATAGGTATGCGGCTGCCAGACAGCCCAAATGCGCGCCTGTGGGAAACGGGCGCGGGCGCCCGCCAGCGTGGCTTTGATCTCCGTGGGATGGTGGGCATAATCATCGAAGATACGAATGCCATTCACTTCCCCGCGCAGCTCGAAGCGGCGGCCCGTCCCGGTAAACTCAGCGAGGGCTTGGGCAGCTTTTCTGCGTGAAAGGCCCAGCGCCCCAACGACTGCCAGGACAGCCAGCGCATTGCGAACATTATGCTGACCCGGCACCTGCAGGGAAACTTTGACAGACGTCGAAGTTTTACCGGCTACATTGGTTATGGTGGTAAAGTCGAAACCGCCGCGCTCGTTCGGCTTTACATCGCGAGCCTGCACCCACAGGGAGGTATTGATCGTCATCTCGTTATGCACACCATAGGAAACGAGATTCCTGCCGTCCTTTTTCACACGCGCTAACAACGCCACCGCGCCGGGGTCATCCGCACACACGATCAACGTCCCATCTGCGGGCAGTAGATTCACGAATTTTTCAAAGGCCTGGAACATCGTATCCAGGGTCGGGAAGAAATCAGGGTGGTCATGCTCGAGGCTCGTGACCACCGCGATCTGCGGCTTGAGCCCCAGGAACATGTTGTCATACTCGTCAGCTTCGATCACAAATACCTTGCCTTTGCCTGCGTGAGCGTTGACACCCAGGTTATTCACCACACCGCCGGCAATGAACGAGGGATCGCGGCCAAGCTCGGATAAGACCCAGGCGGTCATGGCGGTCGTGGTCGTTTTTCCGTGGGTGCCCGCAATGGCGATCCCTGTTTTCTCTTCCATCAGGCGTCCAAGAAAATCCGCGCGCTTATAAACAGGAATACCCGCATGCCGCGCGCCCTCCACCTCGGGGTTGTCGTCTGCGATCGCCGAGGAGCGCACGACCCAATCGGCTCCTGTTAAATTGCGCGGATGGTGCCCGACGTACACCGTCGCACCGGCCTTGCGCACCTGCTCGGCAAAAGGCGTCAGGATGCGGTCAGAGCCGCTCACCGTGTATCCGCTCTCCAGCAGGAGACGGGCGATGGCGGAAAGACCGCTTCCCCCAATGCCGATGAAATGAACATGTATCATAGAATACCTTTGGAGTGCGGAAGCTTGCTTCCGCTTATGCAGGAGCACGCCCTTCGGGCAGTCCTGCACTCCATAGTTTTAGATGTACACCACAAGCACAAAGACAAATGCAATGATGATGGCAAAGTAGATGCCGGGTTCGCCAAGCAGTTGCGGAGGCATGTACAACATCATCTGATTGACGGTTTGCAGGAGCACCGGATCCACAGGCTTGGAGATCACTTTCTCGAACGGATAATCTGCAAGGTGCATGTAGAACAATAACGTTCCTGTCACCAGATAACCGTTGATCGCGCCCAGGATCGCGCCGAAGAGGGTATCCTGCAAACGCTCGCGCACCGCGCGGGATGCCAGGTGCGGAATGCTGATCACGGTCTGATAGCCGAAGTACACGAGCACCAGCAAAATGATCGTCCTGACCCAGAAGAGGGAGATATCCGTCTCCGGCAAAGCCTGCGCCAGGGGAATGTACCTGCGGATCACGTGATTGAGCGCCAGGGCAAGAATTACACTGAACGCAACAAGCAGTTCCTTTGCCCAGCCGCGCATCCAGCCAATCAGGCCAAAGATAATCACGAACATCCAGAACAGATAAACAACACTCATCATGGTCTTACCCTCCAGCCAGCTGGATCAACGCGCTGGCGATCTTCTCTGCGGCGCGTGGATGAGATAGTTCGAACATGGCGGCGCGCATGGCTTTCAGCTTGTTCGGGTTTTCCAGCAGCACATTCAACGTGACCAGCAACTCGTCGTTGAGGTGCTGATCCTGCAGGATGATGGCAGCGCCGCGGCGCGTCAGGTAATCGGCGTTGACTTTCTGATAACGCCAGGCGTGCGGATAGGGCACGAGGATGGCCGGCAAGGCAAATAGCGGATATTCACCCAGGCTGCTGGCGCCGGCGCGCGAGACGACCAGGTCCGCGGAAGCCAGGGCTGCACCCATCTCATGCAGATAGGACATGGCATGGTAACGGGCAGTCAATTCCACGGGCAAGTGTTCGCGCATAGTTTTGACAGTCTGCCAGTCCTTTTCGCCAGAGATGTGGATGATCTCGAATTTTGCAAGCAGGGTCCGCAGGTTGCTCAACACAGCCAGGTTGATGGAACGCGCGCCTTTGCTCCCACCGAGCACCAAAAGAACAGGCAGGTCGCCGGAGATGCTCAGGTGCTGATGCGCGGTCTGACGGTCCCAAAGCGCCAGGTCCGGGCGCAGTGGATAGCCGGTCTCATAGACTTGTTTTTTAAAGAACTTTTGCGACTCCTCGGTCGTCACTGCGATGACATCTGCAAAGCGGGCCAGCGATTTCAACGCCATGCCCGGCTCGATATCCGGCACGTAAAGCAGAGACGGGAGCGAGCGGCCTGCCAGCGCCATCGGCACAGCTACATACCCACCGGTAAAGAAGAGTACATCCGGTTCGAAGTCATTGAGGATGCGGCGTGCAGCCAGGACACCCCGCGCTAACAGCGCCAGGTTGCGAGGCAGAGCCAGCAGGCTCACGCCATGCACACCCGCGGCGGGGATAGACTGGAAGGGAATGCCCTGGCGCTTCACCAGAGATTCCTCCATGCCGCCTTCGCCACCCACCCACAGCGTGTCCACGCCTGCGACCTTAGCCGTCAGTGCGCCGTGAACGGCGAGCGCGGGATACACCCCGCCGCCCGTCCCCCCGGCGCAAATCAATAACCGCACCGAATGACCTCCAATCGTTTTCTTCGATCCTGACGCTCTCGCCGCTCTGACGAGAGATATTCAACATGATACCGACTGCCGACAGTGTTGCCAGCAGGTTCGAACCACCGGCGCTGATGAACGGCAGCGCGTTCCCCGCAAACGGCATGAGTCCGACCATCACAGCCATGTTGATGAGCGCCTCCATGCCGATCCAGAACGTCACGCCGGAAGCCAGCAGGGTGCCGAGCATGTCGGGAGCGCGGCGGGCAATCACCAGTCCGCGCCAGACGAGGGATGCGTACAACCCCATCAGCAGCATCGCGCCGAACAAGCCGAGCTCTTCGGCAACCACCGCAAAAATGCTGTCGGTGGGCGCGAAGGGCAGGCCTGTCAATTTGGTATCTGCCTGGCCCAATCCCACGCCGAAGAAGCCGCCCTTGATCACGGCCTCGAACGAACGCTGTACATGGTAGGAAGCATTCGTGGGATCTTTGAACCCGGCCAGGAACGAAGCCACACGATCCTGGCCCGTTGCACTGAACTGAACAATGATCCATGCCATGAAGACTGCCAGGATCAACAGGAATACGATCTGTTTCATATCCGCGCCAGCCAGGAAGAACAACAGACCGCCGAGGATCAACACCGTGCCGGCTGCGCTCAAGTCGGGCTGCAAATAAATGAGACCGCCAATGATACCCAGAATAACGCCCAGCGGAATCAAGCCCAGGCTCACGTCGTGCAGAAAGTCACGTTTTGCATACAACCAGACGGCAATATAGATCACCGCCACAAGCTTGGCGACTTCCGAAGGCTGGTAAGAACCTTCATACAAGGTGCGGGAAGCGCCCAGACGGATTTCATTGATAAACAGAACGGTGATCAGCAAACCGATCGTGCCGAGCATGGCGATCACGACCACCTTACGCCAGTTATGGTAATCAAAGAGGGAAAGCACAAAGACAACTACGACTCCCAGCAGCACCCACTTCACCTGGCGTGTGAACATATAGGTGGAAGAGCCGTATTCCTTGTAGGAGAAGTCGAAGGAGGCGGAATACAGCATGATCAGCCCAAAGACCAGCAGTGCGATCACCGTCAGGATCAGTGGAATGTCCACGCCGCGCGTCAGGTTTCGGACCGGCGAAAATGACAAACGGTCATTTACGAAAGTTCTTGTACCCATTCTCTAAACCTTTCTCCGCGTTCCTCGAAATCCCTGAATTCATCGAAACTCGTGCCGCCCGGCGATAACAAAACGACATCGCCCGACTCGGCAACTTCCGCAGCCCTGCTGACTGCCTCACGCAAGCCCTGCGCCCGTGTGAGGGTAAAACGTGGCTCGCGCAGCCCGAGGCTCTCCACCGTTTTCTGAATCTTTTCTGCCGCCTCGCCGAACAGCACCACATGATCGACGCGTTCGCTGACGACCTGCATCAGCTCTTCCCAGGGGAGGTTCTTGTCGCGGCCGCCGAGCAGCAGCACGATCGGCTCCTCGAAGGCACGGACGGCGGCGAGGCTGCGCTCGGGCGCGGTCGCGATCGAGTCGTTGTACCAGCGCACGCCGCGCAGTTCGCGGACCAGTTCCAGGCGGTGCGGCACCCCGCGAAAACCTTCCACGGCGCCGAGCATGGCATCCAGTGGGAAACCGGCCGCATGCCCGATCGCAAACGCCGCCAGGACGTTCAACAGGTTATGATCACCGCGCAGCAGAATCTTTTGACGCAGGATCAATGGCAGATAGGTCTCTCTGTCCCGAAGATGCAGCAAACCATCCTGTAAATATGTGCCATCCAGACCTTCTTCCAGTTCGCCGATGCAGAAGGTATACAGTCTGCCATGGACCCTGTTCCGCAAACTCCAGGCAACCTTGCTGTGGCGTCCCAGGACAGCAGCATCCTCCTTGCCCTGGAATTCCAGGATACGCCTCTTGGCGGCCGTGTAGGCTTCCATCGTGCCATGCCGGTCGAGGTGATTCGGCGTGATATTCAGGATCGCGGCGACATTGGGTGAGATCGTCATCTGCTCCAGTTGAAAAGATGAAATCTCAAGGACGGCAATGTCATCGGCCTTCATGGTGTCCACATAATTGATCAACGGGTCGCCGATGTTGCCGCCGATATAGGCTTTCCTGCCATAGGCATTCTTCGCCATCCGGCCGACGAGCGTCGTGGTGGTGGTCTTGCCGGATGAACCGGTGATCCCGATCGTCCGGCAGGGAACCACTTCCATGAAGATCTGCGAATCGTTCGAAAGGGGAATGCCTCGCTTCGAGGCTTCCGCCACGATCGGCAGCGTGAGCGGGACTCCGCCGGAGAGGCAGAGCACATCGGTAGAGTCCAGCAGCTCGAGCGGATGCCTGCCGAGCGCCCAGGTGATCGGATATCCGGCAAGCGACTCGCGCGCCGCGCGTAATTCCGTTTCAGCGCGCATATCGCTCAGCGTGACGCGTGCGCCATGCAGGGTAAGCCAGCGCGCCAGCGCCAGGCCCTGGCGGGCGGCTCCCAGAATAAGGACACGCTTGCCATTCCAATCGTTCATTGCCTACACCAATGCCAATCCGATGCCGACCATCGCGGTGAGCAGACCGATCAGCCAGAAACGCTGCACAACCTGTGTTTCACTCCAGCCGAGCAATTCAAAATGCAGATGGAGCGGAGCCATCTTGAAGAAACGTTTCCCTTTGGTCAGTTTGAAATACGTCACCTGGATCACAACGCTCAGAGCCTCGCTCAGGGGAATGACTGCAATGACCAGCAGCAGCGGCCATTGACCCGTCATCAGGGCCACCACAGCCAGCGTGGCGCCCAGCGCCAGTGACCCCGTATCCCCCATAAAGAGTTCTGCGGGATGCACATTGAACCAGAGGAAACCGAAGAGGGCGCCAACAATGGTGAAACAGAAGCGCGCCAGATAGAACTGGCCCTGCATGAGGGCGATGCCGCCAAACGCGGCAAAGATCGTTGCCGAGATCAGCCCTGCCAGACCATCGAGTCCATCTGTAAAATTAATAGCGTTCGATTCGCTTACGATAATGAACGCCGCAATCGGGATGTACCATAAGCCAAGTTCCATGTCGCCTTTGACGCCAGGCAGGCGCAATTCAGGAACTTCCAAAACATATTTCAATACAAGGGCTGTTCCAAGGGCCAGCAGAACCTGCGCCAGGAATTTCGTGCGGGCACGCATCCCTTCGCCGCGCCGTTTGCCGCGGATGCCCTGCCAATCGTCGATCGCGCCGAGCGCCGCATAACTGACCAGCACGATCAGCGGTATCAGCACGGAACGCCCGATCACGGTGAAGCCGATGAGCGTCGCCGCATTGAGCATGGCAGTCAGCATCAGCACCGGCAGGATGAACATGACTCCGCCCATCGTCGGCGTGCCCATCTTCACATTGTGGTGACCCGGTTCGTCCACGCGGATCAGCTTGCCAACCTTGAAATGACGGAGCACGCGCAGCAGCGGCGGGCCCCAGATCACGGTCATGACAAAGGAAAGCATCGCAAGGCCCAGGACGAACGTAGTTTGTTTCATGAACGCGCCTCCAGCAGCGACGTGATGCGGTCCATGCGCAGCCCCTGAGAACCTTTAACCAGCACAACATCTTCTTTTGTCAAATTGGCGTTCAACCACTCCATCAGCGGCTCGAATTCATCGAACTCGAGAACGGCAGATTTCTTCATGCCGGCGCGGCGTGCCGCTTCGGCAATGAGGCGGGCGCGCGCGCCCAGCGTCAGCAGGAGATTTGCCACCTGTGCGGCGCGCAGGCCCACCATCTCATGCCCGCCGCGCTCATAGGGACCAAGTTCGGGCATATCGCCCAGCACAGCCACTTTACGGCCTTCCAGCTCATCGAGCAGGGTCAGCGCCGCCAGCATCGATTCGGGAGAGGCATTGTAGGTGTCATCGAGCAGCAGCGCGCCAGATGGGCTGCGGACCGCCGCGAGGCGTAATTGCGTATGGCCCTGATTGAGACCCTCCAGGATTTCCTGCCAGTTCAAGCCTTCCATGAGTCCCACCGCAGCCGCGCGCAAGGCCGTGTGGACGGAATGGCGGCCGATCAATGGAATGCGCGCATGCAGCGTCTCCCCCTGGTAATGCAGGCGAAAACGGATCCCTTCCAGGCCCAGGCCTGTCACATGATCTGCCCAGAGATTGGCTTCACGGGACAGACCATAGAAGAAGATGCGCGCCTTGGTCTTCTCCTCCATCCGGCGGACCCAGGGGTCATCGAAGTTCAGAATTGCCACCCCTTCCGGAGCCTGGGGCAGCGCCTGGACTAATTCAGCCTTCCCGCGTGCGATGGCTTCCTGTGAGCCGGCGCGTTCTGCATGCACCGTACCCACATTCGTCACCACACCGATCTGCGGCAGGGCAATGTCGCAGAGAAATGCGATCTCACCCGGCACATAGAATCCCATCTCGAAGACAGCATACTGGTAGCCTGAGCTTAATCGCAGCATGGTCAGCGGCAGCCCAATTTCGTTGTTCAGGTTGCCCGGGCTTTTGAGCGTTCGGTAGCGTGTACTGAGGACTTCCGCCACCAATTCCTTGGTTGTGGATTTGCCCACACTGCCCGTAATGCCGACCACGCGCAGATCCAGTTTGCGGCGCCAGTAGCGCGCGATCTGCTGCAGCGCAGCGACGGTATTGTCCACGCGCAGGCACAGCGGCGGGACAAGATCCTCCCGGGGCAGCGCATCCATGGAGGCAACGGCACGCAGGTCCAGGGTCCGGAAGGAATCGTTGACGTCCCGCTGGATCAAAGCGAAAGAGGCGCCCCGTCGAAAAGCTTCTGCGAGGAAATCATGCGCATCCCCTTTTTCGTCAGGGACAGCGACATACAGGGAACCGGGGATCACCTGCCGCGCGTCGATCACCGCTTCGGTGATGACCGTTGTGGCAATCGGACGAAAATTCGTCAGGGCTTCGAGTGCGTCAGCGAGTGTCAGCATGTTATTTCGATATCAATTGACCACGAACAACGTCAGGCGGAATATTAAGTACGATAACAGTCTGTTCAGCAACTTGTGAGAAAACCGGCGCGGCTGTCTCGGAACTCCAGATGGAGGTCGTGGGAGTTTGCAGCCAGATGTACACCATGAATTGTGGGTCATCCACCGGTCCCCAACCTACGAAGGAGACATTGGTACGCGAGACGTCATAGCCGTAATCCGTTGGGATTTGGGCGGTACCGGTTTTGCCAGCGAGACGATAACCCGGCAGAAGCGCCAGCGAGGATTCCTGCTCCAGGGAGATCGCCAGCATGTCATTCAATGTATGGGCAGTCTCGGCAGAAATGGGGGAACCGGCGTATTGTGATGGTACATTGTATTGATGGCCATCACGCAGCATGGCATATAACATATGGGGTGTGACCATCCTGCCATCATTGGCAATCGCAGAGACAGCCGTCAGCATTTGCAGGGGCGTCACACTGACGCCCTGACCAAATGCGTTGGTGCCGAGGTCCACAGGGTACCAGTCGCCATCCCCTGGGACCTTGAGCCTGCCAATGGCTTCCCCGGCGAGGTCGATGCCTGTGGCATGGCCCAGACCAAAGCGTTCCATGTAACTGTAGAAGCTTTGTACGCCCATCTCCGAGGAGATCCATGCCAGACAAACATTCAATGAATGCTGCAGACAGCCGACCATATTCTGCTGGCCCCACGACTCACGATTCCAGTTCTGGATGGTGATGCCTCCGACCTGAATCGAACCGGTATCGATAAATGTGGTCTCCGGGCGTACGGTTCCCACATCCAGGGCAGCTGCCATCGTCAGGACTTTGAAGACCGAGCCGGGCTCGTATGCCATGCCAATGGCGCGGTTGTACTGGCTGCCATTGTCGTAGAGGGAAAAATAATTGCCGTAATTGTTCAAGTCCATACGCGGGGTGGCAGCCATGGCGAGGATGTCGCCATTGCGCGGGTCCATCACAAGAATCGTACCGTTTTGCGCGCCGTAATCGACGAGCGCCTGATCGAGAATGGTCTCCACTTTTGCCTGCAGGTCGCGATTCAAGGTCAGGACGAGCGTGGTGCCATTCGGCACCCTGGGAATTTCACTGGCTTTGTTGGGGTCGCGCGGCACCCAGATCTGCACGGGATGACCTGCCAGCAGGTCATTGTATTTCTCTTCGATTCCAAAATAACCTCGGCCGTCGCGCGTGACAAACCCCAGCACATTGGATGCCAAATCCTTTTCGGGATAGCTGCGCTGCAAATGCGGCTTGAACGCCAATCCACTCAAACGAGGATCGTCGGCATCCTCCAATTGCTGGAGCAGCTGCTGCAACGCCGCGACCGTCTCCGCACCGACGTAATCCTGAATGACAATGTATTCCCAGCTTTCCGGCGATCCCGTCAGTTTCTTATAGACCTCGTCGTAGGTGAGTCCCAGATAGGTGCCGAGGATATAGGACATGGAATCGGGGTTCTCCATTTCACTGAGACTTACACCCACCTCATAGACCGTCCGGTTGCCTGCCAGGAGATGGCCGTTGCGGTCATAGATCTCGCCGCGTTCCGGGTAGAACATCTGAAACTCGCCCGCGTACCGGTCACCCTGTAACAGGAAGATCATCGCCGCCTCGCTGTTTTGAATGCGGATCATCTGCACGATGACGCCCAGCCCAACCAGCACGAAACAGGCGACAATGATCAGGGAACGGACCGCGTACTGTTGTCTCATGGTACCCGCGCGCCTCCAAGTTCGATGCGCTCATCGAACCATTCCAGCAGGGATTGTGTGTATTCCGTCGGTTGGGTTTCCACACGCGGGGTCCTATCTTCTGCCGCCAGGAGAATGTCCGGCTCCGGTTTGAAAAAGCCGGGAACAGCCACATAATCCAGTTCGCCAGGCTTCACAGGCCGATAACCCAGTGCCGCCGCGCGCTGCCGCATTGCAGCCGTGGAGGTCAAATCAGCGAGCTGCGTCTCGAGGTCAGCGTTCTCGCGCTGGATCCTCGTAATTTCAAGCCTTAGTTCCTGGATCTCGCGGCCCGCCACAGCCGCGCGCGCAGTCACATCGAGATAGAGCGCCGCGATCATGGCGCCGCCAATCACGATGAGCAGGAACGCGCCAATCCACTGGCGCTGAACACGCCAGGGGGCTTGCTTATACGCATGGATGATTTGAGTAGCCTGTCCTTGCATAACGACCTTTTTATCTGGGCGATGGTCGTGAACTAAACACAAAGGACACCAGGGTCACGAAGGAAAAAATTCAGATCTTTTCCCCTTTGTGGCACGTTGTGCCCTTCGTGTTTAGATCGTAAGACTTACAATTTTTCTACAATGCGAAGTTTCGCACTCCTTGCCCTCGGATTACTCTTAATCTCTGTCTCCGAAGGCGTAATTGGTTTTCGATTGACCTCTTTTAGCGTTGCCTTGTGTTCTTCTGCGTAGATCTGTTCGTAAGGCGGATTGACCAGATCCTTGCTCTGCTCGCGGAAGAAATCCTTGACGATGCGATCTTCCAGCGAATGGAACGAGATGACTGCAAGTCTTCCTCCTGCGCCGAGGGCTGCCACCGCCTGGGGAAGCACTTCCTCAAGCGCAGCCAGTTCCTCATTCACCGCGATCCGCAGCGCCTGGAATGTCCGTGTGGCTGGATGAAGCCGGTCGCCTCTGCGGGGAGACACCGATTCGATGGCGGCGACCAGCTCACGGGTGGTATGGAGCGGTCTCGCCTTGACGATCGCGCCTGCGATCTTGCGAGAGTCCCGCTCCTCGCCGTATCGGTAGATCAAGTCCGCCAGTTCCCGTTCTGAGGACTTGTTCACCAAATCGGCGGCGGTCTGGGGCAGATGCGGTCCGAAGCGCATGTCCAGGGGAGCATCGTGCAGGAAGGAGAAACCTCGCCCGGGTGTATCGAACTGCATCGAAGAGGCACCGAGGTCGAGCACGATACCGTCCACTGCGTCCCATTGCAGCTGCGCCAGCTGCGTGGAGAGAGAGGTGTAGGAGGCTTGCGCCAGATGGATACGCCCCTCGTAAGGAGCCAAGTTCTTACGAGCGAGCGCGAGCGCCTGCGGGTCTACATCGAGACCCAGCAGTTGCCCATCTGGCGCAGATGCCTCCAGCATGCCGCGGGCATGTCCGCCCGCGCCTAATGTCCCATCCACATAGCGGCCCCCGCCTCTGGGTTGCAACGCGTGTATAATCTCTTGGTAAAGTACAGGTTGATGCGGCGAATCGTTCATCATGACGACCAACGGCCGTCATGATGACGACGAAAAACCTTTGGAAAGATCGAGCGTGGCGAAACGCTGGTTGTTCGTTTCGATATCCTGCAACTGAGCCATCTGCTCGTTCCATTCCGCAGGCGTCCAGACTTCGAAGTATTCGCCCTGCCCGGCAACGATCGCTTCGCTTGCCAGCGCGATCACTTGGCGTAAATTCTGTGGAACCAGAATACGCCCGACTTTATCGACTTCGACGGGATAGGCATTCGAAAGGATGAGACGGCGGAGGAGACGTGCCGTTGGGTCAGCCAGGTTCATGGCATTGATGCGGTCATAAACCTGTTTGAAGTAGACCTCGGTCATCACCATCAGACATTTGTCAAAGCCCTGCGTGATGAAAGCCCCCGCTGCCAGCAACTCGCGGTAGCGCGCCGGGATCATCAGGCGGCCCTTGTCATCGAGATTATGCTGGAACTGACCCAAGAACATTTGTGCTATAATTCCTTTTTAACAGGTGAACGCCGG
>JAFGCG010000120.1 GCA_016932715.1 Anaerolineales bacterium
GCGCCAGTCCGGAGGACTTTCACGTGCTGAGCGGGCGGCTTTAGCCCCGGCGGTCAAAATTTCCTAACAACTTTTTAGCGCACCCCATCCACACTGCCGCTTTGCGGTGTGCTGCGCTGGTGATATAATTTCTTCCAATCAGCACAGGACTTTCAACCCGGAGGAGTTTTATGGATATTACAGTTCAGGAGTTCAAGCATTGTGACATGATCGCGGTCAAGGGGCGTATAGACAGTGCTACGGCTCCACAGTTGGCGCAGGCGCTGGAAGCTGCCAATGATGGCGGCAAATATAAAATCGTGATCAATATGAGCGAATTGGAATACATGTCCAGTGCGGGCTTCCGGGCTCTTTTGGCCGCACAACGCAATTGCAAGCGCTACAATCGCGGCGAGGTGGTCCTGGTCTCGGTTCCCGAACGCATTCGTGAAGCATTGGACCTGGCTGGTTTTACAGAACTCTTCAAGACCTTTGATGACCCTCTTCAGGCAGTGGGACATTTCTAGGTTTTGTCTGCCAGGCTGGAGTCGTTGAAATTTTATTATGGAAGGAAGCTGCCTTCCGTGATCTTCGCGGAGGCGGCTTTTAATTCTGCCGTATGAAGACTGTCCAATTCGCCGCCAGGTTTGAAAATCTTGACGAGATTCGGGAATTCGTAGGGAAAATCGCACGGAAAGGCGGCTTTAGTGATAAGGATGTCTATAACATCCAGCTGGCCGCGGATGAAGCCGCCTCGAATATCATCGAGCATGCCTATCACAACCTGCCCGGAAAAGTTCTGGAATTATCCTGTGGCATGCAGGGTGACGTCATTACCATTGTTTTGACCGATCAGGGCGAATCGTTCGACCCCTCTGAAGTTCCTGCACCCGACCTGAAGGCTGATCTCTCTGACCGCAAAATTGGCGGATTGGGTATCTTCCTGATGCGCAAATTAATGGACGAGGTCGATTACAGGCCGGGACCTAACAAGAGTAACGTATTGACAATGACCAAACGCAAGAGGTAATCGGCATGGCAGGCGTTTCACGTTCTCCGCTTTCATCAGATTGGCGTGACATTGCCAGCCTGGGGGAACAGATCGTCAATGCTGCCTCCCTGGCTGTTCAGCGTGACCATATCGTTGCCATGACCTCCCGCCTGGTTACGGGAGATGTAGACGTTTGGCTCGATGAAAAAGTTTTCCGTTTGCCAAACATTGAAGAAGGGGAGGTTTTTCCTGACGAACCTGAATTAGCGGGGATGCAGCGCGCCCTGAAAGAGGGACGGGTATGCACAAAGCAGGAGCGTGCGAAGGCCGCCAAGCGGGGCGTTTCACGTGCCGCCCTTCGACACCCTCAGCGCGAAGCCTGGGTTGCCATCCCGCTGATCGAGCAGGGGCTGGCGTTGGGAGCGATTCAAGTCACCCGCAAAGAGGGTCCCGAATTCAAACAGCGTGAGCTGGAATTGCTCGAAAGACTGGCCGGCGCGGTGGCAGTCAGTCTAATTGCCTCTCATCGCGTCGCGGTGGAACGCTTCCGCCTGAATCAGTTGAATCTGGTGCGGGAGGTCAGCGCGCAGATCGCCAATGTCCTGGATGTGGATCGACTTGCCAGCCGCGTGACGGAGCTTATCCAGCAAACGTTTCACTACTACTACGTTGCGATGTTCACCCTGCCGGAGGATTCCTCCTCCCTGCGCTTCCGTTCCAGTGCCTCGGCTCCGCGTAAAGGCAAACGCAAGGCAGATCCCGCCTCCGGCGGAGCGGTCGCCTTGCAGGTGGAGATCGGTCAGGGGTTGATCGGACAGGCCGCGGCGCAGGGAGAACGGCTCATCGTCAACGATGCCAAGCAGGATCCGCGCTTCCGTTTCATCGACAGCCTGCCGGAGACCCGTTCGGAGGTCGTCCTCCCGCTCAAGATCGAAGACCGTGTGCTGGGTGTGCTGGACGTGCAAAGCGACCAGCCGGATGCCTTCCATCCCAACGATCTGCTGATCCTGGGCTCCCTGGCAGACACGATTGCGCGCGCCGTGGAAGCTGCGCGCTTGTACAACGGCTTGCGCCGCCGCGCCGATCAACTGGCGCTGGTCGCGGAGGTCAGCCGGAGCGTCAGTTCTTCCCTGGAACTGAAAACGCTGATGAACAACGCCGCCGCCCTGATCCATGAACGGTTTGGCTATCCTTACGTTCACCTGTTCAGCGTGCATGGCAATCGGCGGCTGATCCAGTACGAAGCGGGGAGCGGAGCACACAGCCGGGACCTGGTGGGATTCACGTTATCTCTCGATGATCCCGAGGGAATCATTCCCTGGGTGGCGCGTGCCGGCAAAACCGTTCTCGCGAACGACACAAAGCAGGATGAACGCTACCGTCCCTCGCCGCTTCCGCCGGAAGATACCAATGCGGAACTCGGCATTCCGCTCCTGTACCGGGATGAAGTGGTCGGTGTGCTCGATATTCAGTCAGACAAACCCAATGCATTCACAGAAGATGACCGCCTGATCTTCGAAGCAGTTGCCGATAATATCGCCACCGCCATCCACAACGCGGACTTGTACCGCACCGAGCAATGGCGGCGCCAGATCGCGGATGGCCTGCGCGAGGTCGCGGGTCTGGTCTCCGCCGATGCCAGTGTGGATGACGTGCTGGAAGCTATCCTCTCGGAATTGGATCGCAACCTTCCGGTGGATATCTCGGCGATCTGGCTGCTGGAGGATGACGAGTTGTATCTCGCCGCCTGCCATAATTGCGATGAGGATGCGCTCGAGCAGGCACTCTATGCTTCCCCGGAAGCCTACGAAAGGCTGATGAATGTGCTCTCCTCCAAAGACCCTGTCATCCGGAAGTCATCCGACCCGATCTGGATCACCGGTCTGGTGGCGGGTTATGGACAGGATTATTCGGGTTTGGCTGCACCTCTGCGGGTTGGCGATCAGCCCTATGGTGTCATAACGCTTTCTCACAGCACGCCTGGCCGATATGGTCATGAGGCGCAGGCGATGACCACCACCTTCGCAAGTTATGCCGCGGTCGCGATCGAGAACGCCCGCCTCTACGATACCGCCCAGGAACAGGCCTATGCCTCTGCCGCCCTGCTGCAGGTGGCGCAGGCGGTCGTGAGCCTGAACGATCTGGATGAAATCCTGGGAACGATCATCCGCATCATGCCGATCCTGGTGGGTGTGGAGCGCGCCGCGTTGTATCAATGGAACGCGGAAAAGAATATTTTCAGCCCTTCGCAGGAATACGGCTTGGACGAGGAGGAGGAAAAGGTCTTCTGGAATCGTTCCTTTGCCCCCGGTGAATTTGCCTTTTTGGATGCCTGTCGTGACGTAACCGGTTTGTGCGCCTGCCAGCTCGATGAGCAGCGAGGCTTGCATGCCTGGATTTCCCTGGACACGCATCAGGAGGTCAATCTTGGCAATCCCGGCGCGTTCCTGTTCGCGGTACCCATCGCGGTCAGGGATGATCTCTATGGCGTGATGCTGGTCGAGGAAGCGCCGGGCGGCTTGCGTTTCCGGGCGCGCCGGCTGGAGATCATCAGCGGCATCGCCCAACAGGCGGCGCTTGCCATTCAAAACGACATGCTGCAAAAAGAGATGGTCGTACGCGAACGCCTCGAAACGGAAGTGCAGCTGGCGCGCCAGATCCAGCAGACGTTCATCCCTGAATCCCTGCCGCAGTTTGAAGACTGGGAACTCGCCGCGCGCTGGAAGACGGCCCGCCAGGTGGGCGGCGATTTCTACGACGTCTTCGACCTGCCAGACGGACGCCTGGGACTCTTCATCGCGGATGTCGCGGACAAGGGCGTTCCGGCGGCCCTCTTCATGGCGCTCACGCGGACCCTCGTCCGGGCGGCCGTCATCGACGCGGACTCTCCCGCCGAGGCGATGCGGCGCGTCAACGACCTGTTGATCCCCGATACGAAACAGGGAATGTTCGTCACCGCCGTCTATGCCGTGCTGGATATGCAAACCAATGAACTGACCTACGTCAACGCCGGGCACAACCCGCCGTTGTGGGTGAAACAGGATGGGGGCATCGAAAAACTGACTCGCACCGCAATCGCGTTGGGCGTGGTGACCGGCGAACCTGTCGAACAGCGCATGATCAAAATCGAAAGGTGTGACAATCTATTCCTCTACACTGACGGCTTGACCGAATCCTTCAACGCCGAAGGTGATTTCTACGGCGAAGGACGCCTCCTCGAAGCAATCCGCTCCACGCCCTGCTCGACAGCCTCCGACCTGTTGGACGCGGTCGAAAAGTCTTTGTTGAACTTCGTGCAGGATATGCCTCCCGCCGATGACCTGACGATGCTGGTGCTGAGGAGAGTTTAGTAGTTTGGTCGCTCGTAGTTAAAAAATTAGTAAAATCCTACCCAACTCTGACATAAAACTCTTGAATATGTAGGTTTTAAAACAGAACTCAAAACCACTAGGTTTGAGATTCAAATTCTCAACATGATATCAATCAAATACAGCTAATCAAAATCTGCTTATTGTGAACGGGATTTTGATTTTACGCTGATGTTACTTCTCTAATACTGTCTCTAAATCCTTCAAAAACTCAATATGATTATTAGTGTTAAGAGGTGCTTTTGTAATAAACACTCGGTCATTAACTCCATAACCGGGAGCAACCTGAATACTAAATTCTTTCCTGCTAAGGCTTAATCTATTATCGGCAAGCAATGGGAAGTCAATTGGTTCGTAATCAAGATGAAAAGTTAACGCCAGATTTCCAAGCCTAGTGGTGGAAATTTCGTTGGAAGCCCTGGCTAGTAGATTCTCAGAGACCTGGTTATATAAGATATTTGAAAACAATTTATGTGGAGAAAACTTTAACTCGGAAATCAATACTGTCTCATCAACTACAATGACTGGAACTAGCAAATCTTCTTGATGAATTTCTACTAGATCAGATAAATACTTTTTTACTATATTGTAAAATGCTTCGGCATCCTCAGAAGAACCTTCCATTTGAATAATAATTTTTCGCGTTTCAATTGTAAGACCTTCAATTGCTATCTCTTTCCCATCTACTACATAAATGCCGTTGTTGAAATTAATCCCAAAATTGCCAGTACCTGGATCTTGTAATTGATTAACTGCAGCAAAGCTATACAGCTTTACTAAATCATTAACGTATTTAGGATTAGCTATTTTGACTATCGGTATTTGATTTTGCCTTACGAGAACAATCTTTGTACTTTCTGAGCGCAAAAGTTTCATTTTACGTCCTTTATCAACTATGTCGAAGCTAGATCTTGCTTTTCTATATCGGAAGCTAGAATATGTTGTTTAGCACTAGAAACAACATACTTCTGTATAGGCACATCACTGGTAGTAATATCACTCGAAGTAGTTAAAGAAGTGGATACAGTGTCAAATGATCTTACATTCTTTATTTCTATATCATGCCTCTTCTCGGCTCGTATTTCTAAATCCTCGCTTAAAGAAGGAAATATATGCAACCATATTCCTAAAGCGCTTGCATACTCAACGATTTTATTAATTGTTTGAGAGTTATAGTTTTCACTTTCAAAGCGAGACAGGTTAGACTGCTCCCACCCTAGTTTTTGAGCCATCTCTGATTGGGACAATTTTGCCGCAATCCTTAGTTTTGAAAGAAGTTCACCGATATTATCAATTAATAGCGATTGATAGTGCAAGTAATTTATTGCACCAACAAATGGTAATTCTTTTAATTTTTTATATTCGACTATTTCTGCCAATAGCTGGCGTTCTTCAACGATTAATGGGGCACTGTAAAGTTCAAGTTCTATTCCAGAATATTTTTCGTTATATTCAGAAATCAATTGCCGTACTGACCCCAGTCTCTCTTCGGCGCACTTCAATTGAACTGAACTTTTAATCATTTCTTACCTCCAGAGAAATTATTCCTTTTGGGAATTGTCTGCCATTCTCATCTTTTTTAGTTTTAGTGAACCAATCTGTCCAATATGCTTCTCTTTCCAAGTCCGTTTCAAAGCATACAAAAATATGCAGTTTAAATTTTCCGTAATTGTTTAGGAAATCTGCAACACGCCTTTCAACATTGGTATTAAACCGAATATGATTAGGAAAAACAATTAGAATATCGATATCACTTGGAGAAAGCTTGCTAGTTACAAAGCTCCCATCAACATAAATTGATTTTGCGTAATAGCTGACCACATCATAAAAAATTTTTAGGTTTTTCGCTAACTGTTTCCTTTTCAAGGATTTTGAGCCAAAATAGTGCACAACATCATCAATAGTTGATTTGTGTATTCCAGAGGGCAAATTCCCGCGCTCATCAAAGGGAGGAATGTCGTTACTTTGTTGTTGCATTTTTGAGTATATATCAATTTTGATATTGTGTCAACTTACATTCGCATAACAACTCATAGATCCAATTATAGCACTAATGTTCTTTATTATTTACCACTTTCGTCAATTTACTTTGTTAGAAAATGGTTAACGGAAGAAGTCCCAGAACTGTTAGATTTACCTTGTTTTTTGTAATCGCCTCACGCTTAGTTCACTGTAGTAATTTACTACACGGTTAACCTTGTAGAACTTATTTTACAGAGATTTTACAACCCCATCATACCTCCATAACTCCCGCGACCTACAATCATCGTAACCTAACAAAGGAGGTTCGCGATGAAAATGCTATTCAGGAAGACCATTTTGATTGCGCTCGTCGCCGCGCTGGGGGTGGCGAGCCTGCCGTTCGTCAGCGTATCCGCGGCGGGGGAGTACGATCCGCCTGCGCCAGGGGAGAGGCAGCTCTCTAACGAGCGGCTGGAACGGGTCTGGGCGCGCCAACTCCGCATCTATGAACGCATGGGAAAGGGTTTCGAACGTGACGGTGCGTTCATAGAGAGAGTCCAGAAGTTGATCGACCGCGCCAAGGCAAACGGCAAGGATGTCTCCGCCGTGCAAGCCGCGCTGGACGCGTTCGAGGCTGCACTGAAGGATGCACATCCCATTTATGAGAGCGCCAAAGGCATCGTCAATTCGCATCAGGGCTTCGATGAGAATGGCAAGGTGACCGACGCTGCCAGGGCGCAGGAAACGGTCAATGCCATGCGCGCGAAATTCAAGGAGTTCAAAGACGCCATGGGCGGCACAGGCAGAGCCTTGCGCGAAGCGATCCGGGACTTCCGGGAAGCCAATCCGCGGCCTACCCCATAGCCGAGTAATCTGGAGGTGACAGTCACTTTTGTGCGGAGTGGGGACAAGTGATTGTCACCTTAAAATTTTCTGCAATCAGAAGTACAATCACCTCACCGTTCATCTCTTAAAATATGTGAGGATAGAATGTACACAACTGAAGGCAAGAAAATCGTTTCCACCGAAAAAGCGCCAAAAGCCATTGGACCGTACTCGCAGGCAATCCTGGCTGAGGATTTGATATTCACAGCCGGACAGATCGGGCTCGACCCGGGGACGATGGAACTCGTCGACGGAGGCATCGAAGCGCAGACCCGTCAGGTGCTGACCAATCTCAAGCACGTGCTGGAAAGCGCCGACTCGGGTCTGAGGTTTGTGATCAAGACGACTGTCTTTCTGCAGGATATGGGCGATTTCGCCAGGATGAATGCGGTCTACGCCGAGTTCTTTGCGGAAAACCCTCCGGCGCGCAGCACCGTCCAGGTGGCAGCATTGCCTAAAGGCGCCCTGGTTGAGATCGAATGTGTCGCTCTGCTCAACCCCACCCGCGGCGACTGATTCATCCAAACACAAAGGACACGAAGTCCACCAAGGAGATTAAAACCTTTTGTGTCCCTTTGCGCCCTTCGTGTTAAGAAGCCTGAATCATCGAGAAACATGAATGAACTCATTCTCCTCGTAGATGACGAACCCTCCATCGTGCAGCTGGCACGTATGTATCTTGAACGCGAAGGTTTCCGCGTCGAGTCTGCGAATGATGGGGAAGCCGCACTGGCTGAGGCCGCGCGTCGACGCCCGACACTGGTCGTGCTGGATGTCATGCTTCCCAAACTGGATGGCTTCGAGGTCTGCCGCCGTTTGCGGGCTTCGCAAAATTCGATCGCCGTTCTGATGCTCACCGCGCGCGATGAGGATATCGATAAGGTCCTCGGCCTGGAACTCGGCGCCGACGATTACCTGACCAAGCCGTTCAATCCGCGTGAACTGGTGGCGCGCGTCAAAGCGATTTTGCGACGCGGAGAGAGAAAGGTGGCTGACGCCGCTCCTATCCAGCTCGGTGATCTGACGGTCGACCCTGCCCGGCGCGAAGTCCGTCTCTGCTCCCGTGTCATCAGCCTGCGCGCCCAGGAATTTGACCTGCTCCTGACCCTGGCGGAACACCGCGGACTCGTCCTCAGCCGCGAGCAGATCCTGCAAAAAGCCTGGGGTTTTGACTTCTACGGCCAGACGCGTACTGTGGATGTGCACGTGGCACATCTGCGCAGGAAACTTGAGGAGAGTTCCGTCAGGATCGAAACTGTGACAGGCGTTGGTTATAAGCTGCTCGTTCCATCCTAGGTTTTTACTCAGGCGCTGGTGAAGATGAATATCGAACCCCTGCTCAAATTCTGGCCCGTGATGTACTCCCTGATTCAGGAGTTCTGGCGGATCACCGAAAGCCGCATCGAAGAGACTGCGGATCGGGACAATATTCCGATCGAACTCTATCTCTACAGTGAGTTCGGGCTGGATTACTTTTCAACAGAAGATTTCCAAAAGAGAGACCCATTTTCAAACCCTGAACGATTCGAAAAGAATTTTGCGCGTCTCAACATGAAGGGCTGGGTCGAGCCCTTGCAGGACGGGAGTTCGCGAGTCACCGACGAAGCGCGTGAGAGCGTTCGTAAAATCATTCAGGCAGGGGATGAGCAGTTAGCGGGTTTTTTCTCCATGCCTGACAGCGACCTGGAGCGACTGGTCATCTTATTGAAGCAGATCGTTACTGAAAGCAAATTAACCCGCCAGCCGCCTGAAAAATGGGCGATCTTCAACCGCTTTCGCGTGGCGGATGAACACAGCCCTCTGCTCGCGCAGATCAGGGAATACTTGATGGACATGTATGCCTATCGCGACGATTCACATCTTTCGGCTGCGCGCCCGCATTTCAATCAGGCCGGGATTGTCTGGCTGGTCCTTGGTTCGCTCTGGAAAGGGGATGCGGTCAATGCCGGGCAAATGGCAGAGATTATGTCATTCCGCGGCTATGAAGTGGAAGATTATGAGATTGCCGTCCAGGCTGCCGTGGAAGTGGGCTGGGCTGAGCAGGCAGACCGCCCCGAGGCATTCCGCCCGACACGAAAAGGAAAGGAACTCCGCGAACAGGTCGAGCGTTCAACCAACGAATATTTCTACGCTCCCTGGGCTGTGCTGGTGCAGGAAGAAATCGATGAGCTCTATGACCTGCTGACCACCCTGCGCTACGAGTTGAATGCTTACAGGAAATCCAAATAACTTTGGAGTCCGGCAGCTTGCTGCCAGAAAGTTGGGAGCAAGCTCCCAGACTCCATAATTGAGTTATGTTCACATCCCTGCGCGCCCGCCTCTGGTTAAGTTATGCTTTCGTGATCAGCATCGCGTTGGGCATTGTGCTGGTTGTGCTGCTCGTCTTTTTGATCCGGAATCCGGTGCTTTCCCGTCAGGCGCAGGAACGTTTGCGGACGGCACAAAGCCGGATCACCGCTGCTCCGCAAAGATTCATTGGAAATCCGCAATTGCTCGAGGAAATCGAACAAACATATAACGTGCGTGTGCTCCTGTTCAGCGCCAATCATGAACTGGTCTTCGATACAAACCCCGCTGCTTCCGCCCTGCCTTTCCCGCGGCGCAGTTTGCTGGAACGCGATTCACAAAGAGTCAGGGATGCCAATGGCGCCGTCTGGCTTTACACATTCAAGCGCTTAACGCGGGATCGTATTCTGGTCGTCGCGACGCCGCGTCCGCGCGTGCCAGTCCTGACCATCTTTCGGGATGAATTACTGCTTCCGGTGCTGGAAGGCGGTGTGATCGCGCTTCTGCTTTCCCTGATCCTGGCCTTTGCACTGTCGCGCTGGGTGGCAGACCCGTTACAGCAAGTAATCCTGACTGCGCGGAAGTACCCCTCAGAGGAAATGAAATCGGTGTCCCCGCGCGGACCCCATGAAGTGCAGGACTTGACGCGCGCCTTCAATTCGATGGTCGCGCGCGTACAACGCACGCAAAGGTCCCAGCGGGATTTTGTCGCGAATGTTTCGCATGAGCTGAAGACTCCGCTGACGTCCATCCAGGGCTTTGCGCAGGCGATCCTGGACGATACAGCCGATACGCCCGAGGCGCGCAGACAGGCTGCGCAGATCATCCATAACGAAGCGGGGCGCATGCATCGCATGGCGCTCGATTTGCTCGATCTGGCGCGCCTGGAAGCAGGCACAGCTGACCTGAAAATGTCCCCGCTGGATCCGGGCGGATTGCTTCGCACGATCATTGAAAAGTTCGCCCCGCAGGCACAAAAGGCTGAGGTGAGTTTGCAACTGGATATCCCTGAAGACCTGCTCGCTTTGACCGGCGATGGCGACAGGCTGGCGCAGGTTTTCACGAATCTGGTGGACAACGCCTTGCGGTTTACCCCGGCCCGTGGACAGGTGACTCTTTCGGCACGGAATGCCGGGGCGGAGATGGAAATATCCATAACGGATACAGGCGAAGGCGTCCCGCAGGAAGCGCTGCCATACCTCTTCGACCGGTTCTATCAGGCCGATCGGTCACGCGCGGGTGGGGAAGAGCGCGGCGCGGGTCTCGGTCTGGCGATTGTGAAGGAAATCCTCCAGGCACATGGTGGTAGAATTAGCGTCCGCAGCGAGGTGGGGCGTGGGACAACCTTTGTGATCCATCTGCCGCTTGCCGCCTGAGCGAAACTAATTTCACGGATTACGAATAAGGCATTATCATTGTAGTCCGTACGCGCACTTCGTGCTCGTCATTCGTATTATGACGCCAAGAGTTTCCATCATCGTTCCCTGTTATAACGAGCAATCCACCATCCGTTTGCTGCTGGAGGCTCTCCTGGAGCAAACGTACCCGCGCCTCGAGATGGAAGTGATCATTGCCGATGGGCTTTCCAGCGACGGAACGCGGGAGGCAATTGCTCAGTTTCAAAAAGACTTTCCTGACCTGTGTGTGCGCCTCGTGGAGAACCCGAAGCGCTCCATCCCCGCGGGCTTGAATCGTGCCATCGAGGCGGCGCGCGGCGAGATCCTGCTTCGCCTCGACGGGCACTCCAAGCCCTATCCCGATTATGTGACGAACTGCGTTTCCGCCCATGCCGCCGGGCGCGGCGCAAACGTCGGCGGCGTCTGGGAGATTCGCCCGGGCGCCGGGACCTGGATCGCGGAATCCATTGCCGCCGCTGCCGCGCATCCGCTGGGTGTGGGCGACGCGTTGTACCGTCACGCGAAACATGCTGCCGAAGTCGATACGGTGCCCTTTGGGTCCTTCCGCCGCACACTGATCGAACAGGTGGGTCTCTTTGATGAATCTCTGCTCTCGAATGAAGATTATGAATTCAACGCGCGCCTCAGGGCGCAGGGTGGGAAGATCTGGCTCGATCCCTCGATCCGTTCCATCTATTTTGCACGTCCAACGCTGTTGGAACTGATGCGCCAGTACTGGCGTTATGGATTCTGGAAATGGCGTATGCTTCGTCGTTATCCCGGTACACTGCGCTGGAGGCAGGCTCTGCCTCCGTTATTTGTGATCAGTTTGATGGGGCTGGCAGTTCTTTCGATTTTCATCCCTTTGGCAGGAATCGTGCTGGCTGCTGAACTTTTTCTATATTTTTCCATAATGATCCTGGCTGGTTTTTATGTGGCACTTCACCAGCGGCAAGCCTGTCTCATTTTGGGTTTGCCGCTGGCGATCGCTGCCATGCATCTGGCATGGGGCAGCGGATTTTTGTGGAGTATCCTTTCATCGAGTTTTCAAAAACATGGCTGATAACCTTCGAACTGCACCATTGCGCCTGCGCCCAAGCGAATATCGTTTCATTCTGTGGGTGGGCGATTTAATGATGGCAATTGTCTCGGTCTTTGCTGCGCTATATGCCTGGGCACAGTACAACCTCACTGTAAGCATTCCTCGTCTGGCTGCCCAATTTGAACTGACGAGAGAGTGGTCCCATGAAAGGGCAATCCGCGAAGCTACCCAGCAACTGGACATTAATGTCCCTTTCTGGTTCTACCTTTTGCCAATCATTTGGATGCTGCTGCTTGTCGAATTATACGAGCCGCATGTGGCCGGCAGCGGACGAAGGACGACGCGCGGCATTGCTCTGGCAGCCTTTATCGGGCTTTTGGGTTACTCTCTCGTCTTTATCCTGCAGCAGAATACGAATCTGCCGCGTATTGGCGTGGGCGCCTTCCTGCTGTTCGCTTCCCTCCTGACCCTGGTTTGGCGCGTGCTCTTCATCAGCATCTATAAATCGACGGGGCAGCGGCGGCGTGTCCTGCTGATCGGCGCGGGCAAGGCCGGACAGGCGCTGGCGGAGATTTATCGTTCCTTAAGTGCGCAATCCTTCAATCTCGTTGGTTATATTGATGATGATAAAAAAAAGGTGGGGAAAACAATTTGCGACCTGCGCGTGATCGGTTCGAGCGAGCATTTGCTGGAACTCATCGATGTTTATCATGTTTCCGATATTGTGATTGCCATCAATGGCGAAATCCAGGGGACAACCTTTCAAACCATTTTGGACGCTCAGGAAAAAGGCGTGGAAGTGACGCGCATGCCCATTCTGTATGAGGAAATGACAGGACGCGTACCCGTCCATCACCTGGAGTCGGATTGGATCATCCGCTCGTTTGTCGATGGACTGCATGTGAGCGGTTTTTACCAACTGATGAAGCGTTTGCTTGACATTTCAGGCGGAATTATCGGTGTATTGATCTTTGCAATCACATATCCGTTTTTGGCGCTGGCGGTTTTTATCGACAGTGGACCGCCGGTCTTCTATTCACAGCCTCGCCTGGGGCGGGGCGGCTTGATATTCAACATCTATAAGTACCGCACCATGCGGCAGGATGCCGAAGCGGATGGTGAGGCGCGTCTGGCGGCGGAGAACGATCCGCGTGTGACGCGCGTGGGCAACTTTCTGCGGAAGCTGCGCCTCGACGAACTGCCTCAGTTTTGGAATGTGTTGCGCGGCGAAATGAGCCTCGTGGGACCACGCGCCGAACGGCCCGAACTGGTGGCAGAGTATCAAAAGCAAATCCCTTTTTATCGGGCGCGTTTGCTCGTCAAACCTGGATTGTCCGGGTGGGCGCAGATCAATTACGGGTATGTCGCCAGCATCACCGAGACGGCTGTCAAGCTCGAATATGACCTTTATTACATCAAGCATCGCACGTTTGGGATGGATTTCCAGATCATCCTGCGAACAATAGGCACAGTATTAAGACGGACAGGGAGATAATATGAAATATCTTGTCACGGGCGGTGCCGGATTCATTGGATCTCATCTCGTTCATGCCTTACTCGAGCAGGGTGACTCTGTGCGCGTGCTGGATAATTTCAGCACGGGGAAACGCGAACATCTTGAGGCGCTGGCACGCCAATTTGGTGCGAACCGTCTCGATGTCATCGAAGGAGATGTGCGAAACGTCGCGCGCGTGCAGGAGGCGGTGCGCGGCGTCGAGGTCATTTTCCACGAAGCCGCGTTCGTCTCCGTCCCGCAATCCATGCAGGAGCCGCAAGCCTGTTTTGATGTGAACATCATGGGGACGTCGCTGCTGTTCGATGCGGCGCGGCGCGGCGGCGTCAGACGCGCGGTCGTGGCTTCGAGCGCGGCAGTCTACGGGGAGTCGCAAGCGCTGCCGCTGGTCGAAGAGACGCCTCTCCAGCCCCTGTCACCCTATGCCGTATCCAAGCGGGTGAAGGAAATGTATGCAGAGTTATTCACCGGTTCTTTCGGCTTCGAAGTCGTTGCCCTGCGATATTTCAACGTGTACGGTCCGCGCCAGCGACCCGATTCGATGTACGCCGCGGCGGTCCCGATCTTTGTGCGGCGCCTGCTGGATGGCAAGCCCGTGATGGTCTTCGGTGACGGCGGCCAGACGCGCGATCTAATCAACATCCGCGATGTGGTGCGCGCCAATTTGATCGCTTCCGAACACCCGGCTGCGGCCGGTAAGATTTTCAATATTTGCACGGGCATTGAAACCCGTTTGCTGGATCTGCTGGATGTGATGCATGAACTCATCCCCAATGTCCCGCAGCCGGAATTCGCCGCGCCGCGCGCCGGAGATATTTATCGCTCGGTGGGGAGTCCTCAAAAGGCTGCGGAGGTGATGGGGTTCCGCGCCCAGGTATCGCTCGTCGATGGGCTCAAAGAGACAATCGATTGGATGCGTTGAGCCGACCATGTCCATCTTTTCTCTGACGGAGTGGAACCAATATTTACAGAAATATCCGGAGGCACATTTACTCCAAACGGGTGAATGGGGGGAGTTGAAATCTGCTTTTGGCTGGAAACCTGTCCGGATTATGAGCGGGGAAGCAGGCGTACAGATTTTGTTTCGAGAATTACCATTGGGGTTCACGATTGGTTATATTCCAAAGGCAGCTTTTAGCTTTCAGCGATCAGCGAGTAGCGATGATCTATGGCGTGAGATTGATGATGTTTGTCGAAGGCATCGGGCGGTCTTTTGTAAATTAGAACCAGATGCGTGGGATAGCAACTTCATCCTTCATCCTTCATCCTTCATCCTTTCTAAGCATAACATCCAGCCGCCTCGCACCATTATCATCGATATTCGCGGCGGCGAGGATGAAATCCTGGCGCGCATGAAGCAAAAGACGCGCTACAACATCCGCCTCGCCGAGAAAAAGGGTGTCACGGTCCGCGCCTGGGACGATATCGAATCCTTTCACAAAATGATGCTGCTCACCGGAGGGCGGGATGGATTTGGAGTCCACTCGCTCGAATATTACCGCCGCGCCTATGAACTGCTTCATCCGAAACAGATGGGCGAATTGCTGCTTGCTGAATTCGAGGGCAGACCTCTTGCCGCGCTGTTCGCAGCGGGAAATGGGAAACGCGCCTATTATCTTTACGGCGCTTCCACCGATGAAGAGCGCAATCGTATGCCTGCCTATCTTCTGCAATGGGAAGCGCTGAGATGGGCAAAGGCGCGCGGATGTCAGCACTATGATCTCTGGGGCGTTCCTGACGAAGAGGAAGCTGCCCTCGAAGCCAATTTTGAGCAGCGGCACGATGGACTGTGGGGTGTCTATCGCTTCAAACGCGGCTTTGGCGGCGAATTAAAGCGCGCCGCGCAGGCGCTGGATCGAGTCTATAATCCGCTGTTGTATTGGGCATATTTGCGATTTGTCGGGAACAGGGAATAAACGTGGACAGTGAAACCTGGAATTCAATAGTTTCGAAACTTCCCAATCCTCACTTCCTCCAAACCTATGAATGGGGACAGGTGAAGGCGAAGTATGAGTGGCAGTCCATCTATCTTGCATGGGATGAGGAAGGAAAAATGAAAGAAGAAAGAAGTCTTTCCTCTTTCATCTTTCAACCCTCGGCTGCCGCACTGATTCTGAAGAAAACTATCCCGATGGGCGGCATGTCTGCGCGCTTATCGATTCTCTACGCGCCGAAAGGTCCCTTGCTGGATTGGGCGAATGAAGCTCTGAGAAATCATGTGTTGAACGATCTGCAAGCCTTTGCCAGGAGACAGGGGGCGATCTTCGTGAAGATGGATCCTGATGTCGTGCTGGGGACGGGAGTCCCTGCCGGGGGAGACGATGTTATTGATAACGGCGGACAGGCGGTCATGTCCGAATTGAAGCGGAGGGGATGGCGATACTCGTCGGACCAGATCCAGTTCAAGAATACGGTTCTGATCGATTTGAGTCCTTCTGAGGAGGAAATGCTGGCGGGCATGAAACAGAAGACGCGCTACAACATCCGCCTCGCTGAGAAGAAGGGCGTTGCTCTGCGCGTAGGCAAATCGGATGATTTGGGGTGGTTGTACAAGATGTATGCGGAGACTTCCGTGCGCGATGGATTTGTGATTCGTGATGAAGGGTATTACAAGATAGTCTGGGAAACTTTCATGCGATCAGCTATCAGCGATCAGCCAGCTGCCGAGCCGCTCATCGCTGAAGTGGACGGCGAGCCTGTCGCGGCGATCTTTGTCTTTTATTTCGCGGGACGAGCTTATTATGTTTATGGAATGTCCCGTGATGTCCATCGTGAGAAAATGCCGACGTATCTTTTGCAATGGGAAGCAATGAAACGCGCCAGGGCAAAGGGTTGCACCGTGTATGATCTCTGGGGCGCACCGAATGTGTTCGATGAAAGCGACTCGCTGTGGGGCGTGTATCGCTTCAAGGAAGGCTTGGGCGGCAAGGTCGTGCGGACCCTCGGCGCCTGGGACTTCGCGCCGAATCCTTTCTGGTACAAGTTGTATTCAGAGGTCATTCCACGTGTGTTGGATGTGATGCGCTCGCGCGGCAAAGCAAAAACAAAACAATCTCTCGGGGCATAAATTGGGGACGCAGATGAACGCTGATCGCGCTGATTTTGTTTTTTGACTCAATTGACTATCTAAACTATTGGGAGGTTTTATATGGAAAAGAAAATATATCCTATATCGCTCTATAAGCACTCTGATATTACCGAGCAAATATTGGCTGCATTCTATGCAGTGTATTCTACGCTTGGTTACGGTTTTCTTGAAAAGGTATATGTCAATGCCTTGAAAATCGAATTAGAAAAACGCGGACTTGCGGTGAACAAGGAGTTTGAGATTAAAGTTTATTATGCAGGACAAATTATTGGAGAATACTTTGCTGATTTAATCGTTTCAGATTCTGTAATTGTTGAGGTGAAAGCTGTTAAAATGCTAGCGCAAGAGCATGAGGCACAGTTACTGAATTATCTCAAAGCTACTCCTTATGAGGTTGGCCTGCTACTTAATTTTGGACCAAAGCCGGAACAAAAACGCCGTTCTTTCGACAACAACCGGAAAGAATGGTGGCTTGCTCAACACCAATCATAGCCCCAGCGTTTGTCTGCGTCCATCAGCGTCCAACAAGAAAAAGAATAATTATGAAAGAAATACCACGTTTGAACTTTGCTCACCTTCCCACTTGCATCGAAGAACTTCCTCGATTGACAGAATATCTAAACGGACCCAGGATCCTGGTCAAGCGCGATGACCAGACCGGACTGGCTTTTGGCGGCAACAAGACCCGTAAGCTGGAGTTCCTCGTCGCGGAGGCGCTGGAGCAGGGTGCGCGGACGTTGATCTCCGCCGGGGCCTTGCAGTCGAATCATTGCCGCCAGACAGCCGCAGCGGCGGCGCGCTTCGGCCTGGATTGCACGCTCGTCCTGACTGGGGAAATGCCCGATCAGCCATCTGCCAATCTGTTGCTTGACGAGATGTTCGGTGCGGAAATCGTCACCGTGTCAGACCGCGCCGATCGCGACCGGACACTGCAGGAAACATTCGACTGGGCTGTTGCCGCGGGCAGGAAACCTTATCTCGTCCCGTATGGCGGATCGAGCCCGACCGGCGCGCTGGGGTACGCGTTCGCCGTGAAGGAATTCATGGAACAAAATGTCCACGCAGATTGGATGGTCTTCGGCACCTCCTCAGGTGGGACGCACGCGGGACTCGTGCTGGGTCAGCGTGTGTTTGGATTTAAAGGCAAAGTGTTGGGAATCAGCATCGACGAATCGGAGGAGTGGCTGAAGGCGCATGTCGCTGCGCTGGCATCGTCTGCGGGCGAAAAGCTGGGGGAGCAGATCCAGTTCACGCCTGCGGATGTGCTGGCAAATGCCGATTATTGCCGGGCAGGCTACGGCGTGTTGACCGAGGCGGAGCGCGCCGCGGTCAGGTTATTTGCGAAGCTGGAGGGATTATTGCTGGATCCCGTTTACACAGGTCGTGCCGCGGCGGGGCTGGTCGATCTGATCCGCAAGGGATTTTTCAGGAAGGACGAAACGATCCTGTTCTGGCATACCGGTGGGCAGCCCGCGCTGTTCGCAGAAAAGTACGCAAACAGGATTTAAAACAAAAGGACGGGCATTCACCCGTCCTTTTTGATTCATTCGAGATTATGCTTTCAGCGCATCCCAGCCTGCGTATTTGGCGGTATCGCCGAGTTCCGCTTCGATGCGAATCAACTGGTTGTATTTCGCCACGCGGTCGGACCGGGCGGGCGCACCGGTCTTGATCTGACCTGTATTGAGGGCAACTGCGAGATCGGCGATCGTCGAATCCTCAGTTTCACCTGAACGATGCGATACCACCGTTCTCCAGCCAGCCCGATGACACATTTCCACGGCTTCGATGGTCTCCGTGAGCGAACCAATCTGATTGAGTTTGACCAGCAATGCATTGCAGGTCTTATCCTGAATGCCGCGACGAACGCGTTCCGGATTCGTCACGAGCAGATCGTCGCCAACGATCTGGATTTTGTCGCCTAATTTCTTTTGCATAAGTTGCCACGATGCCCAATCGTCCTGCGCATGACCATCTTCGATGGAAACGATCGGGTAGTCGGTGATCCACTTCGTCCAGAATTCAACCATCTGTTCGCCGGTTAATTTCTTGCCTTCCTTGCGGAGGTTGTAGGTCTTGGTATCTTCTTCGTAAAGCTCGGAGGCAGCGGGGTCGAGGGCGATGGCAACATCCTTGCCGCGGCCTGCTTTGAAGCCAGCTTTTTCGATGGCGGCCAGGATGACCTCGATGGCTTCGTTGTTGGCTTTCAACGCCGGCGCATAGCCACCTTCATCACCGACCAGGGTGGCATACCCTTTTTCCTTCAACACCGATTTCAACGCGTGATAAACCTCCGCACCCCAGCGGACACCTTCGGCAAAGGTCGGCGCGCCGAACGGCATGACCATGAATTCCTGCATATCCGTGGACTGCCAGGCGGTGTGTGCGCCGCCGTTCAGGATGTTCATCATGGGTACGGGCAGCACATGGGCGTAAACACCGCCCAGATAGCGATAGAGGGGCAATCCCAATGAATTTGCCGCAGCTTTTGCCACAGCCAGGCTGACGCCCAGAATTGCGTTTGCACCGAACTTGGATTTGTTCGGTGTGCCGTCGAGTGCGATCAGCTCGGCGTCGATCGCTTTTTGGTCCACCGCGTCCCAGCCGAAGAGCGCATCCGCGATCACGCCGTTGACGTTGGCAACGGCTTTCGTCACACCCTTGCCCAGAAAGCGCTTCTTGTCGCCATCGCGTAATTCGAGGGCTTCGTGCACGCCCGTCGAGGCGCCCGAAGGCACGGCAGCGCGTCCCCACGAACCGTCTGCCAGGGTGACTTCCACCTCAACCGTCGGGTTGCCGCGCGAATCCAGGATTTCCAGTGCGGAGATACTTTCGATGATAGTGTCCATTTCATTCTCCGAGTGTTATTAATCAGTAGATCACGAAAACTCTCCATTCGTGAACTGATGATTTTTTCGCAAGTATAACCCACTTTCATTGGTATCCCTTCCATGGACACAGCGACTCTCGCTGCCCCTCAGATCGATCCCCGTGACAGAAAGAAGTATTACTTCGCTGACACGCCTCAGCGCCGCCTCATGATCGCGGTGATACGTTCCCTGTTCAAGGTTATGATGAAGATGGAGGTCACTGGACTGGAGAATTTCCCGCCTCAGGGACCGGTCATCCTGGCGGCGAATCACGTCACCAACTTCGACGTGTTCCCGATGCAGTTTGCCCTGCCACGCCCCATCTTTTTCATGGGGAAGGCGGAACTGTTCAGGAATCCTCTCCTGGACCTTCTCCTGCGCAATCTGAGTGGCTTCCCGGTCAACCGCGGCGAGAAGGACCAATGGGCGATGCGTCACGCGGCGAAAGTCCTGCAGCATGGTCAAATGCTCGGGATGTTCCCGGAGGGGACGCGCTCGAAAGGGAGGGGGCTGGCGGTCGCGAAGACGGGAGCCGCCCGGCTGGCGATCGAGGCGGATTGCCCCATCCTGCTGGCGGCGGTCACAGGGTCGGATCAGTTCTTCAAACGGTTCCCGCACCGGGCGCGCGTCCAGATCGAACTGCTCCCGCCGCTGGCCCCAAAGCCCGGCGAAACTCCCCTGGCGTTGACCGACCGCCTGATGTTCACGCTTGCCCAGTCCCTGCCGGAGGACATGCGCGGCGTCTATGCAAAGATGCCAGCGGGCTTTGCAATGTAAATGTAATAGTACTTTGGGTGGATTAAGAAATTTTGGGGAACTTTCCTGTGTCGAAATCCATCCTGTGTTCTAGATCGACGAATTGGAGGTTTCAATGAACACTAAAAAATTTTTACAATTATTTGTCCTGATAGCAATGCTGCTCACGTCGCTGGCTTTTACCAGCCCCGCATATGCCGCATGGTGTGGTACCAGTGTCACCGTGGTCAGTGGTGACACGCTGCGCAAGATCGCGAATCGCTGCGGTACGACCGTTTCTGCCCTGCAGCGGGCGAACCCTGAGATTGGCTCAGGCAACCTGATCTATCCGGGCCAGGTGCTGCTTCTGCCTGGCACGATCCTTGGCAGTGATGGCGGTTATCTGATCTACATCGTGGCACGCGGCGATACTGTGAAGGGCCTGGCAGCCCGCTTTGGATCGACTGTCGATTCCATCCTTGCTTCGAACCCGGAGATCAGGAACGTCAATTTGATCTATGAAGGCCAGCGCCTGACCATTTACTCCGCGGGACCAGGCAATCCCCCGCCAGGCAATCCGCCTCCCAGTGGACAGGTTTACTATGCCCAGCGTGGTGATACTCTCCGGAAGATCGCTGCAAAGTTCGGCACCACTGTGGACGCGCTCCTGAGGCTCAATCCGCAGATCACCAACCCCAACCTGATCTATGTTGGGCAGGCGATCACCGTCCCCGGCGCAGCTTCCACCTACGTAGTTCGGAGAGGCGATACGCTGCGGATCATTGCCAACAAATTCGGAACGACGGTTGAGGCCCTGCTGGCGCTCAATCCGAAGATCACCAATCCCAACCGGATCTATGTTGGACAGGTGATCACAGTCCGATAACGCCAGAAACGAAATTAAAGAACAAGGACACACTGAAAGTGCGTCCTTGTTTTATTTCTCGTAGCCCGTCATTGCGAGCCCCGAAGGGGCGAAGCAATCTCCTGTTCACTAATATGAGATTGCTTCGTCGGGATTTCGGCGCTTTACGCCTCAATCCTCCTCGCAACGACATTATTCACCTACTCTTATTTCCGCTTGGCAGTTTTCTTCGCAGGTTTCCTGGCTGCGGTCTTCTTTGCCGGAGCCTTCTTCGCAGCAGGCTTTGCAGCCGCTTTCTTCCCCTTCGGGGACGATGTTTTCGGTGCAGCCTTTTTCGCCGTCGCCTTCTGCGGTTGATGCTTCAGCGCAGAATGTGCCGCAGCAAGGCGTGCGATCGGCACGCGGAACGGCGAGCAGGAAACATAGTTGTTGCCAATGATGTGACACCACTCGATCGAGCTGGGGTCGCCACCATGTTCGCCGCAGATGCCCACTTCCAGCTCAGGGCGGGTCTTGCGGCCGTCGGCAATTGCCAATTCCATCAGTTTGCCCACGCCGCCGCGATCAATGGTCTGGAAGGGGTTCGTTTCGAGGATGCCCTGTTCCTGGTAGGTGATCAGGAAGTTGCGTTCGGCGTCGTCACGTGAATAGCCGTAGGTCATCTGGGTCAGGTCGTTCGTGCCGAAGGAGAAGAACTGGGCGCGCTCGGCAACCTCACCCGCCGTAACTGCTGCACGCGGGATTTCGATCATCGTGCCGAATTTGTATTCGAATTTGACTTTCTTCTCGCTCATGACGGCTGTCGCGATCCGCTCGAGCCTCGGCTGGATCCATTCGAGCTCTTTCACCGTGCCGGTCAGGGGGATCATCACTTCCGGCTTGACGACGATCTTGCGCAACGTGCAGTCTGCTGCCGCTTCGAAGATGGCGCGGACCTGCATTTCGACGATCTCGGGCATGTAAATGCTCAAGCGTACGCCGCGCATACCCATCATCGGGTTGGATTCGTGCAAGCCCCGGATGGCGGTCAGCAAATTTTCTTTATCCTTCAACCCGTCAGTTTCGCCCTTGACGCGCATCGTGATGACTTCTTCGAGAAGCTTTTCTTCGTCGGGCATGAACTCATGCAGAGGCGGGTCGATCAGGCGGATGATGACGGGATAGCCATCCATCGCCTCGAAGAGACCGTCGAAGTCCTTGCGCTGGTAGGGGAGCAGTTCGTTGAGGGCTTCCGTGCGTCCCTCGCTCGTCTCCGCCAGGATCATGCGCTGGACGATCGGCAGACGCTCGGGCTCGAAGAACATGTGCTCGGTTCGACAGAGACCGATGCCGACTGCGCCGTAGGAACGGGCGCGCCTTGCATCCTTTGGATAATCTGCATTTGCCCAGACCTGAAGTCCGCGAGTCGGATAGCCTTTCGCAGGAGCCTCACGAATGTTCTTGCGGGCGGAGATCTCGTCTGCCCATGTAAGCAGTGTCAACAATTCCGTTTGTTGTTCGAGGGAGGGGGAAGTCGTCGGCATTTTTCCGATGAACACTTTGCCGGTTGTACCATCCACCGAAATCCAATCGCCCTCTTTGACGATCGTCTCACCGACGGTCATCTGGCGTCTTTCCAGATCGATCTTGATCGCGGAGGCGCCGACCACACACGGGATACCGAACTGGCGTGCCACAACTGCCGCATGGGAGGTCGCGCCGCCCTCGCTGGTCAGCACGCCGTGGGAGGCGATCATGCCGTGGACGTCATCCGGTTTGGTGAATGGACGAACCATGATGGTGTCCTGTTTCGCTTCCTTCGCCATTTTCTCCGCCATGTCAGCGTCGAAGTAAACCTGTCCGACCGCTGCGCCCGGGGAGGCATTCACGCCTTTGGCAAAGAACGTGCCGTTCTTCTCTGCGTTGTCCATTGCCTGCGTATCGAACTGCGGATGGAGCAAGGCATCCACGGTGTCAGGAGAGACGCGCAGCACAGCCTGTTCTTTTGTGATCAAGCCTTCGTTTGCCATATCCACGGCAATTTTCACGGCCGATTTGGCGGTACGCTTGCCGTTACGCGTCTGGAGCATCCATAACTTGCCGCGCTCGATGGTGAACTCGACATCCTGCATATCCTTGTAATGTTTTTCGAGTTTAGCGGTGATGCCCATGAACTCCTTGTACGCCTTGGGCATTTCCTGCTCGAGGTTGACGATCGGTTCCGCGTTGCGGATGCCAGCCACCACGTCTTCCCCCTGGGCGTTGAGCAGATACTCACCCAGCATCACTTTCTCGCCGGTAGACGGGTTGCGGGTGAACGCCACACCTGTGCCTGAGTCGTTGCCCATGTTACCAAAGACCATGGTCTGGATATTTACGGCTGTACCGAGCTCGTGAGAAATGCCTTCCTTGTTACGGTAGGCAATGGCGCGTTTGCCATTCCACGACTCGAAGACGGCCTTTGTGGCAAGTTCGAGCTGTTTGTAGACATCCTGTGGGAAGTCAAAGCCGACATGTTTCTTGAAGACAGCCTTGAAGGTGGAGACCAGTGATTTCCAGTCTTCCGCTGTCATTTCCGTGTCGAGCTTGTAACCCTTCCCGGCTTTGTACTCAGCCATCGGATGTTCGAAAACTTCATCATCGAGATTGAACACGGTCGTGCCAAACATTTCAACGAGACGACGGTACAAATCCCATACAAATCGGGGATTATTCGTCAGTTTGATCATGCCTTCCACGACTTCGTCGTTCAGACCGATGTTCAGGATCGTGTTCATCATGCCAGGCATGGAGAACTTCGCGCCCGAGCGGCAGGAAACCAGCAGGGGATTGTTCGCATTCCCGAACTTTTTGCCTGTCTGTTTTTCCACCGCCTTCATCGATGCCAGGGCCTGGTCCCACATTTTCGGGGGAAATTTGCCCGTTTTGCGGAATTCGTTACAGGCTTCGGTGGTGACCGTAAATCCGGGCGGGACGGGTACGCCCGCGCGCGTCATGTCGAACAGTCCTGCACCTTTGCCTCCCAACAGGGAGCGAACACCTTCCCATGAGCCGGCATACTTTTCAGCTGCCGCTACCTCTCCGAAGAGATAAACCCATTTTTTCATAGAAACCTCCGGGTTATAAGATCAAAATTTAGTGTGAAGTTTACCACGAACGCTTACGTCAAATGTGATATATTCGCCGTACATTTGTCAGTGTCAACTGTTAGCCCATTGCAAAGTCACGGGTATTGTTTATAGACGATAATAGGATAAGATTGGAATCAACGATGCCAGTGAAAATACTTGTTATTGACGACGACAGCGCCGTTACTGATTTACTTTCCCTGCTTTTAAGGTCACAGGGTTTTGAGGTCGCGGCGACAAATAGCAGTACCGACGGGCTACGTATGATTCGCGAAAGTTCTCCGGATGTCGTGGTTCTCGACCTGATGATGCCCGAGATGGACGGCTGGCAGATCTGCAAAACGGTACGTGAATTCAGCCAGGTGCCGATCATCATCCTTTCCGCGCTCAATGACCCATCCATGATCGCCAGCGTGCTGGATGCCGGTGCAGACGATTATCTGACGAAACCGACGCCCAGCCGTGTGCTGATTGCACACATTAATCGCCTTGTCCATCGGAATGGCTCGCTCAATTCGAGCGCCTCGATGGGCGATCCATACAGCCGGCCCCTGCCGGCCTCCTGAAGATTTCCAACGTTCATTCCAAGCCTCGGCTTGGTCCCGCAAAAACCGGAGGTCCCGTCGCCTGATGGGATCTTCGCCGTTTAAGCGAGGTGTTTCAGAGCCTGCGCGGTTTTTTCCCTGTCTTCCATCATTGGCATGTGACCTGCACCGCTGATTTCGACCAAATGCGCCTGGGGCAGGGCTGCCTTGACCTCACGCGCCCGGTCGACGGGAATGAGCGCATCGGCGTCGCCGTGGATGAGTACCACAGGAAAGAGGAAAGAAGAAAGAAGGGTGGTTGAGTCCACTCGTTCCGCCATTGCTTTCAGGGCGCCGATGTAGGCGGCTGGCGGCTGCCGTTCCATGGATTGGCGTGCGAATGCCTGCAGTTTTTTGTCAGGCGTGAGCTTTGGGGTCATGGCTTCGACCACACTGCCAATACCGTGTTCTGCCACCTCCGCTGCGGACTTGTAACGTCCGTCTTTGCGTTCGGGTGAATCCGCCAGGACCTGTGAAGAGACCAGCGCCAGCCCGCGCACGCGTTCCGGAAAGAGCCTCGCAAAAGCCAGCGCCACATACCCGCCCATGGAATGTCCGGCAACGGCTGCCTTCCGGATGCCCAGTCCGTCGAGCAGACCGGCGATATCTGAAGCATAGTCTTCCATCGCATAAAATGAATCCACTGTGCTCGATTCACCAAAGCCGCGCAGATCAGGCAGGATGAGATCGAAGGTGTCTTCGAGCGGGGGCAGAACCGCGTCCCACAAGTGATGATCGAGTGGAAAACCGTGCAGGAGCACAAGCGGAGTTCCCTTTCCGCGGCGCTCATAGGCAAGCTGAATACCGTTAACGTTTAATTTTTGCATGAATCTCTCCTCTTAGCTTAATTATGTCGTTGCGAGGAGGGCGTAGCCCGACGAAGCAACCCGCGAGTAATGAGGAGATTGCTTCGCCCATCGGGCTCGCAACGACATACCTGTTACTTCCAATTCACCACTACTTTTAATTTGCTGCCCAATTTCGAGTAGTAATTCACAAACCCATTGTCGCGGCCAAATTCGTAGACGCGGCGGGTGATGTCCACATCGGACTTGCAATATTCGGCGACCTTATCGAGTTCACCCATCCGAAACCATTCGACCGATTGAACTCCATCGGCGGTCTTGGTGGTTCCCAGGGTTGCCCTGGCAATCGAATCGAGGCTCAAGCGAAAGTTCAATGTGCGGTAAATGTCCTGCAACATATCGGTGGAACGAAACGTACGGAAGTTTTCATTCGGCGCATAAGGCTTTAACACTTCATAGTCGAAACCGATGCTGTTGAATCCGATCACGCGGTCAGCAGCTTTCAGCTCTGCAACCAGGGCGGGGGCATCTTTCTCCCAATACACGGCGAAATCACTGCGCACCGTGGACCAGGTCACGCCGCACGCCAGCAACAGTTTCGAGGCATCCCGCCCGCCGACTTCATGGAACAGCTTTTGCGTTTCCACGTCGAAGTAAACAATGTTCATAAATTCTCCGATCTCTTCAACTGCTCGCGTGCAAGGTCGAGTGCCTGGGCGCGGTCCTCGATTTTACCAGTCGCCTGGGCCTCGCGGATCGCTTCCAGCAATTGACCGACGATCGGCCCCGGCTCGAGCCCGAGCGCGGACATCAACTCGTTTCCATCCAGCAGGCGCGGCGGGGCAACCGTCTCCTGGGGTTTCTCCCAGTAATTCTCGAGCAGAAGGCGCGCCACATCGAGTGCGGCAGCCCAGGTTTCCTGCGTCAACGTAGTTCCTCGTGTGCCGCGCAGATCTGCCAGCCCGAGCAGGACAAGGTCGACGCCGGCTTTGCCGGTATCGCGGAAGAAGCGATAAATCGCCTTGCGCGAGGGTCCCTGTTTTTCGCCCTCCAGACGGTCGGTGAAGAAATGGAAACGCATGTGATGCTGAACGATGGCCCTGAGGCGTTCCACTTCGTCATTGCTGAGATTGAAGGCTCGCCCGCGCTTCGCCGCGACCTGCGCGCCTCTGACCTCGTGGTCGAAGAAGCGGATGCGCCCTGTCTCGTCCACGGATTTTGTGGCGGGTTTCTGGACATCATGGTACAAAGCCGCGAAAAACAGCGCGGCGCGGACAGAACGATCGGCGTTCAGAGATTCGGCAAAGTGCCTGGCGAATTGCTCACGGAATCTTCCAATGCGCAGGGTGAGCAGGCCGGTGAACAGATCATTCGTGCTCTCCGCCTCGTATCCGGGTGCCAGGACTGCCAAAATGCCTTCGAGATGAGCGAGCACACTCAGCGTATGCTCCCAAACATCGTAAATATGGGGCGGGGATTGTTCCACGCCTTTGAGCGCAGGGAGTTCCGGCAATAGATAGGGAAAGACGCCGAGCATTTCCAGGGCGCGCATGGACGCGTCGGGTTTGGGCCCCTCCAGCATTTTGAACAGTTCATCCCGCAGGCGTTCAGGGGAGACCTTTGGCAGCAGGCGCGCGGCTTGTTTCAGTGCCTGGCGTGTTTCCAGTTCGATCTTGAACTCAAAAGCTGCCGCCTGACGAACTGCGCGCAAAATGCGCACCGGATCGTCCGCTAACGAAGTGGGGGAGCAGGCGCGAATCAATTTGAGGCGCAGGTCTGACCCACCGTTGAGCGGATCGATTAACCTCTGCGCGCGAATGTCGAGTGCAATGGCGTTGACTGTGAAATCGCGGGCGCGCAGGTCTTCTTCCAGATCCTTACCGCGGTAAACGGCGAAGTCCAGGAAGGTGCGCCTGCCATCGGAGTCAGTTACGATGACCCGGCCCGTATCGCGCTCATTGTCGAGCACCATAAAGTCCGCCTGGAGGGCGTTGGCAACGCGCCGGGCGAGGGAAATGCCGTTCGCAGGCAGGGCAAAATCCAGGTCCGGTGAGAGGCGATTCAACAGCATATCGCGCACCGCGCCGCCGACCAGGTAAATCTCCTGATCCGGGACCAGGGTATCGCGGACTTTGTCGATCAAGGGTGAATACGAGAATGGAACGGGCATATAAACGATTTCCGGTTTTTCTTTATGCCTGCTGATTTGCGCAGCGTGCAAGGCTTGTTCGGGTGTATCTCCCTGGGCGATGATTCTGCCGCGTACTCGGGCGACCCAGCGCCCGGCATACGGCGAACCAGTGGTTTGAAAATGATCGGACATGGCTGATTAACCCTCCCTGGTAACACCAATCTTAAATCGTCAATCGCAAATCGTCAATCGTAAATCAAGAAGTTGGTTTGTACTTCTTCAGATCCACAACGCCAACGAATGGCAGATTCCGGTAATATTCATCGAGATCGAGCCCAAAACCGAAAACAAATCTGTTCGGGATCGTGAAGCCGCGATAATGGATCGGCACGACAGCCTCGCGGCGTTCCGCTTTATCCAGCAGTGCGCAGACCTTGAGACTGCGGGGCTGGCGCAGGTTCAGCATTTCGAGCACGGAGGCAATCGTATGACCACTGTCGACGATGTCTTCCACGAGCAGGACATCCTTGTCACGGATGTCCATCTGCAGGTCCAGCGAGACGCGGACGGCGCCGCTCGATTCGCGCTTGCCCGCGCCGTAGGAGGAGACTGCCATGAAGTCCATCATGTGCGGGGCGGTGATGTGACGGCTCAAGTGCACCAGGAACGGGACGCCGCCGCGCAGGATGCAGATGAGCAGCAGGTTGCCATCGGGATAATCGGCGCTGATCTCCGCGCCCAGTTCCTGGATGCGCGCCTTGAGGGTTTCTTCGTCGATCAGGATTTCAGCGAGGATATCGTTGTAGTGTTGCATAGATCAGTTGCCTGGTTTGGTAGTTTCTTAACTAACGAACTAACGCGGTACCTCGTGATGCACCCGGCAGCGCGCTTCGTACATTTCGGAGGCGCCGACGATCACGACCGGGTCATCGTAACGCGCGGGTTTGCCGTTGACGAGTCTCTGGGTGCGGGAGGCTTCGTCGCCGCAGACCATGCAGATGGCATGCAGTTTGTCGACGCGCTCCGCCATCGCCATCAGGACCGGCATGGGACCGAACGGCTCGCCGCGAAAGTCGGTATCGAGCCCAGCCACCAGGACGCGGATGCCGCGTGTCGCAAGCTGCTCGGCAACCTGAATAACGCCGGCGTCGAAGAACTGGGCTTCATCGATCGCAACGACGGTCGTATCCTTCTCGAGCTTTGTCAGGATATCGATGGATTTTTCCACGGGTGTGGCATCGTAGTTCGAGCCCGCGTGGGAGGTGACTTTTTCCACGGCGTACCGTATGTCGATGGCTGGTTTGAACACCTGCACCTTTTGCCTGGCAATCGTGGCGCGTATAAGCCGGCGGATCAACTCGTCCGTTTTGCCGCTGAACATCGAACCGCAAACGACTTCAATGGAACCGTGTGTGTGACGCATGAATTCTCCTGCCCCCACCGCCCCTTCGGGGCATCCCGCCTTGCGGGACTGGAGGGGGGCAACAAAAAACGGACATGGCACAAGGTGCCATGTCCGTAAGTTTACCTGAGATTAGTTTTTCTGCAAGTGTTTATGCCGCCGCCGCGGGAATCTCATACCCGAGCGAGCGCAGTTTCTTCTTGGCAGCCGTCAGGGAAGCCTGACCAAACCCTGCGATGGCGAGCGCCGCTTCGTTGCCGCCGTTCAACTTTTCGAGGAATTGACCGAAGTTCTCGATGCCGGCTTTCTTCAGGGAATCGATCGCACGCGCCGAAATGCCCAGCTCTTCGATGGGGCGTTCGGGCGAACCCTTCAACTCTTCCTTGACCTTCTGCTGCTCCACATACGTCTGGCGGGCGGTGAGCTTCTTGTAGAAGCGGTCCACCTGACCTTCGATGTCAAGGATGCGCTGTGATTCACCGGTAAAGAAGGGGTGGCAGTTGGAGCAGATGTCCACGCGGATTTCCTTCTTGGTCGAACCGGTGGTCCAGGTGGTGCCACAGGAGGCGCAGGTCACCTTGGCATCCGGGTAGTAGGTCGGATGAATTTTAGCTTTCACTGGGAACCTCCACCACGGGAGCAATCTCGGGGACGATGTTCACACGCTTCTGGCCATGCGTGATGTCATACATCACGATGCCATCCATCGTTGCGAACAATGTATCGTCCTTGCCGGCTTTGACATTCAAGCCGGGCTTGATCTTCGTACCGTGCTGGCGCACCAGGATATTGCCAGACAGCACAAACTGGCCGGCATAGCGCTTGACGCCCAATCGCTGGGAATTTGAGTCGCGTCCGTTGCGGCTGGAGCCGCCGCCTTTTTTATGTGCCATGACTACCTCTCTTACTTTTTCTTCGAGTCCGGGGCGCTACGGCGCCCGGACTTGGTTGTGGTCGACTTTTTGGTCGTTGTGGCAGGTTTGGCAGAAGTTTTCTTGGCGGCCGGTTTTTCCTTCGGTGCCGCTTCCTTCTTGGCCTTGGCCTGTTTCCCTTCGGCTTTGGTCAGGACAGGCTTTTCCTTCGGCGCTGCCTCTACCTCGGACGCTTCTTCCACGACTACGGGAGCCGGTTCAGCCTTCTCGACCTTGCGCTCCTCGCCAGAGCGACCGATGAAGTCCACGAGCAAACGTGTGTACTGCTGACGGTGACCACCGCGCACGCGGATGCGCTTCTTGGCGCGATATTTGAATCGGTCGAGCTTGGGGCCTTTGATGTGGTCCACCACCGTCGCCTTGACCAGGATGTCACCCACGGTGGGCATACCGACCAGCACATCGTCGTCGTCTGCCATGAGCAGGACGCGTTCGAAATCAAACTTCTTGCCCGCATCCACGGGCAGGCGGTCCACTTCGAGGGTCCGCCCCTCGACGGCGCGATATTGCTTGCCGCCGCTTTCCACAATTGCGAATCTCATTTTATTCTCCAGTCATTCACTTCGCCGTGTGCCTGCGGAGTCCTTACACTCGTCGCCGACGAACGGGGAAGCTGGTGTTGTTTCGACGCAAAGCGTCTCGACAAGCAACTACCCCAGAATCCAACCACTGGGGTAGAAGCGCACGATATTATACATGCGGGCAGGGGATGTGTCAACGGCGCGCCACATCAGTGTTAGCGCAACTTGAAAAGTGAACCGATAACAGTTGAAAAGTGAACTGTTTTCAGTTCAAAAGTGAACCATGAAGTGTGGTACAC
>JAFGCG010000121.1 GCA_016932715.1 Anaerolineales bacterium
ATCACAATCTCGTCTTCAATCCTGCTTATCCGCTTCTGATTTGTCTTGGAAATAATGCGGAAATTATTTATCTAAAATTCAGTAGCTACGCCGCGACCAATGATTTCGCCAGGCTGACCGCGCGGCTTGCATCCTGCGAGAAGCCGTCCGCGCCGATCTCGCTGGCAAACGCCTCCGTCACGGGCGCGCCGCCGACCATGATCTTGACTTTGTCACGCAGACCTGCCGCGGTCAAGGCTTCGACGGTCTGCTTCATCATTTGCATGGTCGTGGTCAGCAGGGCAGACATCGCCACGATATCTGGCTTTTCCTCCTGCACAGCCTGAATAAACTTCTCAACCGGCACATCCACGCCCAGGTCTTTGACCTCGAACCCGGCGCCTTCCAGCATCAGCGCAACCAAATTCTTTCCGATATCATGCAAATCACCTTTGACGGTGCCTATCACAATTTTGCCGCTCGATTTTATGTCCGTTTGCTGCAAAAGAGGTTTCAAGATCGCCATGCCGCTTTGCATCGCGCGCGCCGAGATCAGCATCTCAGGCACAAAGTATTCGCCGGCTTCGAACCGGCTGCCCACTTCGCGCATCGCCGCGATCATGCCCTCATTCAAAATGGTGATCGGATTCAATTGGGCGCCCAGCGCATTCTGCACATTGGACTTTGCGCCTTCGACATCTCCATCCAGGATCGCATCAAAGAGACTTTTCAATGTCTCATCCATGTCTTTCCACTCCTTCGCTAGCGCTGAATGCGCGCCGAGCCGCCCCTGGCAAACGCCCGTACCTGCTCAACGGTTGCCATGGTGGTATCGCCGGGGAATGTCGTCAGCAAGGCGCCATGCGCCCATCCCAAACTGACCGCTTCCTGCTCCGACTCGCCACTCAGCAAGCCGTAGAAAAAGCCGGAGGCAAATCCATCCCCGCCGCCGACGCGGTCGAGAATGTTAAGTTCACAGGTCGGAGAGACAAAGGTCTTGCCGTCGATCCATGCCACGGCTCCCCACGAATGATGGCTCGTGGAATGGACCTCGCGCAACGTGGTGGCAACGATCTTGACTTTCGGATACTTCGCGATCACCTGATCGATCATGCCAAAGAAAGTGCTTGGGTCGAGTTTCGACTTTGCAGCGACATCGGGTCCCGGGACGCCAAGGCCCAGCTGCAGGTCTTCCTCGTTGCCAACCAGCACGTCCACGTTCTCCACAATGGAACGAACCACAGCCTGGGCGCGTTCCAATCCACCCCAGATGTTCCAAAGCTTGGCACGATAGTTCAAATCGAAGGAGGTCACAGCCCCGGCAGCCTTGGCAGCTTTCATCCCTTCCGCGATCAACGGACCGGTGGTTTCCGAAAGTGCCGCAAAGATCCCGCCGCTGTGGAACCAGCGCACGCCGCCTGAAAAGACCGCCTTCCAATCGACGTCGCCGGGTTTTAGCTGGGCAGCCGCCTCGTTCGAACGGTTGTAGAACACCACCGGGGCGCGCACGCCATAGCCGCGGTCACTGTACACGGTTGCCATGTTGGGACCGTTCACGCCGTTATGCTTGAAGCGTTTGTAAAAGGGCTTGACGCCCATCGCCCGGACGCGCTCGGCGATCAGATCGCCGATGGGATAATCGACCATGGCGGTGACAACACCGGTGTTCATGCCAAAGCAGTCCGCCAGATTGGCAGCGCAATTGAACTCCCCTCCGCTGACATGGATCTTGCATTCGGTTGCCTTGCGAAAAGGGATGATCCCCGGGTCAAGACGATGGATCAGCGCGCCAATGGAGACAAAATCCAGCCCACCGGTTTCAGAGATGTTTAGTCCGTACTTCATGTTTGCTCTCCTGTGTTTTCCATGATGTAGTGCGATGCACATCAAAATGTTATCCTGAGCGTAGCGAAGGATCCCGCCGCAAAGCGGCGGAGACTCTTCGGTCGCAGCGAACGCTCCCTCACACCGCCCCTCCGGGGGAGTGACAAGATACTTTTTATTCGGGTGTCCATTCCGTGTGAAAGACGCCTTCCCGATCGACACGGCGATAGGTGTGCGCCCCAAAGTAATCGCGCTGCGCCTGAGTCAGGTTGGCGGGCAGGCGCGCACTGCGATAGGCATCGTAATAGGCTAAGGCCGAACTGAATGCCAGCGCCGGGATCCCGTTGTCGGCTGCCAGTGCCACCACTCGGCGTAACGGCAACTGGCGGGCATTTAATCCCTGTGCGAATTCAGGATCGACCATGAGGTTGGATAGATCGGGGTTGCGTACGAAGGCCTGCCGGATATCGTTCAGGAAACGGGCACGGATGATGCATCCGCCGCGCCAGATGCGCGCGATCTCCCCGTAATTCAGGTTGTAACCATATTCCTTGCTGGCGGCTCGCATGAGCCCAAATCCCTGGGCGTACGAACAGATTTTCGCCGCATAGAGCGCATCCCGCACCCACGCGATCACATTCTCAGCATCATCACTGACCTTCGGCTCGGGGCCGGTGAGCACCTTCGATGCCGCCACGCGTTCCTCCTTGTACGCCGAAACGATGCGCGACTCTACAGCCGCGTTGATGGTCGGAGTCGGCGCGCCCAGATCGAGCGAGTTCTGGCTCGTCCACTTGCCCGTGCCTTTCTGCTGCGCCTCATCCAGAATCAAGTCGACGACCGCCTGACCCGTCTCGGGATCATGTTTCGTGAAAATATCGGCCGTGATCTCGACCAAATACGACTCGAGTTCACCCCGATTCCATTCGGCGAAAACTTCATGCAGGCGGGCATTGTCCAGGCCCAGGCTGCGGTGCAGGATGTCGTACGCCTCGGCGATCAACTGCATATCGCCATATTCAATTCCGTTGTGCACCATCTTGACGTAGTGACCTGCGCCGCGCGGTCCCATGTATGCCACACACGGTTCCCCCTGGACCTTGGCACTGATCGCTTCGAAAATCGGCTTGACCAGCTCCCAGGCTTCCGGCTGCCCGCCCGGCATGAGCGACGGTCCCCACAGCGCCCCCTGTTCGCCGCCGCTGACGCCTGTGCCGATGTAAATGATGCCCCTGGCTTCCAGTTCCTTCGAGCGGCGCTCCGTATCCATGAAGAAGGTGTTGCCACCGTCGATCAGCAGATCGCCCGGCTCGAGAAAATCCCTGATGCTCGCGATCGCTCCGTCAACGGGTTTTCCGGCCGGGACCATCATCATGATACGGCGCGGGCGTTCCAGCGCAGCCAGGAACTTTTCCAGCGTATCGAACGCAGCCAGGTTCTTAGCCGGGTACTTGGTACCAAAAGCTTTCACCTTTTCGGCATCGATATCATAGCCTGCCACGTGAAAGCCGTTGCGCTCCATGTTGAGAGCCAGCATGTGACCCATGACTCCCAACCCCATAAAACCAAAATTTGCCTTGAACATTCTTTCTCCTCTACATTTCTATCGAACCATAGTTCGTTGTTTTTCAAAATTCGGACATATCATGATACCTGATTTGGCTACGCGCAAGCAAGTTCATTTCCCGCGATACAAGATTTCGCCTGCTTTCGGGACATATAAGATACCTGCTTCTTCTTTGTCTTTCCACTCCTCCACATTGATTTTGCTCGGATCGAGATAGCCAAGTTTAAGTCGCGCACAATCTTCTGCGGATATTTTGCTTGCCAGGGTGACGCGCACATTCGGTTTTTCGATGCCATTTTCCATCAGGCCCGAGCCGCGCAAGTGCGTGCTGTGCGCCAGCACGCCGAGCGGGATATGTTTGAAACGCCCCCAATCATTCAGGAAATACGGGAGAATATGATAACCAATCTCATAGATGTATTTTCCGTGCACATGACTGACCACATCCAGGTGCGGCGCGTGGATCACGACCTCTCCACCGACGGCAACGGCAGGCTCGAGTTTATACATTGCCTTCGCGCCTGTCCACAATTCATCGTACATTGGAGGCGCGCACGAGAGGACGCGCTGGAACGGTTTGTCCACCCAGCGGATGTGGCGCTGCGCCGAGAGATCGGCCGCTTCGCTCCAAGCCGACAGGTGATCGCCGATAAACAAGCCGCTCAACCCGTGACCCTCCACCGTTAAAGCGACCAGCGTCAGAGGCGTCTTCAACCGTGAGGCCGCGGCATGGATCATCGCGCGCACAGGCGTATCCTTGATCCCGATCGTACCCACCACACCTGCCAACGCGCCCAGCCAGTGCGTGGCGTTGATCATGTCCGGGCCGGAGATGCCTGGGAAAAGATACTTCGCGCCGCCCGAGAATCCCACCACCTCGTGCGGGAACGTCGGACCGAGAATGATGATGTGATCGTATTCAAGGGCGGCTCTATTGATGCGGATATTGATTTCATCCGGCAATGACGAATGCCAGCTCTTTCCGGCGATCTCTTTGATCTCATCCTGCTCAATGACACCAAGGGATGTCAACGCAGAAGGCGTATCCCATTCATGGTTGAACAAGCCTATATGCTTGAACCTTGTGGTACGTTCCTCTGTCGTGATTCCAACCAGTTTGTGAATGCTCTCCTCGTTCAAGGAAGGATGCGTCCCCAGGGCAACCATGAAGTCGAGTCGTTTTGCATCATGCAATATGTCAACGAGGGCGCGGAACAGAGGATGCAGCGGCACCGAGCGGGTGTGATCGGGGATCAGAACCAACACACCCTGATTACGAAATTTACCCTCGAGGCCCTTTTGCAGGGTCTCGAGGATTTGTTCGCTGGAGAGAATCTGCCCGGGAGGAGATATCGCTTGTGAATAAATCATTTTTCTATCCTATTTGCGCGCCTAGCGCGCTGAGCGGAGCCGCAGGCGAAGACGAAGCGTCGTTGTGCCCTGCCCAAATTACACACCGCTAAAGGCGGAGAACCCGCCGTCGATGGGGATCACCGTCCCGGTCACGAACGCAGCCGCCGGCGAGATCAGCCACAGCGTCGCGCCCAGCAGGTCCTCCGGCGTCCCGAAGCGACCCATCGGCGTGTGCGCCAGGATCGCCTGCGCACGCTCCGTCGGTGCGCCTGTCTCCCGCTCCGTCAACAAAAAGCGGTTCTGCTCCGTCAGGAAAAACCCCGGCGCAATCGCATTGACGCGGATGCGCGCCGAGTAGTTCTGCGCCATGTGCACCGCCAGCCACTGCGTGAAATTCGACACCGCCGCCTTCGCGGCCGAATAGGCCGGGATGCGCGTCAGCGGACGCAGCGCGTTCATCGACGAGATGTTGAGCACCACGCCCTCGCCTCGTTCAGCCATCCCGCGCCCGAACACCTGGCACGGCAGGATCGTCCCCAGCAGGTTCAAGTCGCCCACCCGCCGCAGCGCCTCCAGCGGCAGATCGAAGAAGGATAGCTCGGCAGAAGTGGTGGCGCCCGGGGAATTGCCGCCCGCAGCGTTGATCAGGATATCCACCCGGCCGAACTCCGCCTGGATCGTTTCGTCCGCCTGCTGGAGGGTTGCCACATCGAGCACATCGCCGAAGACCCGCACCGCCCGGCCTTTGACCACTTTGGGAAAGCGTTCGATCACTTTCTGTGCCAGTTCCTGGTCGCGGTCCAGGATCACGACATTGGCATTGCATCCGACCAGGGCACAGGCGATCTCGCTGCCCAGCACCCCTGCCCCGCCGGTCACCACGGCCGTGCAGTCCGTAAAATCATACAACGTGCGAAGTTCGTCCAGATTCATGCTCGTTCCTTCAGCAGATTCAAATGTTTATCGAAGTGGGTCTTCAATCCATCGTAATAGGCGGCTTCGTGCTTTGCCAGCGCCGCTCTCAATTGCGCGCCCCATTCCGCCAGAGCGGAACCAAACGTCACATGCAGTACCTCGCGCGCATGAAAATCATTCAGCAATGAAGGCAAATCATCCGTTTTGGGCAGCGCGTCCAGCTTTGCCGAAACGTGATACGTCCGCTTATCCGTTTCATAACGCTCACGTCCAAGCGAATATATTTCCAGGAACAGATCAGGTTCATGCATTGCGAGCACTCGCAATGCCTCCAGATAACTTGTCCCGGCCGTCTTGACATGGATCCGTTCGCCCCAATGCTTCGCGATCAGTGGATAGACACTGAACTTATCTGAGCCGGAGTGCAAACTCAATTTGTAGGTCCCAAAGTGTGCAGTCACTGCGGCATGTTTCGCAAGTTCGGCATCCAGCGCGTTCAGATCGCCGATGTAGTCCACGCCCTTTTCGAAGCGGCCGATGAAGCGCGGCGCCAGCGACGTGAAGCGCACGCCCAGGCGCGTCAATTCACTGGCGATGAAGAAATGCTCGAGCGGCGTCGTGGGCGAATTCGTTTCATCGACCGACATCTCAAAATCAAATCCGTCTTTTGCTTCGGATAAGCGCTTGAACATCGCCGCCGCGTGCCGGATGGCTCGCTCATATTTGACAACAGCGCGCATCAGCGATTCCCCATCAAACCGACCCCAAACCTGCCCGGCGTCCTCATGCAAATACAACTCCGAGAGTTCTTCCCAGTTAAAGCCTGTGATCTTTTGCCTCAACATCTCAGGCAGATCCGTGTCGGCGGCATTATCCACATACTCGCCCGGATCGACGGTGAAAAACGTGTAGCCCGCTTCGACAAACGGAGGAATATCCTCCAGCATCTTCAAGTGATCGGCATCCGCGCCCCAGGGAGCGTCCCAGCCCGCGGCATCCAGCGCGCGCCGGGCATCGTCCATCACCTGCTGTGGAGTCCGCCCCGTACGGGCATTCTCACGGACAGACTGCTGTGAAAAGATCGGCGCGAACTTTGTCCCGCGCACGGCAGCGATGTGACCGGGCGTGGCAAGTCCAAGCCGGTCGCCAAAGCCGAAGGAAGGAGATAAACCAAGAGGAGTTAGCATATTCAGTATCCAGTGTTCAGTAGTCAGTGTTCAGTATATAGCGTTCAGTATGGAGTATTCAGCCTTCAATATGTAATATTCAGTCCAGGTGGTAAGCGCGTTTGGCAAGAGCAACTGTCAGCTCCTGCATCATCGCGCGCGCATCAGGCAAGTCAATGATGTGACGGGCGACAAGCCCTCCGAGCCAGTTAGCGGAGGCGCGCCGCCAGACATCGTGCCGGGCAGGGATGGAACAGAAGGCGCGCGTGTCATCGTTGAAACCTGCGGTATTGTAGAGCCCGGCCGTCTCCATAACCTGATCAAAGTAGCGCGCAATGCCATTCAGGCTGTCGAAGAACCACCAGGGCGGACCCAGCTTGAGCGCGGGATAATGACCCGCCAGTGGAGCGAGTTCGCGCGAGTATGTTGTCTCGTCCAGGGTGAAGAGAATGAGAGTCAGGCGCGGGTCATTGCCATATTTGTTGAGGAGCGGCAGCAGGTTGCGCGTATATTCCGTTGGAACGGGAATATCTGCGCCTTTGTCCGAGCCAAACTTCTCGAAGATGATGTCGTTGTGGTTGCGGAAGGAACCGGGATGGAGCTGCATCACCAAGCCATCCTCGACGCTCATGCGCGCCATCTCCATCAGCATATGGGCAGTGAAACGCGCCGCGTCCGCACCGTTCCGGTCGCCTCGCAGGGCGCGTTGAAAGGTCGCTTCGGCTTCGACCGGGCTCAATTCAACGGCGGCAGGCGTCAGCGCGGCGTGATCCGTGGCGGTCGCACCCATGGATTTGAAGAACGCGCGGCGCTGCTCCAGTGCACGAATGAAAGACTTGTAATCTACGACATCGATACCGCTTACTTCACTGAGCTGATCAACATTCGCACGCCACGCTCCGCGAGGCGCGTCGAAATTGACAACTCCATCCGGGCGAAACGTCGGCAGGATGCGCCCCTTCCAGCCGCTCTGACGGATAGCCTGATGATGCCCCAGTGTGTCGGTGGCGGGATCGGTCGTGCAAAGAACCTCGATGTTGAAGCGCTCGAACAAGCGGCGCGGAGAAAAATCAGGCGAGGCAAGCTTTTCGGCAATGAGATCGAACAGTCGATCCGCGTTGGAGGCGCCCGGCTTTTCTGTGATCCCGAAGACCGCGGCAAGCTCGTCCGTCAGCCAGATGCCGCTGGGTGTGCCGCGAAAGAGATGGAAGTACTCACAGAATGTCCGCCAGATCTTCCGATGATCCTGCTCCACGGAATCACCATCCTGACGCGGAACCCCCAGCGATTCCAGCGCCACGCCCTGCGAATAGAGCATACGAAAGACATAATGATCCGGGATGATGAACAAATCAGCGGGCGAGCCAAACGTGGCATTCGGATCCGAAAACAGGCGCGGATCGACGTGCCCGTGCGGACTAACAATCGGCGCGCAGGCAGCCTCCTGGTACAAATCGCTGGCAACACTTCGAACGGCCGGGTCCGGATCGAAGAAACGATCCTCGGGGAGATGCTTTCCCTCTGATTTCATGTATACCTCCATGCTCGCGCCGCTGCCAGCAGCGCATCGATATTTTCAGGCAGTGTGCCCGGGGAAATGCCGCCGCCAAAAGAGAGGATCATCCCGCCGCCGGGAGCAGCCTTATCCAGGCACTCCGTCGCAGCGGCATAGACCTCTTCAGGCGTCCCGCGCACGCCCAGGTCGAGCGGCGCAACGTTTCCCATGAGAGCGACGCGCCCCCCCATTTTCTCCTTGACCAGGGCAATGTCCGTCTTGTGGCTGAAGTTGAACACGTCGAACCCAGCCTGCGCGAGACTCTCCAGTAGGTGCGGACAGGGCGTGTCATTGTGATAGATGCGCAGCATACCTGAGAAATGAGCGAAAATACGCTTCATGTGCGGCTCGATCATCTTCTCATAAGTACGGCGGGAAACCATGCCGACCAGGTCATCCAGCAGCAGGATACCTTCCGGCTGGCGCAGAGTGCCCAATTGAGCTTCGAGCCAGCGAATGAGGGATGTGGTGATCGTTTCCAGAAGCCCGGTTACCTGCTCGGGCTGGGAGATCAAGCCTTCCATCAGCGGGCTAATACCGGTCAGCCAGGAGGCAGTCGTCATGGGACCGCGCGCCGCGACCATGCGAATCCCCAATCCCTCGGCTTGCAGACGCTGATCCATGCGCTGGTAAAACCGCAGCATCAGGGGCATCAAACCATCTTCATTGGGGTTGATGGGCATGGCTTGCGACCAGAACGCCAGATCGGGAACCAGCGGCTCGATGGAGGGCGGTCGATCGGGATAAAAACGCACCTTGCAGCCAAACGCCGTCGGTTCGGCTGCCATGCCGTACTCCGCCCAAAAACCGGGAATCCAGACCGCCTCAGGAAAACGTTTCAGCAAATCCAGATTGATCTGCAGCCATTGGTCGGGGAAAAGGAAGTAATCACGGGTGTCGATGCCCACATACCCCGGCAGCCAGGGACTATCCACGATCAGAGCCACAGGGACTCGATCGGGTTTTCCCAGATGCGCGGCTGTGAGAAAGCGCTCCCAGTCGGTGGTGTTTGTCGTTGTTGTATTCATTTCGGTCCTCATCTCGTTTGCAGGGAGCGATCATTCATCCGGAGGTTCTCTCCCGCAAGATTTGATCCATGACCCAGCTGGTGCGCGAGGCGCTTTCCCCGGTGCTGACGCAACTTCCAAGTCCGAGTAATTCATTCACGACCTGTTGAATCAATGGCTGCTGGACATGGGGAGGGTTCGGCACATCAAAGACCTCTACACCGCCAGGAGTTTCAAACCGCACCGGCTCGCTGCTAAACATGGACAGCCTCACCTTGCCGCCAGAGCCAACAAAGGTAAGGCGATCAGCAGTCTCAAAGGAGCTGAAACACCAGGTCCCCACCGCCTGAACACCGCTCTCGAACTCAAAAGCTGCGCTGACGATATCTTCTGCCCGATATGCACCAGCCTGGTTGCGGGCAAAGCCGCGGGCACGGCTCACCGGACCCAGGACGAAGTCCAGGAAATCCAGTGTATGACTCGCCAGATCCATAAACAGACCACCGCCGGCAATCTCGGGGCGCAGACGCCAGGGAAGCTGGTCCGGGGGATAGACTTCCAAGGGCTGGGTGAGCAAAACATCGACGAAACGCAGCTCGCCGATCGCGCCGCTCGTCACCAGTTCTTTTGCTTTCAGGAAGCGCGGCAGAGCCCGACGGTAATACGCCACGAACAACGGCGTTCCCGCCGCCCGGCAGGCAGCAACCATCTCCTGGCATTCAACTGCGTTGAGCGCCATGGGTTTTTCCACATAGACCGGTTTTCCGGCCCGGGCAACTGCGAGAGCGTACTCGCGGTGCGAGCTGGGCGGGGTGGCAATATAGACGGCATCAACTTCAGGGTCATGGATCAACGCATCGGCATCGGCATACCACTTAGGCACGCCGTGACGCTGTGCGTAGTCTTTTGCCAGATCAGCGTTTCGCCGCATGACAGCGACCAGCTGCGAACCCTGCGCCTTCTGGAAGCCGGGTCCGCTTTTGACCTCAGTAACGTTCCCACAGCCGATGATGCCCCAGCGAATCGTTTTCATGTGTGGTCTCATCCTCACAGATTGGGAAATGCCAACGCAGCCGAGTCACGGTCCAAATAAAGGTGCGCGTGAGCGGTCTGGCGCAGAATACTGGCAGGACAGCTGGTTTCGATCGGTCCCTGCAAGGCACGCTGCACGGCGGGAGCTTTGCGGCCCTCCGGAACGATGGCGAGCACCCTGCGCGCCGACAGCAGTGCCGGGATGGTCAGGGTGATGGCATGTGTCGGCACCGAGTCCAGATTGGGGAAGTGTCCCTCGCCTGCCTGCTGGCGCCGCGAAGCCTCATCCAGCTGCACCACTTTGACCCAGACCGGATCGCTAAAATCAGCGTACGGCGGATCATTGAATGCCAGATGACCGTTCTCACCTATGCCCAGGGCACAGAGATCACAAGGATTGGCACGCAGCAGATCTTCGTACTCCTGGCATCCAGCCTCGAGGCGCTGGCCCGGGACCGGGAAGAATGCTCCGGCAGGCGGCTGAAGGTGATCCAGAAAGTGGCGTCGCAGAAAGGTCGGGAAACTGGCTGGGTGGCCCGGCTCCAGATTGATGTATTCATCCATGTGGAAGATATTGACCTTGCTCCAGTCAATGCCCTCGGAGCGGCGCAGCGATTCCAGGAAGGTGAGCTGGGAATTACCGGTCGCCAGGATCACATTGGCATGACCGCGCTCCCGAATCGTTTGCTGCAAAAAAGCAGCTGCATCGGCTGCCGCAGCCTGCCCAACTTCAGCATTGGTCTTGAAGACCCTGACAGGCAGCGCATCGATGGTGGTGGACAAAATCGGTCTGGTTGTCATGATATTTCCTTCAAAGTACCCATTGACCGGCAATCATTGTGCGCCAGGCGCTGAAATCGGGATTGAAGATTGCCAGGTCAGCATCTTTGCCAACTTCCAGGCTTCCTTTTTGCTTTTCCAGATGGAGTACACGCGCCGGATTCAAACTGACCATGCGGATGGCTTCAGGCAATGGAATACCCACGACATCTGTGAGCACCGGGATCATTTGATTGAGCAGGGTCGTGCTGCCGGCAAACGACGTACGATCCAACATCATCCCGACGCCGTCAGCCACCTCATATTCCATCTGCCCCATGCGGAAGCGCGAACCTTCGGGCAGTCCGGCTCCGCTGGTGGCATCAGAAACAACACAAAGCCGATCGGGGCCGATGCACTTGTAAGCGAGCTTCATCAGCGTGGGCGGCAGATGTTTGTTGTCGGCGATCATCTCGACGCTCAAACCGGGATGAACGAGGGCAGTCTCGAGCAGACCGGGTTTCCGCCACGGACCTTCGCGCACAGTGGCAGACATCGCGCTGAACAAGTGGGTTACATGTTGCAGCCCAGCCTGCATGGCAGCCAGGACATCCTCTTCTTTCGCGGTACAGTGACCCGCGGCTGGCAGGATGCCGCACTCTGCTAACTGAGCAACCAACTCCCGCGCGCCGGGAAGTTCAGGTGCCAACACCAGGATGCGCAGCACATCGGCAAATTTCATGAGCTGCGAAGCGCTGCCATCCCGCGGCGAGCGCAGGCAGCCTGGATCGAGTGCCCCGCACTGCGCCGGATGGATGTACGGACCTTCCAAATGTGCCCCCAGCACCTGCGCCCCCGGGCGAGGGACAGCCATCCACTGGCGGACAAATTCAAGCAAATGCAGGAGATCATCCAGCGGAGCGACTGCCATGGTCGCCAAAAGACCGGTCACCCCGCGCTGTGCGTTTTCCCGCAGGATCACGTTGAACGCCTCTTCGTCCGCCTCGTTGAACGTGTGTCCCAGCGCCCCATGCGTGTGGATATCGATCAGACCGGGAGTGATCCAGCGTCTACCCACATCGATTCGATCGATCTCTGCCGGGATACTATCCCCATCAAGAATCGCGGTGATGGAACCACTTGCGATCGAACGCCGAATAACAACTGCCGCATCCGTGGCAACACGATCCGGCAGCACAACCTTTCCATTGGTCAGGGCGAATGAAGCTTGTGGAGTGGGGGCGATTTCCATCACTGACGTTCTTTGTTTTCATCGATTCCTGCGAGCTGGAGTTCTTCGGCCCGGTGACAGCTTACGAAATGATCCGGGGAAATCTCGCGTAACTGAGGCGTCTGCGTACGGCAGACTTCAGCCGCAAATGCGCAGCGCGGATGAAAATAACAACCGCTGGGTGGGTTCGCCGGGCTGGCAACTTCCCCTGGCAGATCCTGGATGATATGACGCTGGTCCGGGTCGGGAACCGGGACCGCCATCATCAGGGCAGCTGTGTAGGGATGGCGTGGAGCCTCAAACAGCTCTTTTGTAGCCGCCATTTCAACCACTTTGCCGACATACATCACGCACACGCGGTCGCTGATGTGCTTCACAACACTCAGGTCATGAGCCACGAAAAGATAGGTCAGGTTGAGCTTTTCCTGCAGGTCCAGCATCAGGTTGAGCACCTGTGCCTGCACCGAGACGTCCAGAGCCGACACGGGCTCGTCGGCAACGACCAGGCGTGGATGTAAAGCCAGGGCGCGCGCGATCCCAATCCGCTGGCGCTGACCGCCGCTAAAGGCATGCGGATAGCGCTGCATGAATTCGGGGCGCAGACCAACCAGCTTGAGGAGTTCGGCGGCTTGATCCGTGCGATCCGCGCGGGAGCGCAGCCCGTTGACATACAATGGCTCACTGATGATTTCGAAGATGGTCATGCGGGGATTCAGCGATCCGAAAGGATCCTGAAAGATCATCTGCATCTGTGGGCGGAAGCGGCGCAAGGCCGCGCGATCGAGCGGCGACAGGTCCGTTATCTGATCATCCGCCTCGCGGAAGAGAATCTCCCCGCTCGTGGGATGGAAGGCGCGCAGGATACAGCGGGATACGGTCGTCTTCCCACAACCACTCTCCCCAACCAACCCCAGGGTTTCGCCCTCCCGCACGAAAAAGCTGACATCGTCAACGGCGCGTACATGGTTGACAACCTTGCGCATCATCCCCTTGTGAATGGGAAAGTACTTTTTCAGGTTGCGCACTTCCAGCAATGGTCGATGGGAACCGGAGCGGGTCTGCTTTTTAAGATCGTTCATACCAGCGCTCATGGGTTATTCTCCGTGGCGGGGACCGCCTGTCGCCCAGTCGCGACCGGCGACATCGATTCAGATGAATAAAGGAAACAGCTGACAAAATGTCCTTCGGCAATGGGCGCCAGAGCAGGCTGGCTCGCATCACAGACGCCGCGCATGAAATGCTTGCAGCGCGGGTGGAAAGGACAACCCGCTGGCCGGTTGAACGGGTGAGCAATCGATCCGGCGATGGTCGGCAGCTTGAGGCGCGGTGTGGATTGCACGCTGGGGATCGAGCGCAGCAGAGCCTGGGTATAGGGATGTTTGGCATCCTTGAAGATCGTGTGCACCGGTCCCTTTTCCATGACCATCCCCAGATACATCACCACCACTTCATCCGCCATTTGGGCGATCACCCCCAGATCGTGCGTGATGAAAATGATCGAAGTCTGCCGTTCTTCCTGAAGCTTGCGCAGCAATTTGAGGATTTGCGCCTGGGTGGTCACATCGATGGCGGTGGTTGGCTCATCGGCGATCAGCAGGCGCGGGTTGCAGCTCAATGCCATGGCAATGATCGCCCGCTGGCGCAAGCCGCCGGAAAGCTCCCAGGAATACGAATCAATACGCTGCTCGGGCATGGAGATGCCGACAGACCGGAAAACGTCAATGGCGATCTGACGAGCCTCCTGTTTGCTGACATCCTGGTGCAGCAAGATAGTCTCTATGATGTGGTTACCCACAGTGTAGACTGGGCTGAAAGCAGCCATGGGTTCCTGGGGAATGAGAGCGATTTCTGACCCGCGGATTTTGCGGATCTTCCGGCTGTCCGGATGCAGACCGGTAAGCTCGACCAGTTCTTCCGGGCTGTCTGGATCGAGGCTGTTGAAGCGGCTGCGCAGGGTCACTTTGCCCGAAATGATTTTGGCAGATGGCTCAAGGATTTGAAGAATGGCTTTCATGGTGACACTCTTCCCACAGCCGCTCTCGCCGACGATCCCAACTACCTTTCCGGGGAAGACATCAAAGCTGACGCCGTCGACCGCTCGGACCGTGCCTTCATCCATGAAGAAATAAGCCTTGAGGTCTTCCACCCTGAGCAGCGGTTCCTGCGATAACGACGAAGCACTGGGTTGTGTTACAGGTTTGATTGAGCTTGGCATGCAGTTATCCTTTACCGCTAATGGCTGTATGGGTCGGCGGCATCGCGCAAGCCATCACCCACCAGGTTAAAGATCAATACAGCTACAATTACGACCAAACCCGGGGTCAACAGCCACGGGGCCAATGCCAGCGTCTGGATATTCTGCGCCTCCTGGAGCATAACGCCCCAGCTGATCGCGGGCGGGCGCATCCCCAGCCCAAGGAAGCTCAGCGAAGTCTCCGTAACGATCATGACGGGGATAGCCAGGGTGCTCGTTGCGATGATATGGCTGGTGAAAGTGGGAATCATGTGCACCAGGATAATTCGAGCCTGGCTGGCACCTGACAACTCGGCTGCCAGCACGAAGTCCTCTTCGCGCAGAGATAGAAAACGGCCGCGCACTTCGCGCGCCAGCGTCGTCCAGCCGCGCAGCGCCAGGATGATGGTGATCGCAAAGAAAACCTTCTCCGGCGACCAGGTACGCGGCAAGGCGGCGGTCAGCGCAAGCCAGATGGGTATGACGGGAAGAGATTGGAGCAGTTCGATCGTACGCTGGATGACCATATCCGGCCAGCCGCCAAAGTACCCGGAAATGCCCCCCAACAGCAAGCCCAGCACGACGCTCAGGATCACGGAGGCCATCCCGATGGTCATGGATATCCGGGTGGCATAAGCCAGGCGCGACCATTGATCGCGTCCCAGGCGATCCGTTCCTAACAAATAGACCTGGCTGGCTTGTCCCGAATCCACAGTACCAATCAGGTGCCGATCCGTTTCGATCAAGCCCAAAAACTTATAGGAGAAGCCAGGGGCAAAGAACCTAACGTAGATCTTCTGGCTTTCATCTGTGGTCCAGATCATTCTCAATGTGACCGGATCCCGTTTTCCTGCTACGCCTGGCACCCAGGGCTTCAGTCGCCCTTCATCCAGCCAGTGAATACCCTGCACAGGGATGAACGCCAGGCGGGCATCGGTTTCTTCCGGATCAACGGTCGCGAAAAATTCAGGCATGAGTACAATGAGCACCAGGAATAAAAGTATCGCTGTACTGATGAGAGCAAGTTTGTTCTTGCGAAAACGCCACCAGACCAAGGTCCAGTTCGAAGCAACCGAAATCCGTTCTTCATCCTGCGTGGCTGGCAGCAGGCTTTCACCAACGCCAGTTTGTTCTTCCGGGGGGATTGGCAGCGCAGCGCTTTCACTCTCCCTGTCTTGAGGCAGATGAGTGTCTTCGGGTTGTGCGAGATTGGGTTCTACGCCAGCCATATTAAGTCTTTTCCATGCGGATACGAGGATCCAGCCAGGCCAGGAGAATATCGGAAAGCAGGGTTCCGATGATCGCCAGGAAGCAATAGATGAGCAGGATGCTGCCTGCCAGGTACATATCCTGATTGATCAGCGAGCGCAGCAGGAGCGGCCCAATGTTCTGCAGGTTCATCACCGTGGCAACGATCAAGCTGCCCGAAAATATCTCGGGCAGATACCAGCCAATTGTGCTGGCAAGAGGGTTGATCGCCAGACGAACCGGGTATTTCATGACCAACTGCCATTCTGAGAGTCCGCGAGCCCGACCGGAGGTCATGTATGGTTTGTTGAGTTCATCGAGCAAATTGGCGCGCATCACACGTGTCAGACGAGCGGTGCCTGCCATTCCAATGACGATCATCGGAACCCAAATATGCTTCAACAGATCGATGACTTTGGCGAAGGACCAGGGTGCCTGTTCAAATTCCCGGGAGAACAAGCCGGTTACACTGAGTCCAAACTGAGAGTAAGCCCACCACATTAAAATCAGCGCCAGCATGAAATTGGGCGTGGCAACGCCGATGTAATTCAAAACCGTCGTCAAGTAATCCAGAAGGGTATTACGATGCGTAGCGGAATAAATTCCGAGAGGAATGGCGACAATCCAGGTAAAGACAAAAGCAGATAGCGCCAAAACAAGCGTCAGGCCGATACGCTCGGCAATTAATTCAACGTTCGGACGCTGGTATTCCAATGACAAGCCTAACTTGCCGCGCAGCAGACTTTGAATCCAGCGGACATATTGGATATAGACAGGCTGATCCAACCCGAACTGCGCCTTCAAAGCCTCGATCTCCGCCTGGTCGAGGGAAGAACCAGAGGAAGACAATGTGGCAATGTAACTGGTCAGATAATCGCCGGGCGGAGCCTGCACCAAAGCAAAGACCATCACCGAGAACAAAAAGAGCAGAACAGGGATGAGAAGAAGGCGCTGGAGGATATAGCGCAGCATGAGTTGTGGCTTGTCCTTTCTGGCAACACCAATGGACTTAATGTGGCTATCAGAGGCTCCTGCGAGCTGCCAGCCAACGCGAGCGAATGCAGCTCGCAGGAGATATTATATTTCCAATTTGCGACAGCGCTGATGGTTTTTACTGGTCGAAATAGAACTGCTCCGGATTGGCATTGCCGGGCGTGCGCAGCGGCCAGTCGTTGCCCAATGTGTCAGGCACATTCTTCATATTATTGTTCACTACCACCACACCCTGAACGAGCGGGGTCAATCCGACTGTGCCGATCTCATAGCATTGATCCACCCAGAGGGTGAACAACTCTTTGGCCAGTGCGGTCTGCTCCTCGGGGCTGGCAGTCTTGCCTGCATCGATGATTTCAACGATGCGCTTGAACTCAGGTGTGGGCTCAACACCTTCTGCGCCAGCGGTCTGCAGCCATTTGCGCATCATAGGCGCGATGGCAATCCCTGGCTGGGTGCGCGGATCGAACTTCGGCGCGCCCGTGAAGGGGAAGCCAGTCGTATCCTCGTTCCAGAGTTCGGTGACGATTTCATTGGCATCGCGCATTTCAAAGTGTACCGCGCGCTCGCGCACCTGGACGATGGTCCGGACACCGACTTTCTGCCAGTCAGCAGCCACCAGTTGAGCCACATCGGGCCAACTGGCGAAGTTGGGCACTACGGAAATTTCGATACTGAACGGCTTGCCATCCTTGTTGAGGCGGAAGCCATCCGCGTCGCGCTCTGTTAACCCAAGACCGTCAAGGAGTTGATTGGCTTTGTCTGGATCGTACTCCGTGTATTTGTGAGCAACCTCGTCACCCGGATAATAAGGATGCCAGGGGGCCGGCACCGGCTGGCGAGCTTCACCCAAACCGAGGAAGACGGATTCCTTGATCTGCTCGCGATCGATCGCATGCGACAGGGCGACACGGAAGTCCTTGGTTCGCATGAGCTCAGCGACAACGGGATCCTTGTCGTATGTCTGGTTAAACGTAATCGCGGCATCAGAGCCGCCGAAAGTCGGCCAGGTAAGGACACGATACTTGCCAGCCTGCTCATTTTCCTTGAACACCGGGTAGTTCGTCATAATGATGTGGCGTTCCTGCATATCCAGATCACCCGCAATGGCAGCCAGGTTGAGCGCCTGTGTATCCTGGAAGAATTTGAACTGGATCTCATCGATGTAAGGCAGTTGGTTGCCTTCAGGGTCCACGCCCACGAAATACGGGTTACGCTTGATCACCATGACATCATCACTAACGCGTGTCTCTGGTTTCCAGGCAGCCATCACAGGGCGATCAGGGTTTTCGCCCGGATTCTTGCGAGTTGCAAACAACTCCGCCCAGGTCTTGAATTCAGCCTCAGCCACCATCTTGTCCAATTCAGCCTGATCGGCGTATTTGGCATGGAATTGCTTCAGGTAATGAGCTGGCAGGAAAACGGCGTAACTCTTGTCGCCACCGTCCTGGTTTGCCAATTCCATCATCAGGGTGGTGTTCGCACTGGCATAGGTCCAGGTAACCGTATAGTCATCTACTTTGGCAACGACGGCGGTCGAACCATCCGCGCTTTTCATCCACTTCGGTACGCTGGGGGTCAGATCGGTGTTGAGCAGCACGTCTTCGTACCAGAACATGATGTCATCGGCCGTGAACGGCTCTCCATCCGACCATTTGGCGCCCTTGCGCATGTGGATGGTCCAGGTGGTAAAGTCATCTGACGATTCCCAGGATTCGATCAGGCGAGGTTCGACCTTGCTGCCATCAGGAGAGAAACGGACCAGGCCATCATAGATGACGCGCACGTAGCCGTTATAGTCCGACGGGCCAAGAAAGCCGCGGTGCCAAACGCCGCCGTATTTGCCGACGCTCTCCGTTACAGGGATCACCAGCGGGTTCTCCGGCAGGCGCTCTTCAACAGGAGACAACTCGCCCTTATCGACCATTTCCTTCAACATGGGGGCTTCTTTGTACTTGGCTGCCGGCGCTTCTGTAGCCTCCTCTGTGGGAACAGCAGCCTGGGTAGCTTGTTTGGTAGGTTCAATGGTGGCGGCAGGAGTTGCCTGGCATGCACTCAGCAACACCGAGAGGACCATGATCAAACCCAGCAGGTTTCTTACGAAAGAGAGTTTTTTCGGGAACATAGTTTCTTCTTCTCCAGAACGATCTGTTGGATCGTCTCTTATGAAAAATCCGATATCCTGGGAGCTGCACTGATGGGCGGACAGCTCCTTGTATTTCTCCTACCCGTCAGCCGGTTTAGGAGTTGCTTGCGAGGTGCGTTGTTTTTATTGTCAGGGTAATCCATCTCCTTTCTGGAAAGGCGATCCTACGGTGCACTTTCTCGGATAACCAGTTCAGGCTGTAAGACGATTTGACTGCAATCAGCAGGGCAGTCGCCGCGCAGACGCGCAAGGAGCGCATTCACTGCCCTGGCACCGAGTTCATAGCGCGGGACTCGACAAGTGGTAAGTGTCGGAGAAACCAGTGCCGCCACCGGGATATCATCATGTCCTACAATCGCCAAATCCTGGGGAACGCGGCGTTTCAGCTCGTCGCAGGCCTGTAGAGCACCCACCGCAACCAGGTCGTTAAAACAGAAGAGCGCCGTCAGCTGGGGATACGTGCCCAGCAGATAGCGCGTCGCTTCATAGCCCCCCTCAACGGAAGGCTGACAGTGTCTGATCCAGCCATCCACCAGGTTGATGCCCACTTCCTGCAAGGCGGCCAGGAAACCTTTACGTCGTCCGGCTCCACTATAAGATGCCGGCGGGCCGGCAAGAAAGCCAATCTGCCTGTGCCCACTCTGGATCAGATGATGGACGGCAAGCCAGCCACCGCGTTCATCATCGAGTGTGACGCTATCGAAAGTATCTTCGACCGTCTGGTATAGACGACGATTGATCAGCACAACAGCGGGCAGGTTCGCCAATATATCGATCAGCTTTTCCTCTTCCAGGCGCGAGCTGCAGATGATCAGCCCATCGACACGTTTCTCCTCCAGAGACTGGATCACTGCCAGCTCCCGCTGCGGGTCTTCTTCCGTGTTGCACAGGAAAACATGATATCCCCTGGAGTAAGCCAGATGCTCTACTCCCTGGGTAATTTCGGCAAAAAAAGCATTACTGACATCGGGGACGACCAAGCCAATCGTGGACGTTTCCTTGGTTGCCAGGCTGCGGGCAATGGCACTGGGGCGGTAGCCCAGATTGGCAATGATTTCAAGAACACGCTGGCGTGTTTCACTGCTGACATCCCCCTTATTGTTGATGACGCGCGAAACGGTCATCAAAGAGACCCTGGCTTGACGGGCTACATCGGACATGGTGACTCTGCTCGACATCGATGAATACCTTCCGATTGTTAGCGCTAACGGTAGCGCTAACAAAATTGTAGCATTTTGTGGAGGGCGAGTCAATACCCTTTATAGTGTCAATTGGGTTTCATGTAACAAATGTACGTGAGCATGTAACGTATCAAGTGGCAATTCGTGCAAAGTAAAACGCATTTGGCAATTTCAGCTTGAATTGTCGCCCAAGGATACCAATGACAGGTATCAACCTCGGGGCAAGCCCCGAACCCCTTCTTCCGCAGCAAGCTGCGGGGTATGGAACCCGCGAGAGAATCAAAAA
>JAFGCG010000122.1 GCA_016932715.1 Anaerolineales bacterium
AAATGAATACATCTTCTTCCATTGGTCGTCACGTATTTCGGCATTTGTCATACCGCTATTGTGCCATAAATGTCAACAGAACCTAGTAAATCCACGTCACTTTTGGACGTCGTTTCATCACGCGCAACGGAACCGAACAACAACAGAGATTTGACACCAAATTTCTTTGCTATTTCGGCATCCTTTTGCTTCAGGATTCGGAGCACGTCGGCCTGTTTCATGAGGAATATTATACGTCAACCTTGGCACAACAGAAACCTATTTCTGCCGGCATAAAACTCTCCCTCGTATGACTAAACGATTTATCCGGCAGAATCCACCTTGCAAATATCTTAATTGCCGGGTCTATCAGGACATTGGCAGGCACTAAACTTCCGGCATTGGGTATAATTCGACTGTTATGGAAAGCTGGGTCGGGAAAACCCTGGGGAAGGTCCAGATAGAATCTCTGGTTGGGCGGGGAGGTGTAGCCGAAGTCTATCTGGGTACGCACACCACTCTCGAACGCAAAGTGGCGGTTAAGATCCTCCGCAACCTGAATGAGGAAGACTCCGATAAGCTGGAGCGCTTCAAACGGGAAGCGCGTGTGATTGCCAAACTGCGGCACCCCAACATTGTCCAGATCCACGATTTCGACACAGTGGACAACAATCCATACCTGGTGATGGAATATATCGAGGGTCCATCGCTGTCGAAATATCTGAACAATCTGCATCAAAGCCACAGGCGGCTTCCGCTTCCCCAGGTCATCCGTTTGCTGCGCGCCATCGCGAGCGCCCTCCAGTACGCGCACAACAATGGAATCGTCCATCGCGATGTCAAGCCGGGCAACATCCTTCTCACCTCCCCCACAAGTTCGATTACCGTTAGCAAACCGCTCCCGGCGGACTTCGAACCTGTCCTGACCGACTTCGGCCTGGTCCGTTTCATGGACGGACACCGCCAGACGACCACCGGGCACATTGCCGGGACGCCCGCCTATATGAGCCCGGAACAAAGCCGCGGGGAGGCAACCGACGGCCGAACCGATGTGTACGCCCTGGGCGTTGTGCTCTATGAGATGCTCGCCGGAGATGTCCCCTTCGACGGGGAATCCACCGTCAGCATTTTGCTCAAGCAGGTGACGCAGCCACCGGCGCCGATCTCCGGTCTTGCCCCGCCGATCCAGGTTGTGCTCGACCGCGCCCTCGCCAAAGACGTAAAAGACCGCTTCCAGACCCCCATGGAACTGGCAGATGCGTTCAGTGCGGTTGTGGGGATGAAGAGCGATGCCGCCACGATAGAGTTCACTGAGCTTCCAACGATTTTGCCGTCCGATGCTTTGCCACCAGTGCAGACGGAGGAACCGGCGAAGCCGCGCCCACGCTGGCTCCCGGTCGCCCTGCTGGGGATCGTCGTAGCTGCACTCGGGGGATTCATTTGGATGAATGGTCTTCCCTCTTCGCCGCCTGAAACGGGGACAGCAACAGTTCCTTCTGCAACGCGCACACACACAGTAACGTATACAATCCCGCCTGCAACGTCCACCAGCACTGCCACGGCAGTCGTTCCAGCGGGTCCCATTGGCATCCTTCGTTTTCAGAATGGAAGCGCCCTCGCGGACGAGGTATCGTTCAGGGCGCAGGCGATGCCTGCCCCACTGCCAGGCAATCAGTATGAGATCTGGCTAACCGGCGGTAACAAACGCCTCAGTCTTGGCGCCTTCGTCCCGGACAGCAGCGGCAAAGCAGAACTGACATTTTCAGACCCCGATGGCGTGAACCTGCTCTCTCTCTATGACAGTCTCGAAGTCACCATCGAACCCAAGCCTGACACCGACCCGGAGCCATCCGCTTTGATTGTTTACACCTTTACACTGCCGGAGGAAGAACTGGTCCATCTGCGTTATCTGTTATCAGCTTTCTCCAGGACAGCGGATAAAAAAGGACTGGCACAGGGTCTGTATGCGAACATAAAGCAGATTGCCGAACTGGCAAAGGAAATGCAAAGCGCCTCTCAAAGCGGCGATCAAAAAACGGTCCTGCAAAAAGCCGAAACTGCAATGAACCTGCTCGTCGGAGCGAAAAGCCCGGACTTCAAGGACTGGAATGGCGACGGTCAGATCGACCCGCGTCAGAGCTACGGACTCCTGGTGAACGGCAGTGAGTATGGTTATATCCAGGCAGTTCAAATCGAAGCCGACTACATCATTGCCCACACTTCCACGCAATATACGGATATGATCGTCAACGGCAAAGCCGTCAAAACCTGCGCTCAAAACATAGCGCAGTGGACGCCGGAATTGCGCGCGCCCCTTCTGGCGATCCTCAACGCCGCGCCTGATTCCAGCAACTCGGAATCAATAAACACCCTGGTCGCCCTCTCCGAGCGAATACTCAACGGCATCGACGTCGATGAAAATGGAACGGTTGACGCTGTCCCTGGCGAATGCGGCGCGGAGACAGCCTACGAAAGTGCCTACCACATGGCGGATATGACCATCATGCCCGCCGGCCTCTTCGACCAGCTTACACAGGCGGCAGGCTTCACACCTGTCCCAACCAAAGTACAAAACAACTCCACCACGGCAGGTGCGCAGGAAATAAAGCCTACCCAAAAGCCGAAGCCTACCCAAAAGCCGAAGCCCACCAAAAAGCCGCCTCCGGTGAAGCCCACCAAAAAACCCTAATAAATTTCAAAATCATTTGGACTCGTTCACTCCAGATTCAGATGATACTGCGCTCCATGCCGGATTTGTTGGCCATTTTGGGAAATTCCGTCAAATATATTAATTTCATAATTAAGACCCTATTATGTAACTTTTGGCGTTGAGAGGCGTCATGTCTTCGATTTTTTAGCATATAGCGAAAGAGATGGAGAGGATATGACAACCCAAAAACGCCATTGGGCACTTACGATATTTTTGATTATGGTCGTATGTGTCAGCTTACTAAACGTTCGTTCGGTGCACGCTGACGGGGAGACTCCCACCGAGCCGACGGGGCCCACCCAGGTCGAGACGGAACAGCCGACCGAGCCGCCAGCTGAGTCCACGCCTGAACCTGTTGAGCCGCCTTCTGGGCCGACTGAGCCGCCCGCTGAATCCACGCCTGAACCTGTTGAGCCGGTCGAGGCGCCGGCAACTCCCCTCGCAGAGGTCCTCACCCAGGTCCCGGAAAACACCGAGGTGGTCGTCCTCGATGAGAGTGGAGATTCTGTTCCGCTCGTCTCCCAGGAGGCAGCAGAAATCACAGAAGTGGTCGATCCGATGTGGTGCCCGGAGGGAGTTTTGCCAGGGGGAGCCGGATGTACCGCCAACTTTCCTTCGATCAATGATCTGATCACAGATATGGGGAATAATCCTGCTTCCTATGCCCAAAACGGAGTGATTTACTTTACTGCAAGTCCTGGCGCCGGGACATTCGATTTATCTCCAACAACCCTGCCGGGTGATTTTGACACGCTCAAAAATTACAACCTGACTCTTCAGGGCGGCTGGAATGGAAGCACAAGTTCACCCACTTTGAGCGGGCAGACGAACTTCGGTGCGAACCCCATCACGATTGGCTCATCGAGCAATCCCTGGATCGGCAATATCAGACTGAAAGATATTAGAGTGAGCGGCGTTTCCGGTGGTGAGAATGCCATAACGATTCACACAGACAGTGGCGACATAACCCTGAACAATGTGGATGTCCAGTCACAGTCAGGGGGAGGATATGTGGCACTGCTGGATACAAACTCGGGAGATATCCTGGTCGAGAATGGCAGCACATTCCAAAGCGCCATTGTGGTCAATCGAGGCAATGGTTTCTCTGCCAATTCAGACACAGGCTCGATTACGATTTCCGGCGTTAGCGGTACGAATATTGTTTTCAACAATTTCAGAGCTCCGGGTGCACCCTTCTATAATGGTGCAACACTAAGCGCTCCAACCGTCTCCCTGTCCTATGTGACCGCCAGTGGAAATGATGGGAATGGTATTGCAATTTCCAACGCCTCCCTGGTCACGCTGGACCATGTCACCAGTGGACCCGATGTAAACAACCAGGGCAACAGCCGTTCCGGTGTTTTGATCAATGGAACAGGTTCAACGCTTGTGCAGGTGACCGGCGGTACTTTTGCGGATAACGGAAGATATGGAATAGAGATTTATGGCGGATCATTTATTGTTTACGGAAGCCCGACCTGTCCAACCACTGGTGATACCCTAAACACTCTTGGATGCTATAACGCAACACCCATCACAGACAGTATTGCGCCCACCCTGCTTCTCCCAGCTGACATCTCCGTATCAGCCGCCGGTCCCGCGGGTGCAGTTGTGAACTACTCCGCTTCGGCAACAGACAACCTGGATCCATCCGTCTCTGTAAGTTGTTCTCCGGCCTCCGGCTCGACCTTTCCCCTGGGCACCACAACGGTTAACTGTTTCGCCACCGACTTGGCAGGCAACACGGCCTTAGGTAGTTTCCAGGTCACGGTTGTGAATACGCCTGTGGTTCCACCAGCGTCACCAGCCTCAATGCCAGGATCACCAGCCTCACAGACTGCACCTTCCGAGTTCATCATCCCTGTGACGGGCGGCGAGGTGATCGATCTCGACTGCAACAGTGCCTTCTGGGCATTTGGGATCAGACTTTCCTTTATGAGCCTGTGTGATTATCAAACCACGCTAAACAATGTCGGTAGCAATAATCTGCCCGGCACATTACCCAATGGCTACACGTTCGTGATGGGATTGGACCTGAGCATCCTCAGTGAAAATCAGGCGATTGAAAATTTGCCGGACGGAACCGGTATTCAAATGGATTTCCCCATTCTGGACGGCTCCAGCGATCAATTCTCGGTTCTCCATTGGAATGGAAGTGAATGGATCGAAGTACCGCCACAAACCAGTGATGACGAGAATTTTTACCAGGTACGCACGACAGGGGAAACGGGTATTTTTGTTCTGGTGAAGAAGTAAGCTTTACGACAGTTTGGAGTTAATAGAAAACCCTCCCGGAGTTTTCTCCGGGAGGGTTTTGGTATTTTATAACTCACCTTACGCAGTTTCACCACGGAGTGCACGGAGAACACAGAGAAAACTTTTTGAAAATCTCCGTGGGCTCTGTGTTCTCCGTGGTGAAGGTATTTTGCCTGCGCAACATCAGTTATTAAAGCTGTACAAGTCTCACATGGACGGGATTGGCACGCGGGTATCCGGCGTCCTCCAGTTCCTGAGGCGGAAGCCAAGGATCACCAGAAGGATGCCGAAGATCACACTATTTTGGGAAATCGGTATTTGCGCTGCTCATGGCAGCTTTGACATTTACCTGGTTTTCAGCCAGCTGCGTCAGTTTCTGGTCGGTTTCTTTTTCCTCATCGAGCGTTTGGGTCAGCAGGTCAAATGCCTTCAGGTAGCCTAATTGTCGGGCATGGGCACGCGCCGTCCCATAGGCAGCGATCTCGTAGTGCTCCACGCGTTGAGCCGCTCCGATCAGTGCCGCCTGTTTCGGCTCGGATTCCATGTCGCTCCGAATCACTTCCTGCCCCTCCTTGATCGCCCCCTGCATTCCAACGCAGACCCTGCCAGCCGGGTTTATCTTCAGATCGCTGCAGATCTCTTCGATACGCTGGACATGGAGGCGCGTCTGCTCCAAATGCTTTTCGAAAGCCGTGCGCAGGTCATCCGAGTCAGCAGCCTTTGCCATTTGGGGCAAGGCATCGAGGAGCTGGGTTTCCGCATTGTAAAGATCCTTCAACTCATCTTCAAACAGTTCAGCCAATGTTGTGATTTTCATAAGAAACTCCCTAAAAATAGGACGATTTTTTCGTTCCAGAAAAAATTCCCTTTGACAGGTTTAACGAATCTCCCTGAAGTTTGTTACTTTTCGGAAAAGTACATCGCGGCTGCGGCCAGCGAGGCGAACTGAACATAACAGGCGCCTGTTTACGGGAACCAAACTATTTCCTGTACGTCTCAGAATTGATACTCAACCTGGAGGCATCTACCTATGAAATCCCCTTTTCCCCTCAAATTGTCCACTGTCGTTGCCGCGCTCTCCCTGCTGCTCGCCGCCTGCGGACCTTCCGCAAACATAGCTCGATCCGATCTGCAGCGGGTGACTTCGCCTGAAGTGTCAGCGGATGAAATCCGTTCGGCGACTGACAACAATAATGCGTTTGCATTGGATCTGTACCAGTCGCTTCGCGCGCGGAATGGGAACCTGATCTATTCTCCCTATAGCATTTCCGTCGCCCTGGCAATGACCTACGCCGGCGCGCGCGGCGAGACGGAATCGCAGATGGCTCAGACGATGCACTTCCTTCCCCAAAATAAGCTGCATTCCGCTCTCAACGCGCTCGATCTTGACCTCGCTAAACGGGGCGAAGCCCAATCCGAAGAGGAAACGCCGCTTCAACTCAATATCGCGAACGCCGTCTGGGCAGAACAGACTTTTCCCTTCCTGAAGGATTTTTTGGATGTCCTTGCCCAAAACTACGGTGCAGGTATCCAGCTGGCTGATTTTATGAATCAAAGCGAAGCGGTCCGCAAGGAGATCAACGGGTGGGTGAGCGAGAAAACCAACGACAAGATTCAAGACCTGATCCCGCGCGGGGTTCTCGACTCCGCCACAAAAATGGTGCTGGTCAACGCGATCTACTTCAAAGCGGATTGGGTCCATCCATTCGACCCAAATGAGACCCACGATGCACCCTTCCATTTGCTGGATGGCTCGGAGGTACAAGTCGAGATGATGTACCAGAGTCTGTCCGGCATTCCGTATATCCAGGGCGATGGCTATCAGGCCGTTGAATTGCCCTACCAGGGGCAATCCGCCGCCATGGATATCATCCTTCCCGATGAAGGGAAATTCAGCGAGTTCGAATCGACCTTCGATGCTCAAAAACTAAACGCAATCCTGGGAGGCATGCAGCCAGGCGGCGCACTGGACCTGGGGCTGCCCAAATTTAGTTTCACCACAGACTTCGATCTCAAGGACCGTCTGACTTCGCTGGGGATGACCGATGCATTCGACCCGGGCCGCGCCGACTTCTCGGGCATGACCGGCGAAAAAGACCTTTACATCGACGCGGTTCTGCATAAAGCGTTCGTGGCAGTGGACGAAAAAGGCACGGAGGCTGCCGCAGCGACAGCCGTCGTCATGAAACTCACAAGCGCAATGCCACCCGGCACGAGTTTGATCATCGACCGTCCATTCATTTTTGTGATCCGCGATCTCCCCAGCGGACAAATCCTATTTGTCGGACGCGTGCTCGACCCGACGGAATAATCGTCCCCGGATATCGGGTTTGAGGAACAACAAAAAGCCCAGCAGCCTCAAGCCCGCGCTCAGCCACAATGCGCCGCCGAGACCAATATAATTCGCCAGCCATGTTCCCAGCAGCGGCGCAAGGATCATGGACAGGTACTGCATGGATTGCGCCACCGACACGAACGTCGCACTGTACTCCGCCGGGACGGTCTTCATCAGCTCATCGAAGAAGACCAGATCGAGACCCGCCTGGAACAAGCCCGCGACGCCCGCGTATAAAATGATCAGCTCGATGCGCGGGGTCGCCGCGCTGAGAGCAGGATAAAGCGTCATGCCGAGCGTGGTTGCCAGCAGCACAAACCGTCCGCCCCGCCTGCGAGAGACCCGGGGCCAGAGAAAATAGCCGACGAGCATGATCAGGGTCAGGGTCATGTTGACGATGCCGATCTGACCGTCGGTCGCGCCGACCTCACGGACGAGGAAGAGCGGCATGATGGGCAGGCTCAATACGATGGCAAAAAAGTAAACGAACCGCTTCGCTGAAAATGAAAGGAAGGCAGGATTCGCACGCATCAGCTGCACATAATTCATGAGGTTTTGGCGTGGAGAGCGGCTGGTCGGAAGCGGTGGCGCCGACTGATCTGGCAGTTGAATTTTTCTTGAGAAATAAAAACTAAGGAAACCGCCCAGCGACAAAGCCATGAACATGACCGCGTAGTTCAATGGGAACTCAATAAGATCGATCAGCCGCGTCACAATGAACGTCACGATCACGCCGGTCAGGCCGATGATCGCCCAGCGGCGGCTGAGCAAGGCATAACGACCTTCCGGTCCAGCCACCGCGTTCATCACCACCGAAAAGGCAACACTCAGCGCGGTTTGCGGCAGGGTGGCGAACGCCCAGATCGCCAGCGTGGCAATAATGACAAGTTTTTCAGCAACCAACAGGGTTAATATCCCGGTCAGGCCATAGCAGGAAAGAAACAGCAGACGGGATAGTCCATACCAGGGAACAACATTGCGCCGCGTTTGAAGAAAACGCCCGACCAGGATCGCCAGGACAAGTCCTGTGATCCCCGGCATGGACGAGAGCAGACCAACCTGGAAGTTGGTCGCGCCGAGGCGCGTGAGAAACACCGGCAGAAACGGCGCGGCAACACTCGCGATGCTTACGCCGATCGCGTCGATCTGTACGTAGCGAAAATTCCTTTTTTGAATTTCCAGGTCGGTTTCGTCGGCTGGGTTCATACGTGAAATCCCAAATGATTATAATGCCCCAGAAGGGTAAATCTGCCCATGCTCAAAATACGCCGCATCCAGCCGGGCGAGGTCGCTGCCGCCAGGCAATTGATCTACCGCGTCGCCCATGAAGTTTTCCATGACACACGTCCGCTCGAAGAATCAGTGGCGTTCTACGAGGCGCGCGGACAACTGCGCGACATGGATGAACTTCAACAAACCTACTTCGATAACGACGGAATATTTCTCGTCCTAATCGATGATGACCAGATCATCGGCACAGGCGCAGTTCGCAAACTTGACGACGAGATCTGTGAACTAAAGCGGGTCTGGCTGTTATTCGAATATCACGGCCAGGGACTGGGTTACCGCATGATGCAGGAACTGCTCTCGTTCGCGCGCGCAAAGGGTTACAAGCGGATGCGCCTGGAAACAGACCAGGGACATCAGAATCGCGCCTTCGAGTTTTATAAACGCCTGGGCTTTTATGAGATCCCGCGCTACAGCGACAATGAGGACGATGTCGCAATGGAGATGCCGCTGTAGGTCGCGCTTGCAGCCTGACAGCCACGCTGCAAGCGCGACCTACAGTTTGACCGCGTTCAACCACTCCGGCAGCTGCTCGACGAGCTGTTCCATGATTCCCCTGGCGCGCTCGTTGAACAGTTCGATATTGTTGTACGCCTCACTACCTTCCTGACTGACCACGTCGCTCACGCCGCGCAGGATCAACAGGCGGGCATGGCTGCGGGCCGCCACCCAGGCCAGTGCGCCGGATTCCCAATCCGCGGCGATGGCGCCGAGCGACCGCAGGGAGGGGATCCTGGCGGGCAGCAGGTCGCTATCGGCGGAGGCGAGCGTCCCGCGCCGGACCGGGAAAGGATAGGGCTCCGCGAGCCAGCTCAGGTCGAGGGAAGAAGCGTAGTAGGAAATGACATCCGGGTCTCCCATCAATTCCACGATGTCGTACACGTACGTCTTTTCCACCAGAACAATTTCGCCCTGACTGACATCGCCTGCAAATCCACCGCATGTCCCGAGGTTGACAATCAGGTCCGGCGAATATCTGTCGATCACGTATTGTATCGATCCCGCCGAGGCGATCTTCCCCCAGCCGCTGTGGAAGAACGAGATATGCTCGTCCTGCAGGACGATGTCGAAGCATTCGCCAAAGGGAAAACGGCGCAGCTTTGCCCTGGGAAACAAAGACTTGACCGCATTCCATTCTGCAATCGCAGAAACCAGGACAGTTGTTTTCATATCAAAAACCTCTGAAATTTCATATTTGAAACCTTTCAGATTATAACGTCCGGTGTTCATGTTGTATAATTCCACCATGCCGGAATGGATTGGAAAGACAATCGGTAAAGTTCGGATCGAGAAATTCCTTGCGCGCGGGGGAATGGCAGAGGTGTATTTGGGCACCCACCTGACCCTGGAGCGGTCGGTTGCGGTAAAGGTCCTGCATAGTTTTATCGAGGAGGATCCTGGTCTGCTGGCGCGCTTCCAGCGGGAAGCCCGGGTCATCGCAGGTCTGCGCCATAACAACATCGTGCAGATCCTCGATTTCGATGCGGCGGATGGCCATCCCTATATTGTGATGGAATATCTGGCGGGACCCTCGCTGGCTGCGTACCTGCGCAATCTCCACGAGCACGAGGCGCGGCTTGCCTACCATCAGGTGGCGCGGCTGCTTAAGCCGCTGGCGTCGGCGCTCGATTATGCCCATTCACAGGATATCATTCACCGGGATATCAAACCCGCAAATATTCTTCTTCACAGCAAAGGCAAGGCGAGTGATTTCCAGATCGATAGCCCTCTGACGGAGCACGTGGAGCCGGTCATCACGGATTTTGGGCTCGTACGGATCGCGCATTCCACCACACAGACGGCAACCGGAGCCGTGAGCGGCACGCCAGCCTACATGTCACCCGAACAGGCGCGCGGCGACAGAGTGGATTATCGCACGGATATCTATTCACTGGGTGTTGTGCTCTACGAAATGCTGGCAGGGCGCGTACCGTTCGAATCTGACAGCGGCATGAGCGTTTTATTCATGCATATCAACGAGCCTCCGCCCCCCATTCAGGGCATCCATCCGGCACTGCAAAACGTCATTCAACGCGTGCTCGCCAAAAAACCAGACGACCGTTATCAGACCTGCCACGAACTGGCGTCTGATTTTACAAAAGCGATCGAACAAAGCGCGCAGTCAGAAACGATCAACAAACCGATCGTTCCCGCGCCCGCAGCCGAATCACAGCCTGAACCGATCCCCGACAAACGGAAGTTCGGGAAAGCACGCAACTGGAAACGCATCCTTGGCTTCGCCACAGGGGCATTCGCCTGCATCTGCGGTTTGATCCTCGCCGGAGTGTTCTCTGAGGGTGGATGGGACGCCCCACCGGAGACAGAGCTGCCCATTACAAAGCCAACCGTTGTATCCTTTATCGACACCCTGTTCCCTACGAATGAACCAGAAATTGTCCCGATTGATTTTACGCTGCCCGCGGATGGAAGTTCCGTCGGAGTACTGCGGTTTCAGGACGGCGCTGCAATTGCAAACACAGTGTATGTTTACACAGCCACCATGCCGCCCGCACCGGAAGGCAGCCGGTACCAGGCCTGGCTGATGGAAGACGATGCCGAACAACGGATCAGCATTGGGATCCTCCGCATTGGTCTCGACAACAAAGGCGCAATCATCTATTGGGATGAAAAGGGGCAGAATCTGATCGGCAAATACAGCGCCCTGGAAATCACCCTGGAGCCGGACCCTGACCCCAATCCCAATCCGTCAAACACAGTTGCCTATTCGGTACGATTGCCGGAAGGCGGATTGACCCATGTAAGGCATTTATTGTTCTCGTTTGGCACTACACCCAATCAGATCGGTTTCATTCACGGCCTGAATAAAGATACAAACCTGCTGGCTCAATCGGCGGAACAGATGCTGGCTGCATTTGAAGAAGATGATGAAGATGCAGTGCTGCTGCAGGCTGAAAACATGTTGAACCTGATCGTCGGGAATCAAAGTGAGGAGTACAAGGACTGGAATGGGAATGGAAAGACCGATGATCCCGGTGATGGTTATGGTCTCCTGCTGAACGGAGATCATTTGGGATACATCCAGGGCACCTTTACACATGCCAGTTTAGCGCTCACAGCTCTGGATGCAACCCCAAACATGATTGCAAACGGCGATTATGTTAAAGTCTGCGCAAACAACGTCAGTGACTGGACCGCCCAACTGCGCGTTCAATTGATCGAGATGCTCAAGGATCCAGACAGCCTGGATGAGGAAATAGTCCGCCAGGTCACTGCCCTGGCAAAACAGATCCGGACCGGGCTCGATGTGAACGGCAATGAAAAAGTCGAGCCGATCCCCGGGGAAGGCGGCGCGCGGACAGCCTATGAGCACGCCTATTACATGGCTGATATGTTTATCCCCGCCAGGGGAAATCAAACCCCTGCCCCCTGATCGTTCTGAAAGCAACTGCATCTTCGAACCTCTGCCGGAAAAGGTCAGTGGGTATAATCCGCCTATCTTTCTCCATTCTTGCCGCGAGTTCGCGGCAAAACTGAAAGGACTATGCTCTTTCCATGCAACCGCAAACACACAAGATAGAGGGGCAACGTCAGCCCAATTCAAGGCATTGTTTCATCTGCGGGAGGGAGAATCCCGTTGGCTTGAACCTGCACATGTACGAAACCGCACCCGGCGAAGTGGAATCGACGTACATTGCGCCCGAGCATTTTCAGGGGTATCCGGGCGTTTTGCACGGAGGGATCGTCGCCGCGATCCTCGATGAAATTTCGGGCCGCGCCCATATGGGCAGCGATCCCCTCGACCCGCGTTTTATGTTCACCGCCAGGCTGGAAGTGAAATACCGCAAAAACGTTCCGATCGGCAGGCAGTTGAGAATCATCGGCAAGGCTGGCAAGTCAAGGAGCAGGTCCGCCGAGGCTTGGGCCGGGATCTACGATGCAGAGACGGGCGAATTACTGGCGGAGGGGAGCACCCTCCTGATCGATGTCCCCGAGGAACAATTCGACAGGTCCAAACTGAACGAACTTGGGTGGAAGGTTGATTCTGACTAACGCTTCGCGCTGAGCGGAGCGAGTGACGCCTCTGGCGTCATGAGCGCAGACGAAGCGCACATCACCCTGAAAAACCTGCGCTGCGGCTCCGCTCAGCGCGATAGATATTTCCCTGTTACTTTTTCCCGCCTCCTGCAACTTATTAATGTGCGCACATTACAGGAGGCCTATGACTGCCCTCATGACAGCAGAAATCAAACAGCAGGACCAGGACGAAATCGATCTGGCACGGCACGCGGCGGCAGACGTAGAGGCGTTCGCCGAACTCTATCACCGGCACATTACGCGCGTCTACCGCTATCACATCGCGCATACGGGCAACATCAAAGATGCGGAAGATCTCACCTCCCAGACGTTTATAGCGGCGCTGGAAGGCATCCGCTCGTTTCGAGGCACGGGATCCTTCGCGGCGTGGATCATGGGAATCGCCTCGAAGAAGAGGCTGATGTTTTTCCGAAAAAACGGGAGCCGGAGCGAGATCCCGCTGGATGCGGTGCTTTACTATCCCAGCCCGGACCTGCCAACCGATAAAGCCGCGAGTCGGCGCCTGCAGCTCGAATCCGTCTCCCGCGCCCTGCGACAGATTTCCCCGGACCGCTCGGAAGCGATCATCCTGACGTTCTTCGGCGGCCTGTCGAATGCCGAAGCGGGACGCGTGCTCAAGAAAAGTGAAGCCGCGGTCAAGATGCTGGTCTCGCGCGGGCTGCAAGACCTGCGTGAGCGTACCTCCCTTGCATTGGAGGTGGAACAATGAATGACAAACTTTCAGATAACAGCCGCGCGGATGACATCGCGCGAAAACTGGATCAGGTGGCGGAGCAGACCACTGTCAACTCGCAATTTGCGGCAGAGCTGGAGGAGAGGCTGAGAAATGCCCATGAGCCGAAAACAAACTGGTTCACATCCGCGTTCAAACAGGTCTCTCCTGCGCTGCGCTGGACGGCACTGATGGTCTTGCTGGGATTGGTTTTGAGCTTGAGCATCAAGACTCTCATCCCTGCGCCCCAGCCTGCCGCCAACGACACACCGACGATTCCGGATAACACACCTGCACCTGAGGATATAAATACACCGTCTCCCCCTCTGGGCGAAACCTTCGACTATGGCGGCGCACAGCTCATCATGAATATCCCATTTCCAGATTCGCCCGGGCAAACCAATGTTTACGCCGCATTCCGCGCACAGCCGGCGACCACGGAGTACGTTCAGGCGCTGGCAGCCCAGTTTGGAATTGAAGGGCAACTGTATACAAATCCGACAATGGGATTGGCCCCGGACGAGGCTCCGCTCATGGTCACAGATGGGAAACAGGAACTGCTGGTCTATTCGCGGAACAACTATCTGTACACATCCGACAGGGTCAGGTACTCGCGGAGTTACACCAGCGTTCCCAACGAGAACGCGGAAGCCATTATTCGCGAGTACATGCGGACTCACGGGTTCGATTTCGACTTCCGCTTCGATGCAGAAGGAGGGGCGTATGGCGGCTACGTGCTCCGGCAGCTCTCCCCGGATGGATTGCCCATGACGAGCGATACCCAGGGAAGCACGCGTGTCACACTGGATAAAGATGGAAACGTCCTGAGTGTCAGCATATCCACCATCGACTATGAGCCTGCCTCGCTGGGCACTTTTGAGATCCTCACAGCAGAAGAAGCATTGCAGCAAATGCTCAGTGAAACTCTCCCCGGCGGCTCGATGGAAAGCAGCGGCAGTGGTCCGGATCCCAGCCTTGCGCCCCCACAGTACTGGTATCACGATTACCCGGACAATCAGACCGTCACGGTGTATGGGAACATCACAGTCTATCCGGCAGTGGATCCCAATACACCTGCCATCCTCTTCCTCGAAAATGTCCCCGTTACCGGCAGCACAGGTGGAATGGAGGCGCTCAACAATTACACCTTCATTCAGGCGACGGGTCAGTTCGTAATCGAAAACGGCGTGAGAAAGCTCAGCGTAGAGTCATGGAACCGGGACATTCAAATGATCTGCGTTTCCGGCTCCGCACGCCGCGCAGGAGAGCAAATTATCATCACAGACGAGGGCGAGAACGTTTCTGAATATATGCTGGTCGAACCACCCGCGGACCTGCCGCTCGATACCAGGTCCGCGCTCCCTGATTCGCAACTGGTCAGCTGCGGAGCGGCGATCGATGGACAGTTCCATTGGACGTCCATCCAGTTCTATACCGACACCAGCCAGATGGGCGGCGGAGGCGGCGGTGGTGGATTCTTTTACGAGTTGAATCTGAGCGGCACGCCCGTCCCATTCCCCACAGCCGCTCCCTCATCGTCGGCACACAACTCCGCCGAGTCGTCCGCCTTTCCCAAATACATCGTTCGGGACGGCGATACCCTGCAAGAGATCGCGGCTTCGTACAATATCTCGGCAGAGGAAATTCTGCAAGCCAATGGCATGACAGATCCTCAAATCGCCGTCGGTTCGGTGCTGATCATCCCCGTCACTCGCCTGGAAGAAGAACGCGGCACAGTTGACGTGCAAGTCTTTGAAAAGCCGGATGGCAGGCGACGCACCAGTTACACATTTGTCAGTGAAAGAGATCAAATGTATTATCAATTGAAAGGCGACAACCTGGAGGTTTTGCAGGAAACAGCCAATCGTCCCATCGAAATTTGGGGGGACCTGAGTGTGGATGAAGCCGGCGCAGCTTTCCTCACCATGGAAAAATTTGAACCCCTCTACCCCGACCTGCAATTCCAGGTATTAACGGGCACGCAAACAACAAAAGAGCTCAACGGAGAACGAGTCATTCTGTTCACAACGGGCGGTACCACATACATTCAATTGGATCAGGACGGCGGTTACCCGGATCGCCATTATTATGAGGATGGCAAAGAAGTAAACATCGAAGTCCTGCAGATCCCTGATGAAACCTATGCAGGCTATCCAGCCCTGCGCGTGTTCCAGATGATGCCCACCAGCAGCAACCCAGCCACTGGCACCCCCACCCCCGTGGGATTACCGCGCACTGCCAATACAATTGAAGTGCTGCCTGACCCATTCGGCAATGCCGACAGTTACACCCCGCCAAGCATTACCATCGAAAAAGTGGAGTTGATGTATTACGTCAGCGACCCATCCTATTACGATGAAACATTGGAACCCGCTCCAATCCATCTGCAGCCAGTCTGGTATTTCTACGGGCACAATGAAAATGGAGATGAGGTGAATATCTACATCCAGGCGCTCAGGCAGGAATATCTCCTCCCTGAAACTGAATAAAAAAATTTGCCCGGGACAGCATTACAAAAATTACCGCCATTCCAGGATGGCGGTAATTTTTTAACTGTATAATAAAGACGATTCCCTTGGAGATACTCTATGATCATTGTTTATCACCGGCCCAAGACTCTGGACGAAGCCCTGACTCTACTGAGTCAACCCAATATGGTCCCGCTCGGAGGCGGCACGCTGCTCGCCCAGCCGGGGCCTGATCCCGTTGAAGCAGTCGACTTGCAAGCCCTCGGCCTGGATGCCGTCAAAAAGCAGGGCAATCAACTCGAGATCGGCGCGACCGTCACACTGCAGCAGTTGCTCGAGTCCGAGCATTGCCCCGCCGCGTTGGCATCGGCATTGAAGCTCGAGGCGCCGTTGAACCTGCGCAATGCTGCCACCGTCGCCGGGACGCTGGTCGCGTGTGATGGGCGCTCCACGTTTGCGACGGTATTGCTGGCGTTGGATGCGAAACTTTCGTCAATCGTCAATCGTAAATCGTCAATCGTAAATCTAGGAGATTTTCTCCCCCTCCGCCCGCACGGACTGATCACGTCGATGACCATTCCCCTCAACCTCAAGCTTGCCTTCGACTATGTCTCCCGCACCCCCGCGGACAAACCCATCGTCTGCGCCGCGCTCGCCCAGTGGAACTCAGGCCGAGCACGCCTCGCCCTGGGCGGCTATGGCAAGAGTCCCTCCCTGGCGATGGACGGCACGGAAGCCGAGGGTGTCGAGGCCGCGGCGCGCAACACCTTTCACGAAGCGACCGACGAATGGGCATCTGCCGCATATCGCATGGACGTCGCCGCAACGCTGGCAAAGAGATGTTTGGAGTCGTAGGAACATCCCTTGCGGATGTCCAAATTGCGAGAACAAATGGTATGAAATACGACCCAACAAAACACCGCCGACGGTCAATTCGATTGAAGGGATATGATTACCACAACGCAGGTGCGTACTTTGTCACCATCTGTACGAAGAACCGCGAATGTGTATTGGATGATCCGATCGTCAATGGAATAATCAGCGCTGTTTGGCAAGCATTGTCATCCTGGTTTCCAACAATCGAACTGGATGAATTTGTGGTCATGCCAAATCATGTCCATTTTATTATCTGGATCATCAACCGTACCGTAGAGATGCCCCTTGCGGGCATCCATGATGCGGACAGGCAGGATGGAGGCAAGCCCCATCCCTACAAAATACCGAAACCAACAAAAATGACAGGTATCAACCTCGGGGCAAGCCCCGAACCCCTTCTTCCGCAGCAAGCTGCGGGGTATGGAACCCGCGAGAGAATCA
>JAFGCG010000123.1 GCA_016932715.1 Anaerolineales bacterium
GTTCACACCGTCCCGGTGCCCTTCGGGAGAATGACATGATCTGTTTGATGTTAGGTACTCTCTCGTCCTGCATCCAAAATTCTGCTCTGGGAAGAAAGCTTATAATGAATGCATGCCCCGTCGGACTCTGCTGCTGCTTGTCATCGCCGCGCTGGCACTGGTCTCGCCTGCGCCGATCCGCGCCTGGCGCTTGAGCGATTCGAGGCTGGAGCGCGTTCCGGTCCCCTCCGCTTTGCGGGTGGTGCGGGCACAGACTTCAGCCGACTTCGATCGCGACGGCCTCCCGGAAACGCTGACTCTTACAGAGGGTCACGCTGTCATCGCAACCGGAGACCGGACACGCTGGGAAAGCCCGTCGGCATGGCAGGTACAACAGGCGCAGATCACCGATCTGGATCGCGATGGCATGCCGGAAGCTGCACTGCTGGTCTGGCGGTCCTTCCAGCCCTGGCCGGTGGATAGGTGGCTGCCGAACGGCGGGCGAATCGATGCCTTTCATGATTCCAATGGCATGGCATGCCACCTGATCCTGATCGGCTGGAACCGGGATGCGCTGCGCGAGCTTTGGGCGGGTTCAGCCCTGGCCGAGCCCGTTGACCGCTTCGCTGCCGCCGATTTGCTGGGAGACGGCCGGCAATATCTGGTCACACTGCAGGGTGAGTACGGTGATGCGCCGTCTGCTCCATCCCGGCGTCTGAAGGTCTGGGAATGGAACGGATTTGGCTTCACCCTCGTCCATGGACTGGAGGCCTCGTTCCGCCTGCTCGTACCTGTACAAGTGGAGGCTGGGCAGGTCCTGCTTCTCACAGATTGAAAATCCTGACTTCTATTCTGAATTACGACATCAACAAGGACAATCCAAGGAGGTCTCATGAAAACCAAATATAGTCCCCTGTGGTGCATCTCCAGCATCCTGCTCGTTGTTTCGATGGCTTGTAGTCTTTTGACAGTGTCGACAGCTTCACCACCGTCTTCGCCAACCCCCAATCCCATTGTGCCCACGCCGCCTGCAGGCGTCTACGCGCCGGCATTCGCGGCATTCAAGCCTGTGGCGGTGAATATGCCGGCTGCCTTCAACGGCGGGGATTACAGCCTGCCGGTGGATCTGGCTGGCGTTCAGTATGCCGCTGAGATCCAGTTCAGCGAGGCGCAGCGTCAGCTGCTCTCACAGAACGGTTTTGTGGTCCTGCCGCCCAAGCCCGGTGAATATCGTGAGTTCTATCAGGTCTATGAAGCCGGGCGCTATGATTTTCGCCCGGTATTCATTACCACCGATTCGATCTATCACGTCTATCACCTGCTCTTCGATAAGATGCTGCGTGATCTGGAACGCGACTCTTTCATCGCCATCCTGAACTCGCTGACCAGCACCATGCTCGCTGCCAGCTACCAGCAATATGGGGCGCTGAAAGGCACGGAACTGGAAGAACCGGCACTGCGCAATGTGGCTTTCTTCGCGGTGGCGGCGCAATTGCTCGGCCTGCCTGAGACTGTTCCGGCAGAGGCAGCCGACCTCGTCAATGCCGAGCTGGCGCTGATCAACGCGGCGGGTGGGGTCCAGGTCTCTCCCATCTGGGACCGGCCCGACCTCCCCGCGGATAAGAAGCTGATCGAAGATTACTCGCAGTACATCCCGCGCGGTCATTACACCCGCTCGGAGGAACTCAGGAAATACTTCCGGACCATGATGTGGTACGGCCGGCTGACCTACCGCCTGCGGGATGACTTCGAGACCCGCCGCGCCCTGCTGATGACCCAGACCCTGCGGACTGCTGCTGCCGCGGACGGAACGCCCGCTGTGACGCTCTGGCAGAACATCTACGAGCCGACCGTATTCATTGTCGGCAAAGCCGATGACCTGTCGTTCTTCGAATATGGCGCGCTGATGGATTCGGTCTTCGGTCCCAACGCCGACCCCAAATCGTTCGCGGACGACGCCAAATTTTCCGCCTTCATGGAAGCTGCCAAAACCCTCCCGCCTCCGCAGGTCAACTCGATGTGGGTCTGGATCTGGGAGGATACAGAACAGGCAACCAAAGGCTTTCGCTTCATGGGCCAGCGTTTCACCCTGGACGCGTACGTGTTCGGTCAGGTGATCTGGCGCAAGGTGGGGACTGAGCAGAAGCCGCGCGGACTGCCCAAAGGGCTGGACTTCATGGCTGCCATGGGCTCAGAGGAAGCCTATACCATCCTGAAGGATATGGGAGAGAACCAGTACGCCAACTATGACACCCAGATGGCAAAAGTCCGCAGGGAGATCGGGGGCCTGCAAACCGATTCCTGGACACAGAACCTGTACTGGAGCTGGCTCTATGCCCTCCAGCCGCTGCTGGAGCCAAAGGATGCTCAGTATCCCTCCTTTATGCGGACTCAAGCCTGGACGCGCAAAGACCTGCACACCGCCCTCGGGTCATGGACGGAACTTAAGCATGACACCATTCTGTATGCCAAGCAGGTGATTGCGGAAATGGGCGGCGGGGGAGCGGACGAACCTCCGCACAGCTACGTGGAACCCAACCCTGAAGCCTACGCCCGCCTGCTGGCGCTTGCCGCGATGACGAAGGACGGGCTCGAGCAGCGCGGTCTGCTCAGCGACCTGACGAGAGGCAACCTCGAGAACCTCATCTCTGAACTTGGGTTCCTGCAGCGGATCTCCGAGGCTGAGATGAACGGTACGGAAATCTCCGAGGATGACTACTGGCACATGTACTATTGGGGCGGCGTGCTCGAGCAATTTACCCTGGCGGCCGCCGACATGGATCCGAATGTCGATCGGCCGATCCTGGAAGACCAGAAGGCTGCCCTGATCGCGGACGTTGCCACGGGTCTCACCCCTGAGAACGAACTCGTTGCGCTGGAGGAAGCCATTGGCCAGCCTACGATCATTTATGTAGTCCTGCCCGGCGAACCGAAGCGCCTTGCCACCGGTGCGGTCTTCAGTTACTACGAATTTCCGGTGCCCGTCAGTGGACGAATGACGGATGAACAATGGCAGGCAATGGTCGAAGCCGGTTCCAACCCTCCGGCTCCCGACTGGACGAAGCTGTTCATTGCCCCTTGAGAACTGATCGGCAGCCGCGGACCGGGGGCGGAGGGCGAACCTGCGGTCCGCGGCTCACCTCTGGCTGGATATCTCAGGCAGTCCTGGCGCTGTTGATGCTGGCTTCGCCGGGATGCGCCGCGATCTCGAGCCCAACCCCGGCGCCTTCCGTCACGCTGGCCCTGCTGGGCGATGTGATGCTGGGGCGGTCCGTTCATCCGACCCCTGAGACGTTTGCCTATCTCGAATCTTTTCTCGCCTCCGCTGACCTCCTGCTGGCAAATCTCGAGTCGCCGCTGACGGATTCCCCGCTGCAGACGGAATCGCCTTATGCTTTATGTGCTCCGCCTGAGAATGCCAGATACCTGGCGGAGGCTGGCTTCGATTTGCTGGCACTGTCCAATAACCACAGTCTGGATTGCGGCGTGAAGGGTCTGCTCGAAACTCAGCGGACGCTTGCAGATGCCGGGCTTGGCTTTATCGGCCCCGGACCTGAGCCTGTATACCGCTCCGTGAATGGCATCCAGCTGGCATTCCTTGCTTTTGATGCGACGACTCAATTCGATATCGAAACGGCCGCGCAGGCTGTTCGGTCGGCGCGCGAGACGGGTGCGCTCGTTGTCCTATCCATCCATTGGGGAGCGGAATATCAATCGGGCGCCTCGGCGGGTCAGAAGGAGATCGCCGCCCGTCTTGCGGAGGCAGGCGCGGCGCTGATCTGGGGCCATCATCCGCACGTGCTTCAGCCCGCCGAACGGATCCATGACGGCGAAGCGCTGGTACTTTACAGCCTGGGCAATGCGCTCTTCGACCAGTATGGACTGGCGGACACCCGCCGGTCCGCATTGGTGCTCGTGACATTTGATCCACAGGGCGTGGAGGAATTCGAAGCCATCCCGTTTGTGATCGATGTCCGAAACAGCCGGATCGTGGAACCCGGGCAGGAAGACGTGCAAGCCATTATGAAATATTTCAAATAGCCTCGCCGGTCGAGTATGGCGCACAGCGCCGCGTATCGAGACCAGAAATAACCGACAAACAAAAAGTTCTCTGCTGCGTGGTAGTCGAGACCACCTCCCGGCCCCACCCGCCCGCGAGCGGGCACCCTCCCCAAATCCGACGATGTAATGGCTGAATGCGTATCTCAGATTTTTATCGTCGGATTTGGGGAGGGACGGGGAGGGGCAGATTTGCAATCTTTCTAAAATGCGCAGCGGACAAGAAACCTCCTATACTCATGAAGGTACTTGCAGGCGGGATACCGAAGAGTGCAGTCCAAATCCCGATAACAAAAGAGAAGTATTTCCCGCCCTGCCCTGAGCTCAGGATCGATCTTTTTACGTCAGGTATCCGCTTTATGATGGGAGGGAAAATTTGTCGCGACGAAGGTTAAGCGAAGGATGAGCGAAGGTTAAGTGAAGGACGACCGCCCAGCCCCAGCTCCATTCCCTGCAGTAGGTAAGGATCAAGGGATAGGGGATTAAGGGATAGGGGAGCGGAGTCCGCTGCCGGAGAGGCAGTGTCGTTATTCTGATGGTTTTCCGGAGACCATCGGATGAATCAGAAAATACAAACCTATCATCAATGGAGGAAAATAAAATGGCTAAGGTACGCAACAACGTATTGGTCCGAGGTTTGAGCGGCTCATTCGGTGAACAGATGGTCATCAAGGTCGACAAAGCCGGACGGACCATTGTGAGCAATAAGCCGGAGTTCGACGAGAACCGAGCCTTCACCCCTGCCCAGCAGACCCAACAGGAACGGTTCCGGGAGGCTGCGATGTATGCCAAAGACGCCAAGGACCTGCCGGTCTATGCGGTCAAAGCCCAAGGCACACCCATGCATCCCTATAATGCTGCCATGGCAGACTGGCTGCGCCCGCCGGAGATCAGGGAGATCGATCTCTCGGCGTGGACCGGGCAGCCCGGACAGACCATCCGCATCCGCGCGGTGGACGACGTGCAGGTGACGGAGGTCACGGTGGCGATCACCGATGAGACGGAGGCCGTGCTGGAACAAGGCGCAGCCGTGGATGGGGAAGGCTCGTGGTGGACGTATACGACTACCGCGTCCCTAAACGGATCGGCTGTCACTGCCAAAGTGCTGGCCTCTGCAAAGGACCTGCCCGGACATAGTACCGAGATGATGAAAAGTTTGGGGTAGTCCAGCCCCACCCCGGCCCTCCCCCGCTTCGTTTGCGCAGCACTCAGCGCAACAGGGGGAGGGGCAGAGTTGGGAAGGAAGTACAGGTAAGCCGGGTGAGGGGGACCCGGCTTTATGGTTTGTTACCGTACTTACAAAATGGCTCCTGTATGTAAGGGCATGGCACAGTACCGGAACGGTTTCGTTCGAAAACCGTCCGCCGTGTCCGTACTGTCACTTTTCAATGCGCGATCCCGGGGATGTTTGTTCCAGGCAATGATCGTTGCATTTGGATGTAAAATTGACCCATGCAACTCTATGAAGCGCTTTCGATCCGTATTGCCGCATGGCGGGAAGAGAACTACAAGCATGAGACCTATCCTGCCATTGCTGAAATTTTAGAATGGGCAGCAAACCCTGAGTTTCCGAACTTCCGCCTTCGCCAACCGCAGTTAAGAGCACTGGAAACCTACTGGTATCTGCGGCTGGTAGAAAATACGCCGCACATCTTCGACCTGTATCAATCCCTGTTCCCTAAAAAGAAAAATTTGCTCGAAGCCTTTGGTATCCCGGACGAGGCGTTCAGCCGCGCGGATTACGACCTCGAGGCGCTGATCGAATCGATCAGGGACGACCCGGACTTCGTGAGAGAGTTCCGGCTCGAAGCGGTGCGCGAGACGCTGACGCTGGATTATCCAAGTTACATCCTGGCGCTGGCGATGGGCGCGGGGAAGACGATCCTGATCGGGGCGATCTTTGCGACCGAATTTGCGATGGCGCAGGAATACCCCGAGGACGGTTTCGTGGAGAACGCGCTGGTCTTTGCGCCGGGCAAGACGATCATCGAGAGTTTGCGCGAACTGGCGGAGACTCATTATGAGGCGATCCTGCCGCCGCGCATGTATAAGTCCTTTGCCGCCACGTTGAAGCTGACCTTCACGCGCGACGGCGACCCGGACATTCCGGTGACGCGCGGCAGTTCGTGGAACGTGATCGTGACGAACACCGAGAAAATCCGCATCCAGAAAGAGACGATCAACAAGAGTTACCTGGGGCCGCTCTTCGATCAGAAAAAGGAGGACGAAGCCAAAGCCGAGGTCGCCAACCTGCGTTTGCAGGCGATCGCGAGTTTGCCAAAGCTGGCGATCTTCTCGGATGAGGCGCACCACACCTACGGACAGGCGATGGATCGGGAGTTGAAGAAGGTCCGCAAGACCGTGAACTATCTTCATAATCCTCATGTCGAAAGCGGAGCGCGTGAAGCCCACGAAACGCAGCTGGTCTGTGTGGTCAACACCACGGGCACGCCGTTCTTCCAGCGCCAGCCGCTGCGGGACGTGGTCGTTTGGTACGGGTTATCTGAGGGCATCCGCGACGGCATTTTGAAGGAAGTGGCGGGGAATATCTACGGCATCGACTTCCGCGGCAACGAGAAGGAGTATCTCGCGTTCGTGGTGGAGGACTTCTTCCAGACCTACGGCGCGGTGGAACTCGCCGATGGCACGCCCGCCAAACTGGCGATCTTCTTCCCGCAGACCGACGATGTGAGCGAACTGCGCCCGATCGTCGAAACGACCCTGACGAAGATCGGACTTCCCCCTGCTTTGATCCTGGAACATCACACGAAGAACGAGAACAAGGCGGACTTCGACCGTTTCAAATCGAAGGACTCGCCGCAGCGTGTGGCTTTGCTGGTGGACCGCGGCGTGGAGGGCTGGAACGTCCCAGCTTTATTCGCCTGCGCGCTGGCGCGGCAGCTCAAGACGAGCAATAACTTCGTGCTGCAGGCGGCTTCGCGCTGTCTGCGGCAGGTGGCGGGGAACGAGGCGAAGGCGCGCATCTATCTTTCGCTGGAGAACAAGAACGTGCTCGACCGCCAGTTACAGGAAACCTACGGCGAGACGTTCGCCGCGCTGCTCGGCGGAGAGTCGCGCAGCCGGTCGACGATCATCACCCTGCGCAAAGTTGACAACGTGCCGCCGCTGGTGGTGCAAAAGGTCGTCCGCAGCCTGCGGCGCGTAGAGGCGAAGCGTGCTTCGCCCCTGCAGTTGACGCGCCCGACCATCGGCGCGGACAAGGGGACGGTGATCGCGTATACGCCGGGGGAGGGCGGCAAATTACAGGTCGCCGACCAGGTGACAACCCTGTACGATGTGGATACGTTCGATCTCTACACCACTGCTCAGGACCTGAGGCGCACTTATCGTTTGGAGGTCTTCGAGTTGTTGAGCGAACTGCAGCGGCTGTATCCCGAAGGAAGCCTGCCTGTCTCGCACTATGTGGAACTCGCAAAACAGGTCGAGAAACATACTTCGCAGTATGAGGTCATCGAGGAAACGGTGGAAGTGGCGCTGGCGCTCGTCAAGAAAGAGGGATTTAAGCAGGAGACAGACGAGCAGGGCAATGAAACGTATACGGCAGAGATCTCGTATCCCATCGACCGGGAGCATTTGCTGGCGCACTATGCGGACTGGCAAAAGCGCGCCGGCAAATTCGGCTTTCATTACACGCCCTACAATTTCGACTCCAATCCTGAGCAGAACTTCTTCGAAAACCTGCTGGAGTTGCTCAAGCTGAAACCCGATGAAGTGGAAGATATTTATTTCACCGGCGCACTGACCGACACGAAGAAGACCGATTTTTACATCGAGTATCGCGGCAACGATGGCAGGATGCACAATTACACGCCCGATTTCATCATCCGCCGTAATGATGGGAAATGTTTGATCGTGGAAGTCAAGCGCGAGAAGGAACGGGAAGATGAAATCGACGGAGAGAACGGGGCGAAGGCGCTTGCCACGCGCAAGTGGGAAGGCTTGAACCCGGACCGGTTGAAGTACCAGATGGTCTTCACGCCCGGCGAAAGCATCGCATCGAAGGATATGATCCAGGTACAGTCGTTTATGCGAAGACAGGAGAAGAGGCATGGATCGTGATGTTTATCTAATCCTGTTGGGAGCAGGTATTTCATTGGCAAGCAGTATCGTCACACTGGTATTGCAATTCCTGCTGGGATTGTTCAACGAGCGCATGCGCTCAAAACGTGAAGAAGGGCGACAGCGGTTGCATGAGATTCGGGCGGCATTGATGGATAAATCCTTATATGATGATACTTATGGAATACCACGTGAAGTTGCTCCAGAAGATGAAAGAAAACTCATACTAGATCTTGAATGGGGTCTGGCTGAAGAAATTGAAATCACATTGCTTCTTTTGAGATTCACAAAAGGAAAAGAAAGATTGGAATTTATGGCTCGCGCGATAAAACGACCCTGGGTCTGGATTTCAATGGCAGCAGGCATTTTGGTGTTTATTGTATGGACTTGTAACATGATTTTCCGATGAATGTAGATTATACAGAATGGCAAATGTTAGCTATGAAAAACTCCAAAAAAATAACAAGCTCATCGAAAACCAAAACAAAAAGACTTGACAGGTCTACGAAGACAACCAAACCGGCTCGGTCTGCTGTCTCTGTGCGCTCTAAACACAAGAAGGCAGACTCTTCGGTCGCCGCCGCTTCGTCTTCGCTCAGCGCGATGCGGCTTCCTCAGAATGACAAGCCGCGTAACGAAACCCGCGTGGAAATCAAGCCTGCCAAGGGACGCCCGATGCTGACCTGGGTGGGCAAGAAACCCCTGCGCCATGCGATCGCCTACCCTGCGCAGTTGGTCGAAACCTTCCACGCCTCTCCATCCTCTCCATCCCCTCGCGCTGAGCGGAGGATAAGCGAAGCGAAGCCCGAAGTCGAAGCGGGTTTACTGTTTCACGGCGATAACAAGGATGTGCTGGCATATTTGCTAGCCAATGGCTTCCGCGGCAAGGTGAAACTGATCTATATCGACCCGCCCTTCGACAGCGGTGCGGATTACATTAGGAAAGTAAGCCTACGCAGCATAGCATCATCAAAACCGATTGAAGCCGACTCTTATACTCTTGGAGAGCAAATACAATATACGGATATATGGGCAAATGATAATTACTTGCAGTTTATGTATGAGCGCCTACAATTATTGCGAGAATTATTAGCCGAAGATGGAAATATATTTTTACACTGCGATTGGCGCATGGTCCATAGGCTACGATTGCTCCTTGATGAGATTTTTAGTGCAGATAATTTTGTTAATGAAATTGCTTGGAAACATACCGTATTAGGTGGGACACATGGACGCCGATTACCCAAAGCGCATGAAACAATATTGTGGTATGGCAAAAGCCAAGATTATTTTTTCAACAATGATGCAAAATCCGCCAGGGTTGAGTTTGGAGATTATATAAAAAAGACTCTACGGCAAGATGAGGATGGAAGGTGGTATTACACTCGTGGACGAATGAGCCGCCAACCATCCTTGGATGAACTAGAGCGTAAAGCCTTTACTCGAACCTATGTTGATGATCCATCTGCTGGAACATTAGCAAGCGATATATGGGACGATTTACTCGCTTATAGAGTTTATGGGGATGAAAATGCAGATTACCCAACTCAGAAAAACGAAACAGTCATTGAAAGATGTGTTGATCTTGGTTCAGAACCTGGAGATTTGGTTTTAGACTGTTTCCTCGGCTCCGGCACGACTGCCGCGGTGGCGCAAAAGCTCGGTCGGCGCTGGATCGGGGCAGATATCAACAAGGGCGCCATCCAGACCACAGTCAAGCGTTTGCAGGGCGTGATGCAGGAACGGGCGGACCTCACCCCCCAGCCCCCTCTCCTAAAGGAGATGGGGAGCGAGACGCCTCCACCTGCGCAATTGGGATTTGCGGTGTACCGCGTCAATGACTATGACTTGCAGATCCAGCACAACGAAGCCTTCAATCTCGCCGTCGAGCACCTCGGCATGACGCGCACGAAGACCGATACTTTCTTCGACGGCACGCTCGGCAAGAAGCTGGTCAAGATCACGCCGTTCAACCATCCCATCACGGCGCTGGATTTGGAAGAAGTGAAGAACGAACTCAACGTCCGCCCGGAGGAAGAGCGCGATATTGTGGTGGTTGGCTTGGGCAAGGAATATGCCGTCGATGCCTGGCTGGAGGAATGGAACAAGCTCCGCAGAAAGGACAAGTTCCCCAACCGGATCGAGGTCATCGAGCTGCGCTCCGATCCCAAATACGGCGGATTCTTCACGCACGAACCAGCGCAGGCAAAGGTCTCGTTCCGCGTTCTGGAGTCCGACGGCTCGCCGTCGAAAAAACGAGGTAAAACCCAGGAGCAAGCTCCTGGACTCCATAATCGACATGTGGAGATCACCATCGACGACTTCATCTCTCCGACCATCCTCGAACGCCTGAAACAGCAGAACAAGGACAACCCGCTCTTCCAGCCGCAGGTCAGTGACTGGCGCTCGATGGTGGACAGTGTCATGATCGACGCGGATTACGGCGGCAAAGTCTTCAACATCACGCTGGCAGATGTCCCGGAGCGAAAGAACGACCTTGTGCAGGGGAAGTATGTGGTCGAAGCGAAAAGGGGCACGACGATCGCGGTCAAGGTGACGGATATGCTGGGCGAAGAAGTGCTCATCCTGAGCTAGTCGATGGGCTGGCGGTGAAGCAGGTATAAAAACAAATCGCCGTGCTGACTGCCCGAAGGGCGTGTCGAACCATCGAGGGGCTGTTTGAAAGCCTGCTATCGCAGAGCTTTGACGGTGGACGGTAGACAATGGACGATGGAAAAGCCACGGTCAACGGTCTACACTTGCACCGGGCGCAAGTGCCGGGGGAGATTTTTAAAGGGTTTCTCCGTGCGCTCCGTGGAGAAACTGCGTAAGATGAGTTACTAATGCTGCTCCGCATGAAAACAGGATCCCCTTGCGGGGATCCTGTCATTATTGGGACCGGTTAACGCGCAGCCATTTGTCGTTTGCGCCTTTTTCTCCCCTGCCTCATCAGTTTCTCGATCCAGGCTACGAACGGCTCCGGGGGCAAATACTTTACCAGCGCCCAACTCTGTAAACCGCGCGAGGTCAGCACCGCGTTGGCGGCTTCGATGCCGGTCAGGCAGGCGCGCTCCAGGAAGAACGCCGGCGCAGGATGCCTGACCCAATCCCCCGCGCAAAACAGATTTTTCCAGGGTGTTTCGATCCCCGGATGTTTTTCCCTGGGACCCACGGCGGGCAGGGTATGTGTCTCTGGGTTCCTTTGCAAATGCTGCCCAATGCGATGCTCGCGCAATTCGGGCCAGGCTTGCTGTACATCTTTGATTGCCTGCGCAAGCAGGATGGCATCGGGCTGTGCCAGCGTCTCAGGCGGACCATACACATGCACCTCCAGTGCGCTTCCGTTCGTCGCGCGCGCCCAGCGGCGGAACGGGTTGCGTAAACGATCCAGCCAGAAATAATTGTGTATTGTGAAACTGCCGGTGAAAATTCCAGCCTCTGCGGTGGGGCGAGGTTTCCTGTCGAACCACAGACGGATCACCGCGTTTGCGAGGGTGCGCGGGAAGAACAATTCATGCGCCCTTTCGCTAAAGCTGGCGCACAGGATTTTATTTGCATTGTGTGGATCTGTCGCCAGGATGACCTGCTCCGCCAACGCGGACTCTTCCCCTTCAGCCGTTTCCCATGTCACAAGCCAGGACTCTCCATCCCTGGCCACCCGCTTCACGCGCGACCCGAGCCGGATTCGGCCTCCGAGTTCGTTGATCCTGGCTGCGAGCGGCTCGCAAATACTCGTCCCGCCGTCCTCGGGCAAATAGGAAAACATCCAGGCGTCGCGGCGGAGCAACGTGTAAAAACGCAGGAAGGCGATGAACCCCGCAATGGGCACTTCGTCCGGGTGGCTGGAGAGACCGTTGCGCGCCAGCCCAAGAAAAAAAGATTTGAGGGCTGGCGACCATTTTTTCGTGAGGTCCCCAAGTGTCATACCCTCCATCGGCTGATTCTCTGCGAAGGGATCGATCCCAACAGCCATGATCAATCCCGCCCAGACGTTGAACAGCGACGCCCAATCGCGCAGGTCGAGCATCCACAAAAATCTCCCGCGCAGGAACAACTGCAAATAATGGAGAGGCGGCGGGATGAAAGAACGGCGGATCGCGGAGCCCACAGGCGCCAGGCCCATGAACGCCCCGTCTTTATAGATCCAGTTTTCCTCCTGCGCCGGGACGAAGACCGGGCGCAAATTATGACGCGCCAGCATCGCCTGCAGGTTTCGATACCCCGACCAGATTCCGTGCATGCCATGTTCCAGCCGAAAGGAAGTTCCGCCGATCGCGACCGTTTCCCCGCCCGCCAGTCTGCCCCCAATAAACTTTTCATCCGCTTCCAGTATCAGTGGATGCAGCCCGCGCTCGGCGAGGTGCAGCCCTGCGCTGAGACCTGCCATGCCTCCACCGATAATAATGACATCAGGATTGTTCATTGAGAAAACCATTTAGCCACAAAGGACACAAAGGTCACTAAGATGGGAGAAATGATGAGCGGAAAGCATTTTCACGGAGCTTCCTTTGTACTCCTTAGTGTCCTTCGTGTTTAATTCTTTTATCCCGGTGCATACGCGCTGACATCATTTCCACGCAATCGTTCCAGCACATATTCAACTGGACGCGCCTGCATCAGCGACGGCTCTGCATAACATTGCTGGAAACAGGACACGCATGAGGTAGGCACCTCACCGTACATCTTTGTCGCGATCTTCCAGGCTTCGTCCCAGGTCTGCACATTCAGCAAATTGACTGCCTGCCCGCCCTGCTCGCCGCCGGCCTTTTCCATGGGCTTACAGGGATACGCCAGCCAGCCGTCGGGCAAAATGCGCGGGATGAGAGTGGGGTAGCATTCATAAGGCGTTTGATCGAGCAGAATGCGGAAATAGGAAAGACTTCCAAAGATCGGGGCGCCCTGCTTTTTGAGCCGGATGAGCTTCTCGAGGAAGAGGCGATACTCAGGCGAGGTGACAAGTTCATAGCGCGGCAGGTTGTTGACCGACTGCGGTGAGAACGAGATTTGCACCTTGTTCTCGGCGCAGAATGCCAGCAGTTTGTCCATGCCCGGCAGCGTCTCGGGCGTGATGACGGCATTGAGGATCAGCTTGAACTTGTGAGTCTTTTGCAGTGAGGCAGCGGCGCGCACATTCGCGAGAACCGTCTCCGTGTGCGTTTGCGGCAGGCTGACCAGGTCCAGGGCTTGCGGGTCAAGGGAGTCGAGACTGATGATGAGACGGTCTAAAAGCGATAGTATGTCGTTGCGAGGAGCCGCCATGTTTTGTAGGGGCACAACATGTTGCGCCCGGCGGCGACGAAGCAACCCCCGATTTGACGAGGAGGTTGCTTCGTCACCCACGCTTCGTCTTCGCTCGTTGGCACTCGCTTCGCTCAGCGCGAGGTTCCTCGCAACAACATCAGCAAGTAATGTCCCATTCGTGATCAGACTGATCTCGCGGAATTTCAAATCGTGACGGGCATATACCAGCAGATCCAAAATCTGTGGATGCATCAGCGGCTCGCCGCCCGTCAGCCAGAGACGGTCCACTCCCGTACGGATGACATCCAGGATGCGCTTCGCATCTTCGAACGGCGGCGCGGGCGTCACCAGATGATTGCGCCGCGCGCCGAAATCTTCACAATAGGTGCAATTGAGATTGCACTGCATCGTCACGTAATACACGGCAAGACGCGGCGAGAGCGTAAAGTCGCCGCGCCTCAACCTGAACAGGTTTTGCAGGTACGCGAACATCGAATGGATTATAAAACACGGGGCGCAGGCTGGGCTTACAGTTCAGTTAGACGTTTGTCCCAAAATAATTCTGTCATTGCGAGCCACATCGCGCTGAGTGCTACGCGATCGAAGCGGTGGCGAAGCAATCTCATACGGAATTTGCCATCCGGAAATCGTAAATGAGATTGCTTCGTCGAGCTATGCCCTCCTCGCAATGACGGGGTTAAGGGTAAGGTAGGTTCTACTTCGTCTTTTTTCTCAAAGCCTTCTTGTGAGCCAGCAGGGAGGCAGTCGTGGACGAAGCCGTTTCAGGGGGCTGAGCGGTGCGTTCCTGGGGGGCTTTCTCCGGTTCTGTAGGCGGCTCCTCCCTTTGCGCGGGCTGATCGGAAGGCGGCGGGACATTTGTATCAACAGAGGGCGGCGGCTGGAGAGAGCGCGTGTCCTCCTGGGCGCGCGCTTTGGCTTTGAAGAGCGCCTGCAGATGCGGCGCCGATTGTTCCGCCTGCGGCACAGCAGCTTTTTGCATTCCTGCTCTTTGACGAATCCATTCACGCAAGTGCAGGATGTCCTGCCTCGTAACGATCAACCTGCGTGAGGCGATGTCGAATGGCAGCAGGAGGGCAGCGAGCAGGACCAGCCAGGGCCAGACGGGATGCGAAGCACGGGTCGCTTCCAGGTCATGAGTGAAAACATCCGCCGGGTCGGAGGAGGCGATCTTTCCGCCGCTGAGCGTTACGAGACGCAGCAGCAAATCCGGATTCGAATCGAGGTATTTGTATTCGGGCGAATAGGAGAGAGCCCAGCCGATGGTTTCCGCGAATGAGCTGCCTGGCTGGGCATCCCCGGCCTCTCCGGAAAAACGGATCAGATAGACGCCTTGTTCTTTTGGATCGAAGAACGTTTCATAGCGCCCCGGCGCGATCTGTTTCAACGTGACCGATTGCGCCTCACCGCCCGGCGAGACGATATTTGCCTGCACCTGATACCCGTTGAGGAATTCGCCTTCCGGGCTGTTTGCGTCGAGGGTCAGGCGCATCTGCCCGCCTTCGGGCCGGACATTCATCTCCAAGGCGGTATTCGATGAACTGCCGATCGTGTAACGCACCGCCTGCGCCCAAAAGACGGGGAAGCCCTCCCACCGCAGCCAGTCGCGCGCCCAGCGGCCCGTCGCGTCCGACGTGAACGCGACTGAACGTCCCAGCCCGTATTGCCACGTTGCCAGGATCGGGTCTTCCTTGTCAGACTGGAGGATCACCTGCGCCAGATCTTTTGGGCTGGATGCCACGTAGCCATACAAACGCGGGACCTCGTTCAATCCTGACAGGATCGGGGATGAATTGAGGAGCGTTGGGAAAAACGGCTCTTCAACAAGGTAGGCGCGTGTCGCCAGCGATGTCTCCTCTGTGAAGATGGAGGGAATGCTGCTGGCGTCGCTGGTGAAGTGATAGCGCCCGCCGCCGATGGCAGCCAGGTCCTTGAGGAACGGCGCGGCATCGCTGCCTACCCCGACGGTGGAAAGGGTGATGCCATTCTCCGCGTAAAGCTTTTGCACCAATTCGGGGATGCCGGTGATGTCGGCGCCGCCGTCTGTCAGCAGGATGACATGCTTGACTTTGGCGGGATCATCCGGCAGGACGTTTGCCATAGCCTGCAAGCCAGCCAGGATGTCCGTGCCGCCGCCGGAGCGAATGCTGCCAATGCCGCTGATAACCCGAGATGGGTCACTGAGTTCTGTCATGGGCACAACCCAGGTAGCAACATCATCGAACGCGATCACGCCGACACGGTCGGTGGGGAAGAGCAGTTCGATGGAACGCGCCGCGGCTTCCTTGGCAAGCTCCAGTTTTTCCACGCCGCCGCTCGCGGATGACATACTGCCGGAGTGATCGATCACAAACACAATCCCCAGCGCCGGGCGGCGCAGCTCATCCTTGATCTGCATCTCCACCGGCAAAGCCGACTCGAGCGGCGTGCGATAATATCCGCCCACGCCGTAACTTGTTGGTCCCCCAATGACGACCAGTCCGCCGCCGAGATCGTGCACATACGATCCCAGGTTCTCCATCTGGTTGTTCCCGAGCAGCCGGGCAGGCACATCGACCAGCACCACGCAATCGTATTGCGCGAGGGTCGGCAGATCAGACGGCAAGTGACTCGGCCGGATCAACTCCACCCGGAAGCTCGCAGCCTGCAGTGCGCTCAAAAGCGCGGACGTTTCATCCGGCCGACTCTCCCCACCGGGCAGAGCTTCACCGGGCTCGGGAGCCACCACCAAAATTCGCGGGGGACCTGCCACTTCCGAGTAGGCGTCGAGCCGGTTGTTTTGATAATAGCCATCCTGCTCGGGCGCGATCTGCACCTGGTAATTGACAAAGCCCGCTCCCCCTGCGGTGAACGGCAGGCTCAGGGTCTGCGCGCCGCGCCGCAAGTCATGGGTTTGTTCATAGAGCATTTCATCTCCGGCAAGGACTCGCACCACTGCACGCGTGGGCGCACTTGCCTGCACGGAAACATTAAGATCGAACTGCTCGCTTTGGCGCAAGTTCGTGGGTGCATCTACGCCGGTAATCGACACTTCCGCTCCGGTTCGATTGACGAACGGCAGGGCGATGATCTGGACCTCGGAGGCGGCTGCGAACTTCCCAGCTTCGAGCGCATCTCCGCTGGTCTGCGCGCCGTCGGAAAGGATGACCATCCGTTTTGCATAACCGGAGGGGAACAAAGCCAGCCCCAGCTGGATGGCTTCCGCCAGGTCAGTCTGATTGGTGATCGGGACAGACGTGAGCGCGCTCAACTCCCGGAGGGGGGACATAGACCGTTCCACCAACGCATCCGCGCCGAACAGGATCAGCGCGGCGCGATCGTCCGGTTTCATGGTGCGCAGCGCGGCGCGCACATATTCCACTTCTGCGCCGATCGCCTCCTGCGGCATGGAGTCGGAAACGTCCATCAAAAAGACAACGGCGAGATTATCTCCACGCTGGACGATTTCCAGACCTGCCAGCGAGAGAATTAAGCAAAGGATGATCGTCAGACGCAGCGCCAGGGAAATGACCTCACGCCTGCGCGCGGCGCCGCGTGCGGGCCAGCCCATCCAGGCAATGACCGGCACGAGGAGCAGGAGGAACAGCGCGAGGGGGAAGGTGAATTTCATAGGTGAGTGTCAGGTGTCACGTGTCGAGTTGCGAGTTACAAGGTATGTGGCTACAAGTGTACTTGTTTACCTGTGTACCAGTGTATCTGCCTGCGATGATAGACTTGCCATTCAAGGATCAAAATCAGCAACGCCAGTCCAGCCAGCCAGGTCCACAGCTCGCGTTGACCGATCTCCTGCGAGACGGCCGGCGCGACCGCGCTGCTCCCTATCTGGAGCGAGGCGCGCGGCTCGATGTTCGATTCGTTTTCATCGAAGAGATTCACGGCAAAGTATTCGGCACGGGTCGAATCTTTGGAAAGAAAATTCACAGCATAGAAACCAAGTTCATGTGTTTGTGTGAATGTGTTTTGATCTGCCGAAAGAGTAAATGCCGTATTCGACGGGGAAGCGATCACGATCTGCTCCACGTCCGTCTGCGGGAGAATGGAAAGTACCTCGCCCGGCTGCAGAGATCGCGTCGCGTCGAACGCGCTGGCTGGCGCAAGATAGTCGATCAGGTTCGAGAACAGGATGGGATAGGCGATTTGCAGAGGCAGGTCGCTCTGGCGCAGGTCGAACAGGAGCGCCGCGATGCGCTGACCGTTCGTCTCCCCTGCAAAGACCAGGGGTCCCGCATCCGATTCGATCAGCGCGTTCGCCCAGGGCGGAGTCTGTGCGAGGCGGGCTTCCAGGATGTGGACATTGCTCCAATCCACAAAGCGCGTGAGCGCGTCTTCCTTCACCTGCACATTTCCGATTTCACGATATGGCGCTCCGACTTCGAACAGCGGGTTGCTGGGCGGGTTCACAAACAGGAGATGGGCATCGGGCAGCTTCGTCGGGAGGATACCGTCGAAGATGTAAAGGTCGAACGGGTCGTTGGGGATTTGCACGGTCCCGTCTCCCGCAGGCAAGGCGCGGAACGGCTGGATGGCGGGCAGGGACGCCAATAGCTGTTCGAGGAAAAGATTCCCATTGGAGACCAGCAGCACACGCCGCGCGGAACCGGACTGGTACACAGCAAATGCCCGGTCGTCGAGCGAGAGTGCATCCAGCGGCGCAGCGGGTTGTTCGGGATCGGAAAGCCGCGCTTCGTAGATCCCGCTCCTGTTCGGCAGTTCAGCGAGTGTCAAACTCCCGCTCGAACCTGCGCGCAAATTCAGTTGTCTGGCGTCGATTAATTCATCGTTGAAATAAATGGACAGCAATACGCTGCGATCCGTTCCGGTGTAGTTGCTTGCCTCGGCGAACAATTGCGGACCTTTCTGCGCCGGCCGCAGCGCCAGGGCGGAGATCGCCAGGTTGTCCCGGGATTCACCAATCGGAATGTAACGCACCTCCCCCGGAAGCGCAGGCAATCCATTTTCGGGCAGGGCTCCGTCGGAGACAATTACGATCGTCGCTTTGCCCTGACTGCTGCGCGCCGCGCCGGCTGCGAGTGCGAAGGCAGCCTGCCAGCCGGCATGACCCTGGGTGACCCGCGCCCTGTCGAGCGCCTGCCTGAGCACGGACTGATCCGTTTCCGCGGAGATCAAGGTTTGAGGCGAACCGGCAGCCAGGATCAGGGTCATCGCGGAATCGTTCGAGAGTCCGTTGATGAGAGCCCGCACCGATTTGCGCGCCTCTTCGAAGCGCGAGGGACTCACATCGGTCGCATTCATCGAAGCCGAGCCATCGAGTAGAACGATCACCGATCCCGAGGCAACCGCAGGGACTCGAAGCGCCGGGCGGGCGAGAGCGATCACCAATGCCGCAAGGATGAGCAATTGCAGGATGAGCAGGAGATTACGTTTGAGTTTTTGCCAGGGCGCGTTCGCCTGCTGGTCACGCAGCAACTGCACCCAAAGGAATGTGGAAGAAACCTGCACCTGCTTGCGGCGCAGTTTCAGCATGTACAGCAGGAGGATCGGGAGGGCGAGGGCAGCCAGCAGAAAGCCGAGGGGGGTTAGGAATTGCATTTGCTTACTCTTTTCACCACGAAGGACACCCTTCGTCTGTGCTCAGGGCAGGCTCCGGGGCACAAAGGAAAATTTAAACCTTCGTGTTCCTTCGTGTCCTTTGTGGTGAATCTTTTTCATTTCACAATTCCTGCACGCCGCATTTCGAGCAGCAGCACCTGATCCCAGGGCAGGCTGGTGGTGGCTTCCAGGTAGCGGATGCCCTGCCTGCGGCAATCCAATTGCGTCGCCTGGATCCAGGCGCGGGCACGCAGGCGATACCGCTCGCGTACGCCGCCGTCGAGCGAAACATCCTGGGCGTGATTCGTTTCGACGTCCACCAATTGCAGGTCGCCAGCCAGAGGCGGGTCGAGTTCATCGGGCGCGAGGACATGGATCAAGGCGGCTTCCTGGCCGCGTCCCAGCAACTGGCGCAGACCGGCTTCGTAGCCGTCCGGGGTAAACAGGTCGGAGATCAAAATCACGAGCCCGGCCCGGCGCGGCCGGATGGAGTATTCGCGCAGGGAAAGATTCAGATTTGTCTCGCCGCGCGATTCGAGTCCTTCGAGAAAACCGAACAATCGGGGCAGGGAGGCTTGCCCGCGCGCCGGACCGAATTCCACGGGGACGGTTCCGCGCTGGAGCAATCCGATCGAAAGCACATCGCCGGAGGCCAGCGCGACCGCTCCCAGGCCCGCAGTCAATCTTCGGGCATAACTGAACTTGTGCATTTCGCCTTCGCCCCAGTCCATGGACTGCGAGCCATCCAGCAGGATGTGGACTGCCAGATCTTCTTCCTCCTCTAATAATTTGATGAAGGGGCGCTCCAGGCGGGCGTAGATGTTCCAGTCCAGGCGCCGCAAGTCATCGCCGGGGGTGTAATTGCGGTAATCGGCAAATTCCACGCTCGAGCCGCGCCGCGACGAACGGCGTTCGCCTTTGATCGCGCCGGCACGCACGCGCGAGGCAACCAGGGTCAGTTGATTTAGTTTGCGGAGTGTGGACTCATCAAATAACATAATGATGAAGGATAAATGATGAAGGATGAATATTGGTGACAAAAATCGGGTTTCATCCTTCTATCTTGATTCTTACTTTCCCATTCTTTTCTTGATTTTGGTTACGATGGTTGTAAAGATTGCGAGCAGTTCGCCAGTTTCTCGAATTAGCGGTTCCACTTTGCTGGCTGAAGTGATTCCTGCCTTGATGAGCAGATCCAGCCAATAATCGGTTTCATCAAGCTCTTGTAATGCAGTCTCAAACTTATTAACAATATCGGCATCAGATTTTGCTCGATGCCCTTCACGGTAGTGCGCGCCAATGGATGTGCCAGAACGAAGGACCTGCTTTCCAATCACTTGAGCTTCCGTCGTCTTTGGCAAACTCACATACAGGCGAATGATGCGCAAGCCAAAATCGCTGGTTCGTGTCCGTAAGTCTTGTGGGACTTCGTTATTCATCCTTTATCCTTCATCATTCATCCTTGGATTTTTACTTCATCGATCAGTTCGTTGATGACATCATCCGTCCTCACCCCCTCCGCCAGCCCGTCGAAGTTCAGTAACAATCGGTGGCGCAATGCCGCGGGAGCAACTGCGTGGACGTCTTCGAAGGCGACGTTGTAGCGCCCGCTCAACAGGGCTGTGACCTTTCCACCGAGCACCAGCGCCTGCCCGCCGCGCGGTGAAACCCCGTAGCGAACATATTTCTTCACCAGTGGAGAGGCATGCGGATCATCCGGGTGAGTGGCGAGCACAAAATTGGCGATGTACTCTTTCACGTGCGAAGCGATCGGGACCGTGCGCGCCAGTGCCCGCATCTGGATGATGTCCGCGCCGCTGATGGCTCTTCCGGCGGAGGGAGTTTCCTTGCCAGTGGTGCGATCCAAAATCTCCACCATATCTTTGACATCCGGCAAATCCACATTGACTTTGAAGAAGAACCGGTCCAGCTGCGCTTCGGGCAATGGATACGTCCCCTCCATTTCGAGCGGGTTCTGGGTTGCCATCACGAAGAAGGGTTCCTCCAGTCGGTACGTCTGCTGCGCGACGGTGACCGAACCCTCCTGCATGGCTTCCAGCAACGCGGATTGGGTTTTGGGCGTGGCGCGGTTGATCTCGTCCGCCAGGACCAGGTTGGCAAAGAGCGGTCCGGGGCGGAAGCGAAACTCGCGGCGCCCATCCTGATCGGTGAGGATTTCCGTCCCCAGGATATCGGCCGGCATCAGGTCGGGGGTGAACTGGATGCGTGAAAACTTCAGATCCAGGGCTTCGCCCAACGTGCGGATCAGCATCGTCTTGCCCAGACCCGGCACGCCCTCCAAAAGCACATGTCCGCCCGCCAGAATGCTCACCAGCACGTGCCGCACCACCTCGGTCTGCCCGACGATGACTTTGCCGACTTCGGATTCTGTTTTGTTCGCATACTCTCGAAATTGATCAACAGATAATGCGGTCATGTTTTCTCCATCATGGTTTCTCTACTATCCAACCACCAAACTAACCAACTATTAGACTAACACATCAGGGTTCGAGTGAGTCGAAATAGTTTTTGATGATCTGTGTAAATTGCGCCGGGACCTCGCCGTTTTCAATCGCCCGGTTGTTGACCCGTTCGTATTCCGAATACACTTCGCTGTACGGCACCAGACTCGTTCCCGGGTCGCCCGGCGTCGTGGGACCCTCACCGATCACGTCGCCTCCCTCGCCGTCTGCATCCGGAAGACCGACCTGCGGCCCCCCTTCCCCGCCCAGGAGTCTCGGCGCGTAAATTTGTTCATAGGAAGTTTCGCCGCCATCGCCGGGACCGTTATTCTGCTGGATGGGGGCGGCGCCGGCTTCGTCCCCGGTTTGACTCTCACCCGTTCCACTGCCGCGGCCCGCGCCTGATCCGTCAGTCCCATTCGTCTGTCCACTCTGATTGGATCCCTGCCCGGACCCCGTGCCTTGTCCCGCTTGATTCGCCTGCTGCTGGCCTCCACCGGCAGCCAATACCTGACCTGCTCCCTGCTGCATCTGGCTTGCTGTTTGGCTTGCAGTTTGCGAGAAGGTGATCTGCTGGCCCGCCTGTGCGAGAGACTGCGCGGCGCGATCCAGGGCTTGCTGGGCGCTTGCCGTGTCGCCGCTCCGCAGCGCATCGGCTGCCTGTCTTAATTCACTCGCCAACCCCGGGTTCGTGGATCCCAGCGCATCGGCCATTGCCTGTAATTGATCCGCGAGCTGTTGCTGCTCAGCCTGGCTCAATTCATTGACAGCGATGTTTTGCAGCCTGGACGCCGCGGAAACATAGTCCCCCTGGGCCAGATCTTGTCCAACCTCCTGCAATGGGCTGCCTTCCTGGCCTGCCAGTTGGTTTCCGGCCTCTTTCAATCCCTTTGACATCTGCTGTGATTGGGGATCGGATAGTGCCTGCAGTTTCTCCCCGGTGCTCGTCAGAGTCGAGACTGAATTTTCAAGCGAAGGATTTTCCCGGAGATTCTGCTGCGCTTCTTTCAAAGGAGCGGTGAGGGCTCGTTTCTGTTGTTCGCTCAATGCCTCCCTGGAATCAATCTGCTTGATGATCTCTTCGATCTTCGTGGTTTGTTCTGCAACCGCCTGTTCCACGCCGCGTGCCTGCCGGGCAGCTTCGAACCAGCGATCTCCGCGTAACCACACGGCACAAATCAATAAAATCAGCAAAAGAGCAAGAAATCCTTCGCGAAGTCGCGGGCGCAGGGAAAGGTGACGAGGCGCGTCCACTGTGGTGGAGGCAGCCAGCGCGTCCTGCAGCTGGCGCTCGATCATTTCCGTTGGAGCGTCCAGATGGAGCTGGTGCAGTTCCAGCGCGGTGCTGACGCGTTCCCCCAGCCGGAAGAGGCGATCGAACCGGCGCGCCGCTTCCAGAGGTGGAAGACGCCAGAAGAAAGCGGTCAGAGCGGAAATCAAGCAAATCAGCAAGGGAGCAAAGATGACCAGCGTGAGAAATTCCTCCCGGAGCAGCTCTGCTCGGTACAGACCGATCGATCCAAGCGCGAGCGATACCGCCAGCCCAAGGATGAACCCGCGCAAAGCCCACATGACCGCGCGTTGCAGACGCAGGCGGCGGATCCATGAGTTGAGGACCTGGGATAAGTCTGTAATCGTTGTCATGTTTGCGGCGCCCGGCTATCGATCTGGGCGTTTCACTCTCTGGATGCTCAGGAAGATCATGATCACGGTCAGTACAAGATAGAACACGACGTAAATGATCCACGGGGAGGAGAGGTAGAAGTTGTTATTCCCAAAAAGGGAGTTCTGTGTATAGAACAGGCTTTGATCTTCCACCAGGATGACCTCCGTCATAATCGCTGCCAGGAACGGATTCGTGGAAATCAGAAACCAGACCAGCATAGTCAGCGCATACTCGCGTAGCGGATCGATATTCGATGACATCCTGTCGACATATGTGATCAGGAAGAAAGTAACCACAATGAGCAGAAACGACGCCACGATGGTGCCATAGGAAGTTACTGTGGCAGGCAGCGTGCGCTTCATGAAGCTCGAGAAGAATATTCCCAGCGTACAAAAAAAGATTGCCGTGACCACCAGCATCACGCTGGAGACGACCATCTCTCCTATTCCAACACCTCCCAGCAAAAAGGCGAGGCTTTGAATCGGCAGTGCGGTCAGGATCAACAAAAAGAGGTACGTGAATGCCGATCCTACTTTTCCCAGGACCAGCGAGCTTGCCGAGAGCAGGGTGGTTCGCAGCAGGTCGAATGTCTGCCGCTCGCGCTCCGCCGTAATCGCTCCGGCTGTCAGGCCCGGCCCGATAAAACTCACCAGCAAGAGTTCGAGTAAAACCACCGAGCCAAAGATGGCTTTGCCCACCGATTGACGCAGGCTCGGATCCCATCCAATGGAGGACGATTCCCCCACTGTGACGAGGTAAATGATGCCAATAAATATGGCGATCAATCCCAAATAGACTGTCAGAAGGATGAATGCCTGCCTGCCTCGCATCCGCCCGCGCAATTCTTTGAGGATCACCGGATTATCAAGCATCCGCTTGAAAGGATTCGTCCAGTTCATGCCTGGCTCTCTTTTCACAATGGACGCCGGCGATTCCGGGTTGGTTCCCTGCGGCTCGGCACTCATGAGACAATCCCCCGGGTCGTGCGCATGAAGACTTCTTCGAGATTTTGGGTTTCTTCACTGAAGTGCACGACGGGCAATCCCTGTGCGATCAGGCTGGCAAGCAGCTCGTGCAGCAATTGATCGCTCCCGCTGAATTCCGCCTCCAGCGAAATCCATTCGGCCTTTCCAAGCCCATCCTGTGCACGGATGTTGGAGATGCCGGGCAGAGTGGACAGGACAGATTGTGCCTTCTCAATGTCCACGCGATTGAGGAAAGCAACGCGGATCAGGCGGTGAGGGATCGCGCGTTCGCTCAATTGATCGAGCGTGCCCACCGCGACCACTCTCCCATTTTCCATGATGCCGACGCGCGTGCACAGTTCCGCCACGTCCGCCAGGATGTGACTGGAGAAAACGATCGTCTTGCCAAGCCGGGCGATTTCCAGGAGCAGCTCGCGGATCTCGACGCGGGCGCGCGGGTCGAGGCCGGAAGCCGGCTCATCGAGCACGAGAATGCTCGGGTCGTGGATCAGGACGCGTGCCAGTCCGAGGCGCTGCTTAAGTCCGCGCGAGAGCGTATCGACCATGTCAGCGCGGCGGTGGGTAATATCCACGAGCTCCAGCAAATCATGGATCAGGCTCAGGCGTTGCGGGGGAGGGATCCGATAGCAGGCTCCAAAGAAATCAAGATATTCCTGCACGGTCATGTCGCCATAGACGCCGAAGGCATCCGGCATGAAGCCAATGATGCGACGGACCTCACGCGGGGCTTTGCGCACGGAATGTCCGCCCACCCAAATCTCACCATGATCCGGTTCAAGCAGCGTGACCAGCATGCGCATGGTGGTCGTCTTGCCGGCTCCGTTCGGTCCGACCAGGCCAAAGATCTCACCACTTTCAATCGTCAGGCTGACCTGGTCGACAGCCGCCCGTCTCGCAAAGTGCTTGCTCAAGTCGCGGATTTCGATCAGCGCGCTCATGGTTCCACCACCAATGAAATATTGGAAGCTGTCACCTCCGCGATATTACTTTGGTTGCTCACGATTTTGATCCTGATTTCGCCATCGGGACCGACATACCGGCTCGCATCCGGGATATGGGTATATTCTCCCGCGAGCGGGATGCGCACCCATGTTTTATGTTCATAGTCCCAGGCGGAAGCGTACAAGTTTTGCAGAGAGCCATTGTTTGTCAGATGCAGATCGATGGATTTTACAGTGCGAAAGGAGATTGGAATGGCTGGCTGGAATCGCAGGGTATAACCGCCTGCGAGGACTTCACGCGTGTAATAGGGGGATGAGTTTGGCGTAGATGATTCCCACACAAACAGGCTGGCTGGCAATCTCAATTCGCCCGGTTCCGTTTTTATCGCTGGAGATAAACTGTCAACATAGAGCATGGTGTCGATTGTTTTGAAATCGCGATCTTTCAGACCGGCCGGCACCTGCACTTGATCCACCCAGCCGATGAGATAGATGCCCCAATTCCCCCGGTTCCAGCCATAATCTCCAAAGAGAACGGTATCGAGAAAGGCGCTGCGGCGCGCGGCGATCTCGTCGGTCTCGACGTCGGAATAATCCAGGCTCAAAATCTGCATGGAATCAAGGGTATAAAATGCGGGCCCGTTCGGACCGGCTGACAATGAAACCCTGGCGGATTTTGTCTCGCCCGGTGCGATCGTGCCCAGTCGGGTCCAGTTGCCTGAAGTGACAAGAATGGCATCCTTAAGGGAATATTGACTCTTGTTGGTAATGCTCCCCGTGAGTACCGGAGTCGATCGACTCAGCGTGATGACCAGGTCATGGCTGAATTCCAGTGCCGGCATGCTGCCCTTCACCATAACCGCTCTCATCGCTCCAATTTCCAGAGGCACCTCAGGCAGGACCATGCTGGCGCCTTGCTGGAGTGTGGTCCAGTGATTGCCGGCCTGTAAACCCGTGTCGCCGTTTTTGAAGGGTTGAAGCACAAACCCATTGCTGGCTTCCAAATCGTATTTTGCGCGGACCGGCGAATAGACGCCAACCAAAGCCTGGATCTGGGCTTCATCCACTCCATCCCATGCCTGTGCGACAGCCAGGCGGTTGAGAATGGGTGTCGCGCCGCGATAGGTAAAGCCTGTCCCGTAGGCAAGACAGGTAAAGAGGACAACAAGGACAGGGATGGTCACCCAGGCAAGTTCACGTCGCTTCATGCGGCGCAATATAAAATAATTGAGCGGACCAATGACAACGATGTAAAAACCCAGCAAGCCGCAGATATAAAGTATGGATGGAAGTCCAAGCTCGGGGATGGTGGCAAGTGCCTGATTTGCTCGATACCCGTACCAGGAGCCCGCTGCCCATACAGGAACCTGGCTTTTCGAGCCAAGCAGGTGCTCATAGACCTCTTTCATTCCACCCCAATTGCTCAAGGGCTGTAAAGCCGGGTCGGCAGCGAAAAAGTAGACCGCGCCAAAGCCCAGCGGTTTCTGAACAATGACCGGAACCCCATCCTGACTCAGGAGAACCTGTGCTTTCGCTCGCACCCGGCCCCTGGCAAGCGTGGCTTCCGAGTCCAGAGGCGTCTCGTCTTTGACATACGCCTGCAATTGGGAAAGCGAACCCACACGGCTTGTCGTGGTCAGGTCAACAGGCATGAGATCTTTCAAGCCTGCAACGGTACTCTGCCAATGGATTCCGCCTGCGATCAGTAACTTCCCACCCGCTGCGACCCAGGACTTAAGCGCCTGCCTCTGTTCAGGGGTGAGAGTTCCCGTGTCAACGTTCGATACGATCAGCGCGTCCAGCGCCTCCCAAGCCTGTGCCCGATCCGGCAAATGAGACGCGTCCAGATGGGCGACCCGGACGAAGCCTCTGACCGGCTTAACGTCATTAAGCACATCGAACGTAGAGGGATTATCTGCCAGCACCCCGAAGATCAGGCTGTCAGAGGAGAGGCAGTTTGTGCTCAGACCTACTTTTTTCAGAACTTTCCCGTCAACCAGCAGGCTGGCAGTCCAGGCCTGGGTGTATTCCTGGGAGAAATAGATATAAAGAAAGAACTCTTTGCGCGAGGTGGTGGGAAGTTCGACGTTCATACTGGTCGACGATGTTCCCCCCTGGCTGTTCGTATAAGAGACTTGAATGTCAGCGTTCAGGTCCGGACCCGTATTCTCAACCTCCACATGAATAGGCAGCCAGCCATCTTCCTTGCAAAATCCATCGAACCCCACTTGTGCCTGTAGATTCACACTCCCCTCTTGTTGCGCATGCACCGGCCCCGTCCCGTTCCAAAAAAAGGACAGCAGGGCGCACAGCATAATCCAAGGCAGGACTTTCCGATGTCGTCTCAATTGGCGTGGGCTAATCAATCGGGCTCTCCCTTGTTTGCTCGAGTTGGCATATCATAACATGGCGGAGGTTTTTTTTTCAGCCGAAATTCGTGATGGTCATTGGGCTGTTGCTCGACGATCCGTCTGCGCGCCCCAAACCGACAGGATCGAACTGCAGGAGGGAATGAGACCCAGGAGACAGTTTTCCGTATAAAATGTTGTGGGAGCATGGCTGTTCAATAACAGCGTACACTACAGGAATGGTAAATGAACGGCATGGCACGATTGAGGTTTTGGACCCCACCCGGAACAGATCCTATCCATTTGGCTAGGCAAAAACTCTCCCAGTGATGGGGTGGGAGTTCCTTTGCAGGGAGTACAATAAAGACCAAAAACACACTGAGGAAGTTCCATGGATCAGATTGCCATTAGCGTTCAGGATCTCCACAAATCCTTTGGGGAGACCCGGGCTGTGCAGGGTGTTAGTTTTGATGTAGAACAAGGTGAAATTTTCAGCCTGCTCGGTCCGAATGGGGCTGGGAAAACGACGACGATTTCCATGCTGTCCTGCCTGCTCCGGCCGGACGCGGGCGACGCGCGTGTGATGGGTCATTCCATCAGTGCGGACGCGATGGGAGTCAAATCAGTGCTGGGCGTGGTGCCGCAGGAAATTGCGCTTTATGAAGACCTGACGGCGCGCGAGAACCTGACGTTCTGGGGGAAAATGTACGGATTGCGCGGGTCGGCGCTCAAGTCGCGCGTGAACGAGGTGCTGGATGTGATCGGTTTGAGCGACCGCGCTGGGGAACGGGTGGGCAAGTATTCGGGCGGAATGAAGCGCCGTGTCAACATCGGTGTGGCGCTCCTTCACAAGCCTAAAGTTATTTACATGGATGAGCCCACGGTTGGCATCGATCCACAGTCGCGGCGCAATATCCTGGATAGCGTCGTGGCGTTGAAGAACCAGGGTATGACGGTGCTTTATACAACTCACTACATGGAGGAAGCCCAGGAACTCTCCGATCACATCGCGATTATGGATCACGGCAAGATGATGGCTTGTGGCACACATGAGGAACTGGTGAAACTGATCGGCCAGCAGACACGCATCGATCTGAGTGTGAATACAGAACCATCCAAAATTCTGGATGCCTGGCGTGCGGTCAACGGGGTTTCACATATCTCGATGGAAGAGGAACGCATCAGCGTGCTCGTGGAAGACAGCAATGAGGTTCTGCCGCGTCTGTTCGAGGCTGCCGCGCACTCTTCGATCCGCATCACCTCGGTGGATATTCGCGAGCCCAACCTCGAAGCTGTGTTCCTGCACCTGACGGGCCGCGCGCTGCGTGATTAAGTATCAGGTTGCCTGAAACATGACGCTGATATCGTAAATTGGAATTGATATGAAATCCATCGACATTGCTCTGAACGATTTATCCCGTTCCTTCCGCAGCGTGTTCGCGGCCGTCTTTATGTTTGTCATCCCCCTGCTGGTGACGGGGATGTTCTATTTCATGTTTGGTAATATCGCCGAAAATGGCGACTTTAACCTGCCCCGGACCAGGGTCATCATTGCGAACATGGATGCGGGCGGACCCAGGTTCCAGGTGAATCCCAGGAACATCCCCGGCGGACGCCAGGCAGACACGATGGGCGACCTGATCGTCAGCATCCTCGAAAGCGACGAAATGGTCGACTTGATCGAGGTCTCGTTCGCAACAAGCGCTCAAGCTGCTCGGGACGCCGTAGACAGTCAGCAGGCACAAGTCGCGATCATCATCCCGCCGGATTTCTCCGAACAGTTCGCGGACATCGAGGACGGAAAGGCAGTCATCGAGTTTTACCAGGACCCCACATTGACGATCGGCCCTGCCATCATGAAATCAATCATGAACCGCTTTCTGCAAGGGATGTCTGGCGTCAAGATTGCAGTGGATGTCTTTACCGATGAAGCCGACTCATCTCAGTACGCAATGACCGGGCTGGTCGTCCAGCGCTATCTGGATGAATCACTCGCCCTGAGCGATGATTTGGAGGGAGAACTGCTGGAAGTGCGTGCACCTGCCAGCGCGCCGCAAAGCCAATCGGAAGAAAAACAGAATATGCTGCTTGGCATCGTCGGTCCCATTATGGGAGGCATGATGGTCTTTTACGCCTTCTACACGGGCGCCTCCGCGGCACAGGGCATTCTCCGGGAAGAGGAGGAACGGACTCTGCCGCGCTTGTTCACTACGCCAACTCCTCAGGCAGCGATCCTGACCGGCAAGCTTCTGTCTGTGTTCATGACTGTGTGTGTACAGGTGATTGTCCTTCTCATCGCAGCGAATTTGATCTTTAAGATCCAATGGGGTGATTTCCTGTCTGTAGTTCTGATGGCAGCAGGGATCATCCTCGGCGCCTCGTCCTTCGGTATCTTTGTCAATTCGTTTCTCAAGTCCACCAAGCAGGCTGGTGTGCTCTTCGGCGGCGTGCTGACGGTGACCGGCATGCTCGGCCTGATCAGCATCTTTGCCATGGGATCACCGGGTGCGGCGGTGCTGGGCGATACGGTCTCGCTGCTGGTCCCTCAGGGCTGGGCGATACGCGGCCTGATGCAGTCCATGAATGGCGAGCCCCTCAGCAGTGTATTGGTCACAAGTCTCGCCATGCTGGCATGGAGCGCAGCCTTCTTCATTGCTGGCGTGCTGAGATTTAATAGACGGTATGTTTAAGAGAACTCGTTGGTTGAGTAGAGGCGCAGCCCGTATCGAAACCAACAATAAACTTCAAACGAAAGATTGGATGTGGCACGGTGGTCTCGACATGCCGCTTTGCGGCACTCGACCACCGAGACTGGCAAAAATGACAGGTATCAACCTCGGGGCAAGCCCCGAACCCCTTCTTCCGCAGCAAGCTGCGGGGTATGGAACCCGCGAGAGAATCA
>JAFGCG010000124.1 GCA_016932715.1 Anaerolineales bacterium
TGCTCAGTCGTGCGATTGAACGTTTGTCCGGCACGACTGAGGTTACTCAACTTCAACCTTGTTTTCCGCTTTCGTGAAGTACTGATTATAGCTTTGGAAACAAAAAACTCCCCTGCCAGCAGGGGAGTCTGTAACTGGTCAAGTGGACAGGTCCTTCTCAACAGGTCCGGTTTCCATCGATATTGACAAAATCAACCTCGTACGTTTTGTTGTTCGACAATGTTAGCGTTGCTCCCAAAGGCGAATAGGAAGGAGTAATATCCATGATCCGGATCGCTTTGATGGGAGACAACTCTTCTTCCGTCCACGGGGTGTCGTCCATTTTATGGAGCATCACGGTGATCATCAATTCCATCGCCGCATTTTTTGCTGTTCTCTTTTTGTAGGCATATAAAACAGTGCTCTCGTCGGCTTCGGCATTGCGACCGCTGTGTACCAGAGAGTCGATCCGATCCCAGCCGCGATAGGCGATCAGGGCGAGCTGCCTTCCCGGAATGGAGGCGGTGATCACCTTTTTCATTTCACCTTCGAATTGCTGAACGACCGCTTTCTGCCCGTCGAGATGCGGCAGCCCGTAGTGTCCGAGGGTCAACTCGTGTTCGAACGCCAGGCGGGAGCGATCCACCCGGATGACGCCGCCGGGGATGGTGATCTCTGCAAGATCGATGATGTACCCAACTCCATTGTTGGGCGGTTTGCGCATGATCGCCTGCCGGTATAAAACGTCGTTGTGCACGCCGTTGTAAAGCATGCTCTGCGACGTGGTAAATGCTATATTTTTTTCAGAGGCATTTTGCAGGGCAACCCCGGTGAGATAGAAATTGATGTCATCGCCGCGGATGTCCCTCGGGTCCAGGCTGCGAAAGCTGTATTCCATCGCAGTACCCCCGTCCGGGTTATGGTCCTCCCACGGGAAATGAGTATTGAACGACAGCTTGGAATAGTTGTGATCGTCATAATAGACCTTGCCGGAAATAATCTCCGACGTGCCGGTCTTGCCGTGATTGACCAGGACCAGGCCCGGTTTCTCCAGAACGACCTTTTCCGAACGCTCGCCGATGGTTTCCCAGATGCCTTCGTTTTCCTTCGCCGTCCAGAATGGTGAATCGTCTGGCAGGGTGAGGCACACAAATGGCAAAAACATGATGAACGGGCTGGCGGGACAGCTATAACTCTGCAGCACGAATTCCTTGTGCCCGTAAAATCCCAGGCTGGGAAGATCGTTGTGATAGAACTCCTCCCGTGCCACGAACTGGAGCAGGGAGCCCGAACAAAGCCTGCGAGCCCAACCCGGGTCGAGCGGAGCCTTGCCTCTCAGCATGAACGAAATTGGAAAGCCGCCCGAGATCCAAGTCCGGTAACAGATGCTTCTTGCCCACATATTGATGTAACCATCCCTTGCGAAAAAGTTGGTATAGGTCTTCATCAGCTCGTGAGCCGATTTCTCGATGGCAGCGGCGATCTCCGGATAAAATTCATCGCCAAAAGACCTGTTCCAGATGGTTAAATAAACAACAAAAAGGCTGATGGTGTAATAGTTGTACGTTTGCTCGAGGTACCAGCCGTCCCCCGAGTGGTAGGAAGCCACCCATAAAAGATGGCTTTTCAGGAGATCGTCATCAATTTCGTAATCGTGCTTTTTGAGAAACGAGAGCGTGACGATATTAAAGATCCTCCAGTTATTCTGGGTGGTGCGGTGGTGTGCCCATTTCGAAATGGTCACCGCCATCTCATCTTTTTGTTTTTGTGTATAGGAGGGCCAGAGGACATCCGGCAACAGCAGCAGGGTTTTGAACAAACCGCCAAACTCGCATGTAAACTGATAGGTCGCTTCGGGCAGTTCTTCGGGCAGAGGCAATGAATTTGGGTGCCCGGGGGTCAGGGCATGATAGAGCTGCAGACCATAATAATCCCGGAGCTTGATATCCCGGATGCTGATTTCGGGGTCGACGTGCATCAGGGGACCTGCCAGGGTTAAGGTCCTTTCCAGGGCTTCGAACTCCAGTGACCGGTAACGCCACGGGGGATCATCCGGCTGTGGATATGTTTTCCCTGGAACGGGTGGAAAGGAGAGGGGGGTCTCGATGGAATCCACGTATTTAAAGGCTCTTTCGAGGAGATATTTGGCGCACTCGATGTAGTGTTTTTTTGTCATCCCGGTATAGGGACTCAAATTAAAATCAGGCGCCTGAACTTCATAAGCATTTTTCATTCTGGAATCTCTCCTTCGAATAATATGGTTTGGATGCTAATGGGCTGCATACAGAAAATCTCCCCTGCGTTAGGGGAGTCTCGGGCGGCACTTATTTTCTTTTGGTTTCCAGATTTTATCTTACTTTACTCCTCGCCCTGCATGTTCCTGCATAAAACACGTTTGAGCCATGCAAAGTTGCGGAGCGTTCTACGCAATATCCGGACATTTGCCCTGCGAGCAGGTCCGATATGACAGTGGAGATGATGACCAGCTGGAAGCAAAGGATTTATAATCATTCTGTTTTTTGACTGATTCTCAAGAACCGCCAACCCAATGAGGCCCTATGAGTGAAATATCGAAACGTAAAATTCTCATCACAGGCGGCTGCGGGAAAATAGGCTCCTATTTTGTCCGGTTTGCCTCAGATAAATATACTGTTCGAGTTGTGGACAGGGTGGCTTGGGATCCAAAAAGGCTGGGTCCCTCTTCCTGGGAAAGCCTGGTCCTGGATCTACAAAACCTGGCGGCGTGCCGGCAGGCCTGTGAAGGCATGGACATGGTCATCCATCTGGCGGCCGATCCATCGCCCGAAGCCCGCTTTGAAGATTCGCTGCTGGGAAACAATATCATTGCTACATACAATATGTTTCGAGCCGCCCAGGAAGCTCGCTGCCAGCGCTTTATCTTCGCCAGCAGTGTGCATGCGGTGGCAGCCTATCCTGCGGATGTGCAGATCAAGGTCAATATGCCCGTCCGCCCCAGGAATCTTTATGGGGTGTCGAAATGCTTTGGCGAGGCATTAGCTGCCTATTTTGCGTTCAATGAAGGCTTGCCCAGTATCGTCCTGCGAATCGGGGCGTATGTCTTTCCAAAGCACTCCGAGGATTTGTTGCCGGCAGAACAGGATGCCTTTTTGAGTCCTGATGATTTTAATGACCTGTTGATAAAATGTCTGGAGACCCGGCAGATCACTTTTGCGATCGCTCACGCGCTTTCGGACAACAAGTTCAAGCGGCTTGACCTGACCGAGACGAGAGAGATGCTGGGTTATCATCCCAAAATGGATGCGTTTGAACTATTTGGGAACATTTCAAAAGAATAAAGGATGAACAATGACGAAGAGTGAACGAGCAATTTCCAAATTTAAGGGAGGCTATAACTGCGCACAGTCGGTCTTCTTTGCTTTTCTCGAAGATCTCGAAATAGGTCAGGACACAGCCTTAAAAGTGGCTTCTGGGTTTGGCGGGGGGATCGGAAGAAGGGGAGAAGTCTGTGGTGCCGTGACGGGCGGGATCATGGCGCTGGGAGCCAAACACGGCCGGGGAGAAAAGGAGGACCCAACAGCTGCAGATGTAACCTATGCCAAGACCAGGGAATTCATGGCCCAGTTTGCCCGCAAGCATGGCAGCTGTCTTTGCCGGGAACTGCTGAATGGTTGTGACCTGGCAACAGAAGAGGGGCAAGCTGCTTTTCGGGAGAAGGACCTCAAAAATAAAGTATGTATTCCCTGCGTGCAGAGCGCGGTTGAAATGGTCGAAAAAATGATGTAGCCCAATCGAATGCCCGCTTATCTGTGAGCGGGCATTCTGCATCAGCAGGTCCGGTGATCAGAAAAGAATTTTCCGGATGACAGCAAGAACCGAAAAAGAACTCCCCGGTCGTGGGGAGTTCTTTTACTGATGGACAAGCGCTACAACATGGCGAGCGGAGCTTTCCTGCGGATCCAACCGTAGACTGCAAGCAGGGCAGCCCGCATCTCGATCAGGTCCGGCACGTAGGTCATGAACGTCAAAAGCGGATGGCGCGCGTACGTGCGCAGGATCTGCTGCACCTCCTTCACATATTCATCCCAGGCTTCCGCGCGCGAGCTTTTCTCGAATTTGATCGGGTGCAGCAATCCCTGCAGCTTGACCATCCCGATCGGCTGATGGCGGGTGCGATAGTGCATATTGATCAGGGTCTCCACGCCAAAACGGGATGGGCGCATCTTCGCCACAATGGGCAGCAGGTCTGTGCGCCAGACGGCGCGTTCCCCTGACAGCCAGCGCTGGATATACAGCACATCGACCCTGTCCCATTTGTCGCCCTGGCGGAATGGGTAACCGATGACCATGTCGGCTTGCCCATTGAGAATGGGGGCTAATACCTGGCACGCGTAATCAGCGTCCCAGTTGATCAGGTCGGCATCCACGAAGAGCAGGATATCGCCACTGGCGGCTGTCGCTGCCTCCGCCATGGCATACCCTTTGCCGTGATTGGGCGATAAGCAGATCGGGCGAAACCTGTCATTTTGCTCGTACCGACTCAGGATATCGGGAGTGCGATCCGTCGAGCCATCGTCTACTACGATAATCTCCTGGATAAAGGATGCATTCAACAACCCCTTGAGCACAGACTCCAAGTGTTGTTCTTCATTGTAAGCGCAAACGATTGCAGTGCAAGTGGGATGGACCGGACGGGATGGTTTCATAAGACTCTCCTCTTCAATGACTTTGGATTTCTTCTATCTGTACTGGCATTGAAGATGTTAACTCCCCTCACGATTTTCAACCTATCCGAACGCTACTAGCCAGCTAACAACCTGCTGTGCATTCCATATCAGTTTTTTCGAGAAGTTTATCGCTCCCCAGCTGAAGAATTCAGCTACACATTGCACGGATAGTTGCTTTCGGTCCCTCAATAGAGTTTTGGATAGGCACACAAGCAGCCGTACCGAACTCGCGGTACGGCTGCTTGTGTGTAAATCCGGAAAATCTGTGGCAAAGTGTCTGGAGAATTAAATTCAGGTGTAACGTAGTCGATTAAGAAACGCTCTCTTCACGTTTATTTGTCGCCCAGGTGATTCACGCCCCCAATGCCGCTGATCTGTTTACTGACGGTGGCTGAACCGTAGTAACTCACCGATCCCGCGCCTGAGATTTGAGCCGTCAGGTCGTCATCCACCCAGACGGTGGCACTGCCCGCGCCGCTGATGCTGACCAGGGCAGCCCGGCTGTGGAGTTCCGCACCCTTGAAATCTCCAAAGCCGCTGATATTCATATCGAGATGATCAGCCGTGCCGGAGGCGGTCATGCTGCCCGCCCCGCTCAGGCTCACGTGAAGAGTCTCCACAGCGATGTCGTTCAATTCCAGATTGCCGGCGCCGCTGAGGGCAACATCCAGCTCGTCAGACTCGAGATCTTCAATGACCAGTTCGCCTGCGCTTGTGAACTCTATATCATCCAATTCCGTGACAACAATCGTAATCTTGACCGCCTCTGTCGGGTAGACATGCGTGCGATCCTCTGACATGTGGTAAATCTCGAGCACGCCATTCCTTACCCGGGTCTGCAGCTCCGGCAGGAGATTATCATCCGCCTCGATTTTGACGGATTCCTGCGCGCCTTGTTTGACGAGCACTTGAGCCGGGTAATTCACTTCGATGGCGTGAAAGTCGCTGACCTCACGCGTCCTGGTCACGATGTTTCCGGAGCCGCGCACGGCCCGGCCGTCCCATGATTCTCCAATATCTATCACGGTGACCAGGGATGGGTTTGCCCAGCCCAGCTGCGGAGCATAGACGATTGCCAGCACCGCGCCGCCGATTACGATCAGATCCACTAACACGAAGGCATACTTCCAGAATGACTTTAAGATGATGCCCGCGCCCAGCGTGATGAGCAGGAAGGGCCAGATATGCGTCAGCGCCCAGAGATTCGCAGAGGGAATCGTCCCTGATTGGATGAGCAGCCAGACCGCGCCTGCTGCAATCAGAAATAACGGCCAGAATAAGGATCTCTTTCGTTCCATGGTTTCCTTCTTTCGAGAATGCTTTATCAAACTGAGAGCTTCGCGGCGCTCAGGGTGAAATCTGATGCCAATTCCTAACTTGCCGGGGGAATGGAGTGATCCGACGGTTCCTCAAGCCTCTTTCCACTGAACAGCCCGGTACGGGACAAGATCAGATAGATGCCCAGGAGGATGAGCAGGATTGGAAAAACAAGGCTGTTGGAGCGGAAGATCAGTTCGAAGAAGCCGCCGAAGATCACAAAGAGGATAAATCCTATTTTCATGACGCGCCAGCCCGATTGGCGTTGACTCGCGTCTCCACCATACCAGCCCATAATGTAGATGCCGATCCCAACGAAGATGATGATCAGCGTCCAGAAGTAGGACATGGCTTCCCAATGCCCGGTGATACTCGCGAACAACAGGACCAGACCAATCCCGCTAATGATGCTGCCGGGAATGGCAAATGCCGCGGACTGCCGGCCGCCTGCCACCATTCCGAGGAAGAACAACGAGCCGAAACCGACTACGATCAGGGGCCAGATGAAGCCCCAATCCAAAATGCGCAAGAATTGACCTGCCAGCGCGATCAGGCCGAAGGCAATCAAAATCGTACCTGCAACCAGTGCTCCGGCGTTCGAGCGATTTGTCTGCATTTCTTTCTCCTTTCAGGTTTCTCAGCCGAACCTTTGCCGCCTCCCAGGGATTAAAGCAACAGATGGCGGCTCGAGCCGCAAGGAAGACTACTATTCTTTACGCAAAAGAGGGGTTAACGTAGCAATTAATTCATCTGGACAGGCGCCTTTGTGGATGAAGCTCGCCCCCGCTTCTTTTGCCGCGGCTGCGTCGCCAGCGTCCAAGCTGAACAGGACCATCTTCAGGTGGGGATATGCCTTTCGGAGCAGCCGGCAGGTTTCAGCGGCGGGCGAACCGTAGAGACGCCAGTCTAGCAGCAGCAGATCCGCCACAGGACCTTTGACAATGTGGGTGGTTTGCGCTTTTTTCATGAATCCGGTTTTTTTCACCCAAATGGGTACCCGATAATTTGGACAATGATTGTAACCTTTTGGGGTTACCTACGTCCTGCTTCTATGTTTACAGAATTGTAAACTTGTTCTGTTTAATTCGAAACCTTCCAAGTTGTTCTTTTTGTCATATGTTCAGCCCTCGTGATGTAGATCACAAATAGTACTGCGGTACTTGAATAGACAGAAGAACAAGGAGGTAAATACCCCGTTAATAAGAAAGTGCCGAACCCTTCAATTGTCATTTGTACGTGATGTTGCTGAAATCATTTCATTTATGGTAGAGAGGCTGCGACTATGATCGAAAATAAATTACCTCAAAGTTTTACACAATTCGCGCAAGGCTACGAAACAAGTTATGAAGTCTCGCTGGTGATCCCGACCCGGAACGAGGCTGGGAACATCGAGCCGCTGTTGATGCGGCTGCACCAGGTACTGAAGGGGATCGCCACGGAAGTGGTGTTCGTGGACGACAGCACGGATGAGACCCCGGACGTGATCCGCAAGCTACAGGAATGGTTCCCGCTGGAGATTCGGCTGATCGCCCGTCCGCCGGAGCGGCGCAGGAACGGCTTGGGCGGTGCAGTGGTGGAAGGCTTCCAGGCGGCGCGCGGGACGTGGGTGGCGGTGATGGATGCCGACCTGCAGCACCCGCCGGAGACGCTGCCGCGCCTGCTGCACCAGGCGAAGAAGACCGGCTCCGATCTGGTGATGGGTAGCCGGCTGGCGCCGGGCGGCGATGCCCACAGTCTGGGGTTCAAGCGTCTGTTCATCTCGCAAACCTTTGCGTGGGTGACCCGCATTGCGTTCCCGCAGCGGCTGCGCAACGTGACCGACCCGCTGACGGGCTTCTTCCTGACGAAGAAATCTGCTTTGCGCATGAACGAGTTGAGACCGGATGGGTTCAAGATCCTGCTGGAGATCCTGGTGTCGCATCCGGAACTGAAGGTCTCGGAAGTGCCGATCCACTTTGGGCGTCGCAATGCCGGGGAGAGCAAGGCCTCGGTCAGGGAGACGATCAAGTTCTTCCGGGGCTTGCTGCGCTTGCGGCTGGCGGGGCAGGCGAACTTCGTGCGCTTCCTGCTGGTGGGCGCCACGGGTCTGGGGGTCAACAGTCTGGCGCTGGCGGCGTTCACGGAACTGGCAGGCATTCACTACGTGCTCTCGGCGGCGATCGCCACCCAGGTCTCGACGCTGTGGAACTTTGGCTTGACGGAGCGCTGGGTGTTCGGCCAGCGGGAGACGGATCGCTCGTTCTGGCAGCGGCTGGTGAGCTTCCTGACGATGAATAACCTGATGCTGCTGCTGCGCGGACCGATGATTGCCTTGCTGGTGAGCCAGCTCGGTGTCAACTATCTTATTGCCAACCTGGTATCGCTGTTTACGATGACGATCCTGCGTTACCTGCTGGCGGACAAATGGATTTGGAGCAAGACGAAACCAATGGAGAAAAGGAAAACGGAGATGAACCTGTTGAAACGGAGTGCCTCGACCCGGGCCGAACAATTTGGGTACAACTACAGCATTCACAACATCCTGAAGGTGGCTTCGATGTACGAGCTGCCGGAATTGGAGTACTTCCGGGTGCCGGCCCTGAGCGGTGACCCCGACATCCGCCTGCGCCTCGAACGCAGACGCAAAAACGATCGCAGACGCTCTGAACGTGACGAAGATCAGCCGCGCCGCTCCACCACCGACGACATCCATTACGGCGAATCGCTGGGGCGCTATGGATTCGAAATAACCATCTCGAATAAAGATCGTGTGGACGTGGCGGTTTCACCCATTCTTAAATATTCGCCTCACGTCCTTTACACGAATGTGGTGGAACCGATCCTGCGCTGGAGTTTTGTGCGCAAGGGCTACGTCCTGATGCATGCCGCCTGTGTCTCCTTCGATGGCCAGGCCGTCCTGGTCACGGCGCGCACCGATACCGGGAAGACCTCCACCATCCTGCGCACCGTGGACAACTATGCCTGCTCGTTCCTCTCCGATGACATGACGATCGTCGGCCGGGATGGGACCGTCTTGAGCTATCCCAAGCCGCTGACCATCAGCAATCACACTTTGAGCGCGGTGAACGCCAATTCCTCCCTCACGCTCTGGGAGCGGATCGCCCTGCAATTCCAGAGCCGGCTGCACTCCAAGTCCGGGCGGAAGGTCGGTCTGAACCTGAGCAAGTCGAAGCTGCCGGCGGCGACGATGAATGCGATCGTGCAGATGCTGGTGCCGCCGCCGAAGTACATGGTCCATCGCCTGATCCCGAAAGCTACCTATGCAAATTATGCGAAGCTTTCGCGGGCGGTGATCATCGAGCGTGGCGATGAATATGTCGAATCCCTGCATCACGAACAGGCGGTGGAGACGTTTGTGAACAATGCCGAAGATGCCTATGGCTTCCCTCCTTACCCCATCCTGGCTGATTCGTTGAGCAGATGGAACGGAGAAGACCTGCACCCTCAGGAGCAGGCGATTGTAAACGAGGCGCTTGCCCAAATCCCTACTGTGCGCCTGCGTGATCCGAAATTCAACTGGTGGCAGAAACTGCCGGTCGTTACCAACCTCTCCATCGGGTCACAACAACTGGCTGCGGCTGACGATTAATTCGATTGGATATGTTCCTACCATGAGTATTAAAGATTCATCCTTCGTGCGTGACCGGATCGTGACTGGTATTTCGTCCACGCGCCGAATACTTGTCGATTGGCGAAGCTGGGATCGTGCGCTCGTTGCCCGGGTCATTGGAATTGTGATCGTGACCGTTGTGGCAGTGGGACTGCGCGTCTGGGGGGTGAACCAGCTTGGGTACAACACCGATGAGGCGGTATACGCCGGTCAGGCGGCTGCGATCGCTCAGGCTCCCGTACTTAAGGATATCTTTCCCATTTTCCGGGCGCATCCTTTGCTTTTCCAATTCGTGCTGGCTCTGATATTTAGTTTTGGAGTGAGCGATTTGGCTGGCCGCCTGCTGGCGGTCGTGGTGGGGCTGGCGGCAGTGTTTGTAACCTACCAGGTGGGGAAGCTCCTCTATGGAGTAAAGGCTGGTCTGCTGGCGGGCCTCTTCTTTGCCCTGATGCCGTATCACGTGGTCGTTTCCCGCCAGGTCCTTCTGGATGGACCGTTGGTGTTGTTCACTACGCTCACCCTTTTTTTCCTGGCGCGCTATGCGCTGACGCACCGCCCGGCCTGGATCTATCTGACTGGCGTGGGAATGGGTTTGACGTTTCTCGCCAAAGAGACAGGGATCATCCTGTTGGGTGCGATTTATGCCTTCCTGGCGCTCTCGCGTGAAATCCCTGTCCGCCTCAGGGACCTGATCGTTTCGACGATTCTCATGGTGCTGATGATCGCGCCCTTTCCGTTGTCACTTCTCCTGGCTGGGGGGACGCGGTCGGGACAAAATTATCTGGTCTGGCAGCTCTTTCGCCGTCCCAATCATACGTGGGATTTCTATCCCAGCCTGGTTCCGGAAGCAATCGGTTACCTGGTGATCCTGGCTGCCGTCCTGGGTCTTTGGTTTTTGCGAGGGGAAAGGTCCTGGCGGGAAAGACTCCTGCTTGCCTGGATTATCGTTCCAGCCGTATTCTTCCAGCTCTGGCCCACCAAAGGATTCCAATATTTGCTGCCCATCGCGGCGCCCATTGCTGTGCTGGCCGGTCGAGCGATCGCCCACTGGCGGCCCAATGATATCTTTATTCGGACCCGGCGAATTGCCAGAAGAAGCTGGATCAAAACCTCGGCGGTTGCGATCCTCGCGGTTTCCCTGCTTATCTCAAGTGTGCAGCTCATCCGTCCAGCCACGTCCGGCACGTTTATCGCCGGCACAGGCGGCGTTCCGGGTGGGCGTGAGGCTGGACAGTGGGTGCGCGCGAATATCCCGACTGGAGCCACATTGATGACGATTGGACCTTCCATGGCAAACATCCTGCAATTCTATGGGCACCGGAAGGCCATGGGCTTGTCTGTCAGCCCCAATCCTTTGCGGCGCAATCCATCCTATTCGCCAATTCTTAATCCCGATGCGCAAATCCGGAATGGCAATATCCAATATGTTGTTTGGGATTCGTATTCTGCCGAACGGTCGCCTTCCTTCTCAGAAGGAGTTTTAAGGTATGCCGAGCGCTATCACGGTCGGGTTATCCATACTCAATCGGTCACAGTGACACTGGCGAACGGAACGAAGGTCGATAAGCCGGTCATTGTTATTTATGTGGTGCATCCATGATGTTCTTCAAAAGATTTGCTTTCCTGTTTGTTTTGTTAACTCTGTTGGCTCCAATGTCTGGAACCCGGCAGGCTTCTGCCCTTCAATCCGGGACGGAGCCCAACACACCCATCGAGCATTTCATCGTGGTGATGCAGCAAAATCATACCTTCGACAATTATTTTGGCACCTACCCGGGCGCCAACGGTATCCCGGAGGGCGTGTGTATGCCCGCCTCGCTCTCAGAGGATGGCAGCAAGTCTTGCGTGGCGCCCTATGAAATCACGGATGAACCGATCAGTGATCTCAGCCATTCCTCTACGACGTTCCTCGGTCAATATCAGGATGGGCAGATGAATGGGTTTATCGATACATTGAATCGGCTAAACCAGGACGGAGCGCTGAGCATGGGATACTTTGACGATACCCATATCCCATTCTATTGGAACCTGGCCGATGAGTATGTGCTCTTCGACAATTACTTCAGCTCCGCGCACACCGGCAGTGTCACGAATCGCATGTACTGGGTGGCTGGCAAACCTGGTTCTGAAAAGAACCGTATTCCCGAGGATGGCTATGGCGACATCCCGACGATCTTCGATAAACTACAGGAGCGCGGCATTTCCTGGAAGTTCTATATCAGGAATTATGATCCCGCGCTCAATTACAGAAACCCACAGGAGCTGGATTATTTGCACCCACAGGTTCAATGGGTACCGCTCCTGAACTTCGATCGCTTTCTGGATGACCCGGAGCTTTCCAGCCGGATCGTCGATCTCGATGAGTATTACACGGACCTTGAAAACGGGACCCTCCCGGCTGTTTCCTATGTTCTGCTGCTGGGTGCCACCGAACACCCAATCTCCGACCTGTCCCTGGGCGAACGGGCAACGCGCACCATGCTCCATACCCTGATGCAGAGTGACGCCTGGGAGAGCTCAGCCTTCTTTATCACCTATGATGACTGGGGCGGCTGGTATGACCATGTCGAACCGCCGCAGGTGGATGAGCGCGGGTATGGGTTTCGGGTCCCGGCGCTGCTCGTCAGTCCGTATGCCCGCATGGGTCACATCGACCACACCCTGCTGGACCACACCTCCATTCTGAAATTTATCGAGGAGAACTGGGATATTCCGCCGCTTGCCGAGCGCGATGCCAAAGCAAATAACCTCACGTCCGCCTTCGATTTCTCCATGGCTCCGCGTCCGGCGATCCTGGTTCCGGCAACGCGCGAGGTCCCGGAGCCGCGCATCGAGCCGCGTCGAATTGTGATCTATATTACCTACAGCGCAGCGATCCTGTTCGCCTGCCTGATCGTTGCCTGGGCATATGCAAATAAAGAGAATTTTCATGCTGCCCGGCCCATGGAGGAAATCCAGCCATGACAACTTCCTTTCAACGCTGTTTGATCATATTTGTTCTGCTGCTATTGGGCCTGCTTACAGCAGCAACACCTGTCCATGCCGGTGAATTATCCCAGAGCAAACCTGCCAATTTGACGATAGACCCGCTGAAGCCTCTGGTGACCGGCGATCATCCGATCATTCGAGTTCATCTGACCGCCGAATTTGGCAAACCCATTCCCAACCAGCCGATCACTATCCTGGTGGATGGTGTGCGCAAAGCGCAGGGCCAAACGGATAGCCGGGGTATTGCTGTAGTCACATTGAAGTATAAGTTTCCGGCCGGCACGCATAAAGTACAAGCCATCTACCCCGGGATCCTTTCCATTGGCTTGAATCGTGCCACTGCTGAAGTGGATATGGTTGTGGAACCTGCAAGACTTGCCATCTATACCGTGCCGCCGACGCCCGGAGTGGTTTTCCAACTCGATGGTCAAACTTACACCGCAGATAAGAACGGAGAAGTCCATCTCGAAGTAAAACTGAGTGGTATGTATTCGCTGGAGGTGCTGCCGATCGAGGAAGATAGCCTGCCCTCCAATGTTCGCATGGAATTCGGCCGCTGGAACGATAATGTTTTTACGCCAGAACGTCAGATCTATTTGCCGAGAACCCGACGGGTGGAAGCAGGGTTCACGGTGAATTATCAGGTGGATCAGGTGTTTTATGATTCGGAAGGCGCGTTGGTGGACCCGGCGCGCATCTCCTCGATGACCATTCGGGGAGCCGGAGCCACCTTTACGTTCGATAAGGCTGGACCGGTCTGGCTCCCAGCCAACCGTCTGAACCGTCGCGTGGGTGATCGCCTGGAAAGCCAGGAAATTCTTTATTATTTCCGGGATGTCACCATCGATGGGGCGAATACAATCAATCAGAGCGAACAACGTTTTCGCATCCGTCCGGATGATGTCTGGCCTATCCAGGTATTACTGTATTCGGCCCGTTTTTCTGCCCGCGATGCCATGTTCAATCGCCCTATTGGAAAAGGGATCGAGCTGACCTATCCGGATGGCAGCAGGAAAGAATTCCTTTTTGAGCCCGGCAAGGCTGAGCTCGTGATTTCCTCGCTGGCACGCGGTTCCTACAGCGCCAGAGTCATTGGCGCCGGTGGATCGGCGCCTCCCACTCCCACCCATTTGTCACGCGACCAGGATATTGAATTGCTGGTATTCAGTTATCTCGATATGGGAGTTGTTTTCGGCGCCGGACTTGTAGTGTCTCTGGGTTTGCTCCTGTTGGGCCGCCCGTATCTTCTTACCCGCGCAACTGCTTTCGGATCTCGAATCATACCCGGGAGGCGAAGAGTCGAACCTGTTGCTCAATAGCAGTTCGTTGGCGGGCTGATGCCTCTTCGATCTCGCACACAATACGAGAATAAATAATCGCGCTCATGAACCATAGTACTATTCACTCAAAAGGTTTCTTCATTTTGCTTCTGTGTCTGATTGTCACGACGCTGCTTTTGTCTGCCTGGACGCCGGCAGCCGCGAACAGGGGAGCCGGAGTATCTGATCCGATCCCGGTCCTCTCCTACTATTACATCTGGTTCGACACTCGATCCTGGGATCGCGCAAAGACCGACTATCCCCTGCTGGGACGGTATTCCAGCAGCGACATGGATGTGATGCGCCAGCACGTCAGATGGGCAAAGGGTGCGGGGATCACGGGCTTTATCGTGAGTTGGAAGAGCACCCATAACCTCAACCCTCGTCTGGAACAGCTTATGCAGGTGGCAAATGAGGAAAATTTCAAGCTGGCCATCATCTATCAGGGCCTGGACTTCCATCGTGAGCCTCTTCCCATCCAGCAGGTGGATGCTGATCTGAACTACTTCATTGAGCAGTATGCCGGGGATCCGGCGTTTTCCATCTACGAAAGACCACTGGTGATCTGGTCTGGCACATGGAAATTTTCGCGCCAGGATATCGAAAGTGTGGTTCTTGGGAAACGGGAGCAGCTCCTGATCCTGGCTTCTGAAAGGAATGTGAAGGGTTATTCACGCCTGACAGATCTGGTGGATGGGAATGCCTACTACTGGTCCTCGGTCAACCCGGACACTTATCCTGGCTATCCTGAAAAGCTGGCTGCCATGGGAGAAGCGGTCCATGCGCATGGTGGACTTTGGATCGCGCCCGCCGCGCCAGGCTTTGATGCGCGCCTGATCGGCGGGACAACTATCGTGGAGAGGAAGGATGGGCAGACTCTGCAAATCCAAATCAGCGCGGCAATGCAATCCTCGCCGGATGCAATCGGATTGATCAGCTGGAATGAGTTCAGCGAGAACTCGCATATCGAACCGAGCGTGAATCACGGCCGCCGTTACCTGGATGTGCTGATGGATATTCGCGACGTTCCCATCCCTGAGGTGCCCAACTTTGATTCGAGCGAGTCTGCCGAGCCTGCCGATACCGGCAATGTTGAGCCTGACGATGCTGCCAGCAGCTTTGTAGACAGCGCAGGGATGAGCCGGGTGATTGCCTTGGGTTCGATTGGCTTGTTTACAATCGTTTGTTTGTTCATTCTTGTCCGACGGAGTATTCGTTAATATTTTATCGGCAGGGCATCTTCTGGAAAAGCATTGATAGTTTGATCGCATGCATGGAGACAAGCCGCAAGCAACGCTCGTTTGCCAGCTTGTTGTGTCATTCGATGCAAGGTTCTAACAATGGTTTGCTCACCGAAGAGCGTTGAAAGCAGAGTTGCTTATGAATTCCAATGGTAAATTGATGAGATACAAACGCTTCCCAAATGTACGATCCCGTGTAATGGTTCTTTCCATCCTGGCTGTCTGGCTCCTGTCCGCGTCAGTGAATTTGGCGGCGCGCAATTTCAGCCCGCAATTGAGTTACAGTTCCCAATTGCGGCGCTATCCCTACCTCACGGATGTGGTCGGCCCGTATGCCACGATCAACTGGGCGACGGACCGCTCGGAGACCAGCGGGGGGGTACGTTTCGGAAAAGTGGGTTCCGAATCCTGCACCGCCCATTATGTACCTGCCACGAAAACCCCCATCAGTGTCAATGGTGTACTTCAGTATCAGTGGAAGGCGTTACTCGAACTGTTGCCTGGCACAGAATACTGCTATCGGGTCTATCTGGGCACCAGTCCGGTGAACGCGATCGATCTGCTGGGCACAGACCCGGCCCCAGCCTTCTGGACACAGGTCCCGGCTGGAGATAATCAGTCCTTTTCGTTCGTGGTTTTTGGCGATTGGGGGCAGGTGGATGCTCTTGGCAGCAACCCCTACCAGGCCGACCTGATGTCCCTGATCGCGCAGAGCGGCGCCCGCTTTGCAGTGACCACGGGCGATAACGGCTATCCGAGCGGCAATCAAAAGAATTTTGGCGATTTGGTCCAGGTTGGTGATGATATCAGCGCCATTTTCGGACCCTCTTTCTGGAAAGTTCCGGGTGCTGCGATGCCCATCTTTCCCACCCTGGGCAATCACGGCTTTGCGAGTTCAGATACCTACCACCCATTTCTGACGACCTGGCCCCAGGATCGTGCGGTTGCCACTTCCGGTGGGCGCTATATCAAGGAGACCTATTGCTGCCTGAATGACAGCTTTTCCGCTTCGTATCCCAGCGCCTGGTATGCTGTCGATGCCGGACCAGCAAGGTTCTACATGCTTCATGCTGCCTGGTCAGAGAGCAATGTCGGTACGGCCAGCGAGTATCAGATGGATTACGATTACCACTGGGCGCCGGGCACGCCCCAGTACGAGTGGCTGGCAGCCGACCTGGCTGCTCATCCCTCTGTTTTGAAGTTTGCTTTTTTCCACTACCCACTTTGGTCAGATAATCCCCATGAGGCGACGGATACCTACCTGCTGGGCAGTACCGGTTTGGAAGGTTTGCTGAAACAGCATGGAGTGGATATCGCCTTCACCGGACATGCTCATATCTATCAGCGTAATCTGGCGAGCCCGGATGGCATCCCCAACTACCTCACGGGCGGCGGAGGCGGGACATTGGGAACGCTTGGTACCTGCACGCCTCTGGATGCTTACGCGATCAAATTCACCACCTCCGGCAAAGCCTGTGGGAGCGCACCCGTGCCGACCGGCCCCGGAGAAGTCTATCACTTCCTGAAGGTCACAGTAAACGGCACGAACGTGACCGTCACGCCGATCAATGCGCTCGGACAACCCTTCGATGTGATGAACTACGACCTCTCGGCTGGCTCCGAATCCACCCCTCCGACAGCGCCTGCCAGCTTGAACGCCTCGGCGGCGAACGGTACCCAAATTGACCTGAGCTGGTCCGCCTCCACTGATGACACAGGTGTGAGAGGCTATGGCATTTATCGAGATGGGACATTGGTGAATACGGTGGATCACAATACTCTGAGCTACTCTGATACCAATCTTGCCCTTTCGACGAATTATATTTATCAGGTGGATGCCTTTGATGGCTCCGGGAATCATTCGGCGCTCTCCACGTCCAACTCGGCAACCACACAGGAGACAGCCACCTACGCCTTTGCCCCCATCGCAGACGCGTATGTGTCTGCGACTTCCCTCCCATCTAATTATGGGACTGCTACCAAACTGAGAGCAGATGCTTCTCCAGACCTTCATTCCTATTTGCGTTTCCATGTGAGTGATCTGAGTGGACCTGTGACGAATGCAACTCTGCGGTTGTACACGACTTCCAGTTCGGCAACCGGCTACCGGGTTCATCAGATGACCGACCAGACCTGGGAAGAGAAGCAGGTCACGTATGCCAGTGCTCCCGCGGTCGGGTCTGTGATCGGCTCGTCCGGAAATATCTCTTCGGGCACCTGGACTTCGGTCGATGTGACATCTCTGATCACTGGAAACGGAACATATGACCTGGCTTTGACCACCACCAGCGGCACGAATATGAATTTCAACAGCCGGGATGCCTCCTCGAACCAGCCTGAGCTGGTAATCGAGACTTCGCTCATCCCAACCGCGACGCCTACAGCCACATTTACAGTAACACCAACGGCTGGTCCGGGGGATACGCTGACATTTACCGCTGTGGCGGATGCACGCGTATCCGAATCTTCTCCGACAACGAACTATGGAAATTCCACGACGGTCCTCATCGATGGCGACGCTGGGGCTGCCCAAAGCGGTTTTATCCGCTTTGAGGCGAGTGGAATTAGCAGTCCCGTTCAAAGTGTCAAACTGCGGGTGTCCACTACTTCGAATGGTACGAACAATGGTCCGGCTGTCTATCTGGCAGACAACAACTGGATAGAAAAAGGCACGGGCGGGGTGACCTGGAGCACGCAGCCAGCA
>JAFGCG010000004.1 GCA_016932715.1 Anaerolineales bacterium
CAGACCACTCATCTGCCCATTGCCGCTCTCCAAAAAATGGTTCACTTTTGAAGTTTTGTTCAGTTCACTTTTGAAGTTTTCCTTACATGCGCGCATTGATGGCTGGCAGTAATCGCTCCGGGATGAAATGCGGACTACCGCTAATGATCTCCGCGGCCACCAGGTTTTGAAAGACCTGCCCGGCCCGTTCCACAACGCGCTTTGCCGGGAACAGGCGATCGTATTCGGCAGCCAGGACCAGGATCGGGGCGGTAAAGTTTTGCAACTCAGCCTTTGTTACATTGTGCGGCATTTCCGGTTCGACGTGTACGTGCTGGAAAACCGCCAGGGTGATCTCGAGCACATCTTCGGGAATTGGGTTTTCCAGAAACATTGGACGCAATACTTTGAGTAATCTTGCGCGGCTGGGAGCCAGCCGATAGGCTATCAGCGGAACCAGCAGGTCGAAGAACATTGTCCGCCACGGGATCGAGACTAAGCCCGAGGGGATCATGGCGACAGCTTTTGAAATGCGCCGGGGAGCGAATGCCGCAGTACGCAGCAAAATGCCGGCTCCATACGATCCAGCCATGACAGCCGGTTGAGATAGTTGCAATGCGTCGAGCACATCCACCAGCCACTGACCGTAACTGTTGTCGCGCGGCGAAAGTCTCACGGGCGCGCTCTTGCCAGGATGACCGAGTGTGTCAGGAGCATAGACTCGGTATTTCGTCATCAGCGGCTTGATCCACCACAGCGTGGTCGGGTTGATCGTGTTGCCGCCATGCAGCAGCACCAGCGGCGGACCGGACTCAGGTCCAGCCAGCAGGACATGCGTCTGGCCGAAGCGGGTGGGAATCATCCGGCTTTGGGTTGTGATGCCAGTCCGGGCCAGGTGTTTGTCGTACAGGGCGTGAATGATGGCTTCGCCCTGGGGATGATGGTAAATGGTCTTCATAGTCATTACTTCCTTTTTCAAATGCCGGACTTCTATTTCTGAGACAAGCCAAGAAGCTTCCTCGCATTTCCGGAAAAAACAGCTCTGCGGTCTTGCTGATTATCAGTCGCCCTCAATACTGACACAATCGGAAATGCCTGATTGAAAAATGGGTAGTCCGACCCAAAAAGAAGACGATGGCTGCCAACGTCGCCGATCAGACGTTTAATGTTTTCCGAAGGTTGTGTGCTGATGTCCGTGAAGGTGTTGGGGAATTTCTTCATCAATACAATCAGTTCGTCAGTTTGCTCTATGCCACCATGAGCAAAAACAAAAACATGATCCTGTATCTGGTGAAGCGCCTTTTCGTAACGATTGAGATTTTGCGTCTCGACACCGCGTTGAAGGGATCGAGGAAGCTGTCGGAGATAGGGAACAGGCAAAGCAAGTCCACTGCATGAAATTATAGGAAGCTGTGTCTTTGCCAGACGTTTCAGCAGGTCTATCATCCTTTCATCATCAAAATTGACTTTCTGAATATGAGGATTGACCTTAAAACCCCTAGCCCCTTTGGCGACGTACGTCTCGACTTTGACTTCAATATCGCTTTCCAATGGATGGAGCGAAGCGAATGGGAACAACTGCTCATATTCCAAAATACTATCCAATAGAAGAGATGCGCTATCTACATGGATAGAATTAATTGGCAAAACAACAGCATAGCTTACACTTCCCAGTTTCATGTCGCGCGCCAGGCGTTTATTGCTTGCGTTACGCACCAACGACATCACTCCATTGAAGCCCAGCAAATCAGCCGCTGTCTTGAGACCCAAAAAACTCCACAACGACTCGGGCCAGCAACGATAGCCTACTCTGTTGATGTCAAAGAAGTCGATGCTTCCCGGGTAACAGGAAAGTTCAAAAAAACTTGCTTGAGCATCGTCCAGTTCCCGCCTGAGTAGCGCCGGAAGCATGCCGGCAACACCTGGAAAAGTATGCGTGTGAAAATCAATAATCTCATAACCCTGCACGCACTCTTTGCGAACAATAAAATCGCCAAAACTTGTCAGTTCGAGTTCTGGAAACATGTCAAGAATATCTTGCTTTGTCTGAATCATACTTTATCCTCTGAAACCTCTCACACACAGGCCAGCTAACAGTTTGCGTCTGCGAAGCGCCCAGTGGGTACCCGCTGGTGGTTTCGACAGGCTGCATAGTCAACCCGGCGGGGCGGAGCGAGATGATGTTGTTTTGACGAAACCGGTTTACGCCCCTTCAAGGATTAAGTAAATTGGTCTCTCCTTTTCCAGGTGTAAAAAATAACATAAATGGCAACCAATAAATAGATCGGACTCCACATCAGGACAAAAATATCGTCGAAACCTTTGACTACTACGGTCACTAGACTCGCCACAGAAGTGTATATCCAGGCTCCCATCTCGATTTGAGTAGCCACATAGCCCCAAAATTTCATCCTATACAATCCAATAATGGACACTAACAGTAGGGGCATTGCAAATAAATCACCAGCAAGATAACCATAATACTGCGGCTGGGTGAAATCGCTTAACAAAACATTTTTAACAATTCCCAGAATATCCAGTACCCAAAGCGATACTGTTCCTATGAATGTAACCGCAAAAAAGATGAGGATCAAATTTAACTTCTTCATTTTTCACGCCTTTGTCGTTCCAGCAGGGACGACCAGCAGGTTCATCGGGCAATTTTTGCCCGCCAGGCAGGTCGTCCCTGTGAATAATTTTGTAAGTGCGTTACTCGTACCGCAGCGCCTGGACGACCTCCAGCCGCGCTGCCTGGCGTGCCGGGATAATCGCCGCTACTGCCCCGAAGAGCAGACCGATCACGATGGCAGCCACGATACCGCTGACCGGGAAGGAATAGCCCATCGGGAAAACGACCTCGATCGCGGTGACTAAAACGTACCCGAGGTACATCCCGCCCAGGATGCCAAAGACGGCTCCAATGGCAGCCAGCAGCAGCGCCTCCGCCATGACCATGTTTCGAATCTGTTTGCGGGTGCCGCCCACCGCGCGGATCATGCCGATCTCACGCGTGCGTTCGATCACACTGATCGTCAGCGTGTTGAGCATGGCGATCAACGAGGGAAATGCCAGGATGGCGAACAAAACGTACACGGCGCTGAAGGCAGCCTGGAATTGCGCCTGGATCGTGTTGTAGTAATCGACACCGGAGATCACCTTGAATTGAGGATAATCCGCGCCCAGTGCCTTGATCTGCGCGCCGGCAGCTTCCCGATCGGCGCCGTCCTGCAGGTCGATCTGGATGAAGACATCTTCTGTGCTGCCAAAATCGGCTTGAAGGTTGGATTGTGAGATGTAGATCGTGTTGATCTTGGCGTTCAATAGATCGGATGCGACCGCCACAATGCGGTACTGTACCTGACCATCTGGTGTTGAGAGCTCCACCATATCGCCAGCGTTAAGTCCCGTGCCGATCATAAAGACGCTGTTGGCAATCAGGGCGCGTTCTGAGACGATATCTTCATACGCCGACCTGTTCCCTTCCGTGAAGATCAATCCGCTAACCTGCTGGAATTCATCCGGCTGGATACCCAGTACCGAGACGACCTGTCCGTTAACCGTCTGGCTCGATGTGAAACGCAGTGTGCTGACCGTCTCGACGCCGGGGACAGATCGCAGGTTCTCGGCGAGTTCAGGTGTGGCGCCTACGTTACCGCTCCACAATCCTACGGATGGCGGGAGGTAAATGTAGTCGCTGCCGAAGCTATCATGCACCATGTCGAGCAATGTGCCTTTCATGCTGGTGACAATCCCTCCGGCTGCCACAATGACAGCCAACCCCAACAGGCTGGTCGAAGCCGTCACAGCCACGCGCGAGGGCTGGCGGGTGAGGTTGCTTTGCGCCAATCCACCAATACCCTGACGGATCGTAACAAACGCTACCGCTCGGCCGAACAGGCTGGCAAAGGGACGTACCAATCCCGGCGCCACCAGCACCAGCCCAACCAGGAAGAGGATCCCGCCGGGCAGGATCAAGGCAGACTGCCCTGAAAGAATAGCCAACACGGTCAAGACCATGATGACGATTCCAATCCAGAAACCAACGCCGGTCTGGCGTTTGAATTCCGCTTCCGCCACAGTCGGTCGCAGTGCTTCGAGCGGCGTCACCCGGCTGGCATTCCAGGCAGGCAGAAGTCCAGCCAGCACGGTCACAGTTACACCGAGCAGGATGGAGATCAGCACCAGACCAGGCTCAACGACCGGCAGTCCCAGTTTTATGTTGATGAACGCGCTGATGGGGCCCTGCATCACCTTAAGCACACCGAACGCCATCAAATAGCCAATCAGCAATCCGATCGCCGAACCAAGCAGTCCCTGCAGGAAGCCTTCAGTCAGGATGGCGCCAAGGATCGTCCGGCGGGTGGCGCCCAGGGCGCGCAGCATACCGATATCGCGGCGGCGCTCAGTGACCACCGTGCGGAAGGTATTGAAGATGATGAAACCACCCATGAAGAGTGCCAGCGTGCCAAACACACTGAGGGCAATCTGGGCGATCTCCATGGTGGCGAACATCTCATCCCCGGTAATCAGCGTGCCCACCTTGTAATTCTTCCCCAGGGCAGTTTCGATCCTGCTTTGGATCTCGGTACGCCGGTCCTTATCGGCGAAAGCCTCCACGTTCAGTCGAATGACGTTGACCTTGCCGATATCTCCGGTCATTTTCTGGGCTTGCGGCAGGTTCACCAGCACAGACTCGTTTTCCGGACCGATGCTCGCCGGCAGGATGCCGACCACGGTCAGTTCGGTGAGTCCCGAGATGGAGGGCAGGTGGATGGAGTCGCCTACTGTTACGGAGAACGCATCAGCGAGAGTTTGTGAGATGACCGCCGCGGCAGTGTCAGCGTCGTTCAGATAACGGCCGTCGATGATCGGGTAGGCGCGGATCGAACGGGCTTCCTCAGGAATAACGCCCACCAGATTGACCGCGATGACCCTGTCTGCCCGGGCCGGGTCCTGGTCCACGAAATCGGCAGGCAGGTTGATAGTGCGCTCGAGCGAAGCCGCGACCGCGCGCACACCGTCGATGTTTTGCAGGTGGCCGGTTACGTCCGCGGGGAACGAATCGCCCGCGACGTTGGTAATGGTGAAATCTGTCTCACCCTCCGCGCCCTGGACGTTGGCTTGCAGCGCCGCGAGCATGGTTGGCAGGACAGTGTTCATGCCGAAGATAAGCGTCACGCCAAAGATGATCGCCAGCGTAGTGAGAGCGGTGCGTAATTTTCGCCCGGCGAGATAACGGGCAGCGAGAGTTAGTTGCAGGTTCATGGGAACTCCTTAGTCCCCGATCTCTTTGATCTTCCGGGACACAACGTCAGCATTGCTGGTGTTCTTGCGCTCCAGGATCGTTTCATCGATCACTTTGCCGTCTTTCAAAAAGATGATGCGATCGGCGTAGGCAGCAACGCGCGGGTCATGAGTGACCATGATCACGGTGCGGCCGTACTTTTTGGCAACGTCACGCATCAGGCTGGCGATCTCGTCGCCCGAACGCGTGTCGAGGTTGCCGGTCGGCTCATCCGCTAGGATCAGGGACGGCTCAGCCGCCAGGGCACGCGCAATGGCGACGCGCTGCTGCTGCCCCCCAGACAACTGGTCCGGGCGACTTGCCAGCCGGTCCGACAACCCGAAGCGAGTCAGCCACTCCGCAGCTTTTTTCTGCGCCTCAGCCGGTTTCACCCCATCGAGCGTGACGGGCAGCGCCGCGTTCTCGACGGCATTCAGCACGGGAATCAGGTTGAAGAACTGGAAGACGAAACCAATCCTGCGCCGGCGCAGTTCGGTGAGACGGTCGTCATCCATCTCCGCGATGGACGTCCCTTCGATGATCACCTTGCCGTTACTCGGGCGATCCAATCCGCCGATCAGATGCAGCAGCGTGGATTTGCCGCAGCCGCTGGGACCCATAATGGCGACGAACTCACCGGTATTTACGGACAGATTGACGTGATCCAAAGCGGTTACGGCTGTAGTTCCAGAACCGAATATTTTTGTTAGATTTTGTGTAGTAATGATAGACATGATATTTTCCTATCCAAATAACTTCTGTCATTGCGAGGAGAGTGGAGGCGCCAAGCACCGAAAACTCGACGAAGCAATCTCAACTGCAATTTACAGTGTGAATTTTGTTTGTATGAGGTTGCTTCGTCGTCGCTTCGCTCCTCCTCGCAATGACGGATGAGTGAAGGGTGAGGTAAGCAAAACTCCTGGTTGATGTAATCGACGAAGCGGAACAGATCTTAAAGATCATGGACGCCTCATGAAAAACCGCTAAACATTGAATCATTTGGTGATTTAGTGATTAATCACCCAGTCTCGCAATCACTCAATGGGTCTGGCGGTGGATAGGTTGAACCTTTGTCCCCTTTGCGGGGCCGGCCGCGCCGGCGGATCTGCGGCTCGGGCAGGGGCTGTCCCTTGATGGTTTCCAGGCGCATCTCGATCATGTCGAGCCAGCGCAGGTCGGCTTCCAGGTGCATGATCGACTTGTCGAGCAGCAGGATTTGCGCCATCTCCGTGTGCGGATCGTACTCGTCACGCTGCGTGGTCGCGGCATGCATCTCCTGGAAAAGGAGGCTGCGCTGGGTCTGGATCAACCGCTCCGGATTTGCCCGCCCGGAGACCAAACCGATGATCAACTTAATGAAGAATTCATCGCGCTGATGTCCCGGGACGACTCCACCGGAAAACCATTCCTGCAAAGCTTCCTCGCCCAGCGGCGTGATCTTGTACACCCGGCGGGATGGTTCCTCGCCCTCGCCCAGGTCAGAGGAACGCTCCACCAGCCCGGCCTCTTCGAGGCGGTCGAGGGTGGTGTAGATCTGAGCAGGCTTGACCTCCCAGGTCTCATCGCCACCGACAAGGTTCTCAAAAGCCATGCGTGTTTCATAACCATGGCGCGGCTTCTGCGAGATCAACCCAAGAACAGCATAACGGACAGACATAGTCTCAATTCTCAATAATTAGTAGACAAGTTACTAATATAAAATAATAAACGAGTTACTATTTTTTGTCAAGGGGTATTCAGCTGATTAACAAAAGACCCGCCTTTATCTGGCGGGTTTTTGCTATCTCACTGATTACTGCCCACTGAATACTGATCCTCACCCATTCGGCTGGACGATCACCTTTTTCACAGCCGGGTCGCGGCTTTCGATCAATTCGAGAGCGCGGGGCAATTCCTGAAGAGGCAGGCGGTGGGAGATCAACGCGTCCACGCGCACCTGACCGGACTGCAGCAGGTTCACCGCCTGGAAGGAGTTCCGCACGGACGTGAACGAAGACAGCAGCGTGAGTCCTTTGCGGAAGATCTTGAACCCCTCCATCTCCATGTTCCTGCCGGAGGGCGGCACCCCAAACAACAGCACGGTCCCCCCCATGCGGGCAAAATCGATCGAGCGGTTCATCACAGGGATGACGCCAGTGGCGTCGATCACGATGTCATATGCGTCAGCATCCGGCTGCAGCTCGTCGAAGCTGGCGACCACCCGGTCCGCGCCGAACTGGCGAGCGAGGTCCGCGCGCCCGGGGTTGATCTCCAGGACTGTAATGTGCGCGGCGCCCCTGATGCGCGCCATCTGGATCATCAAATTCCCGATCGGACCCGCGCCCAGAATGGCGACGTGATCCGCCAGACCGATGCGCGCCCGTTCGATCCCGTGGATCACACAGGAGAGCGGCTCCATGAACGCGCCGATCTCGAAGGGCAGGTCCCCAATGCTGAAGACTGCCTTCTCCGGGACGAGCACATATTCTTCCATGCCGCCCGGCAGGGTCACACCGATCGCCTGCCAATTGAGACAGAAGTTCTGCCGGTTGTTCAGGCAGTTCACACAGTTATCGCAGGCAATATTGGGTTCCACAGCCACCCGGTCTCCCACTTTAAAGCGCGTGATCCCGCTGCCGATGGCTGCCACGACACCGGAAAACTCGTGCCCCGGAATGACCGGGTAGTTCCCCATATATTCTCCCCGATAGATATGCAGGTCCGTGCCGCAAATCCCACTCGCCATCACCTGGATCATCAGCTGCCCCGGACCCGGTTCAGGGACATCCCGTTCCAGGACAGAGATTTCGTTCGGTCTTTGGATGACAACACTTTTCATTCCTTACCTCCTGACTCTCGTAATCCCTATGTGCAACGCTGGCATAACTACTAACGATGGCGATGTGCCCGAGATACGCCAGCAATGATACTACTTACTGAATCAAAAACCCGCCATGAAGGCGGGGTACAGTGCCGTCTCGAAGAGCGAGATTTGCCGAGCCTGCGAGGGCCGCGCCGCGGGACGCGCCCCTTGTTCAGCAGTGGGTCTCCGACCCCGCCGAGATTTTGAAACAACATCCGGCACGGTCCTGAGAACGTTGCCGAGCTGCCGAATCAAAAACCCGCTGATTGCGGGTTTCGTAGTGCCGAGGGCGAGATTTGAACTCGCGACCAAGGGCTTATGAGTCCCCTGCTCTACCACTGAGCTACCTCGGCGCGGCGGCGGTTTGTGCCGGAGCGCCGCAAATATTACTATGGGAGGATAGGTTTGTCAACACGCACGCCCAATCGAAACCTTCGCGAGGTTGTTACACCGGTTTAGCTTTCTGTAAGCATCAAAATATTCTCTCAGGCAGTTCCGCGTCGCCCGGTACGATATAATGGGGGCAGGAGGCTGCGTTGATATGAAGATCCTTGTCATCAACAAAGATTTGAAGGAACGCACGGTCATCCAGCAGGTCCTGCAAAGCAGCGGTCACGAGATTGTCGTGGTCGAAGACAGTGAAACTGCCATCCAGCATCTTCAGGAGGGCGGCGTACACTTTGTCATTGCGGATCGTGCCAGCACGGATATCGATGAAAAGCAGTTTATTAGACGTGTGCGGGATGCCAAACCGGCCTACTATATTTACATCTTGTTGGTCACAACCAAAGTCCAGGAAACCGATATCACGACTCCGCGCGCCAGCGCAGATGATTATATACACAAACCGGTCATTCCCATCGAGCTCAAGTCACGTGTCCATATCGGTGAACGCATTCTGAGCCTGAGGGATTATCTGGTGCAGGCTAAGGACACGCTGGATAACAGCGCGATGCTCGATCCGCTTACAAACGTATTGAACCAAAAGGCCTTTCTGACCTCCTCGCGCGGTGAACTGGAACGCGCCCGCCGTGGACAAGCCCCCTTCAGTCTGGTTGCCCTGGATGTCGACAACTTCAAATCCATCAACGACAAATATGGTCAGGAGATTGGGAACGACGTATTGAATGTGATCGCAAAAGCGATCCGGGAGAAAAGCCGGCCCTATGACGGGGTCGGCCGCTACGAAAATGATCTGTTCCTGATTGCCCTCCCTGGCATCATTGGACAGGATGCTGAAAAAATCGCCGACCGAATCCTCAAGGGTATTCTCAATACAGACATCTCCCTGCTGGATGGGAGCGCCATCCATGTCAGCGTCAGTGCCGGGATTGCCTGTTCCACGCATATCACGGCCGCCACCGAAGTCGACCTGCTGATCCAACGCGCACAGGAAGCGGTGGCTCACGCCAAGCGCGAGGGAGGCAATCAGTCGTACATGATTTTCATCTAGCACGGGCTTTACCGGGGAAATAGAAAGAACTGTAACAGGAACAGGGCGACCATCCCTGCGAGGATCGTGACCAGCGTGTTTTTGCTAAACCACGCAACTACGATTGCAGTCAGACCCGCGAGCAAACGGGTATTCTCAAACGACAAATACAAGGCTTCCTCGCGCAGGAACAATTCAGGAAAGATAATAGCAGACAGCACCGCCGGGGGGACGTAATGCAGTGCCTTCCGCAGCGTATCCGGGACCTGGAACCTGCCCTCTGCGAGCAAATAAATGAGCGAGAACCGCATCCCAAATGTGATCAAGCCGCCGAGCAGCATCACCAGCCAGATATTCATGAAATTCCCCTTGAGGATTTTCTGTCCTCCAGAATCGTCCCAATGAGGATCCCAACCAGCGCCGCAAGGATCAAGCCAAGCTTGTAAGGCAGGGAAGAAGCAATCAACGCGACAAGCCCGGCCGATAAGGCTGCCGCAATTGCCGCGCGATTCTTTAACACGGGGACAACCATTGCAATGAACGTCAGAGGCAGGGCAAAGTCAAGCGACCATGAGTCAGGGATGGAAGCGCCGAGGAAAATTCCTAGCGCGGTAGCGATTTGCCAGTTGAACCATAGCGCGAATCCCGCGCCAAGCCAGAACCAGTGGGCATATGGGGTGGCACCTTCCTTCTCGTAATGGAGGATGGTCGGGGCATAGGCCTCATCGGTGAGGAGATAGCTCAAGAGCACTTTCCAGCGCGCCGGAAGTGAAGCAATGTACGGAGCCAGGGAAGCGGAATACAACATATGCCGCAGGTTTACCACCGCGATGGTCAACACGATCACAAATCCGGGCGTTGCTTCATGCACAAGCTGTGCAGTGATGAATTGAGCGGATCCTGCAAACACAACGGATGACATCAACTGTGAGGCGGCGGTAGAAAGTCCCGCGTTGAGCGCCAGTGCGCCGTAGATCATGCCAAAGGGGAAAACGCCGATCAGGAGCGGGATCTCAGCCTGTACGCCCGCCCAAAAGTTTTTGATTTGTTCGTTCATCGATATGTATCAACCCCCATTTGCAATGTTCGTTACCGCGACGCGTCAGCCGCCGCGCTCTAAAGCAGTGGATGCCGGAGAGAGGATAAGACCAACGCCGCGAACGTCATCAACGCGGCAATGGCAGTAAAGAAGACACTGATCTCGGTTGTCTCGCGCGTGGCAATGACATACGTGGGCAGATCCGCGAAAACATTGCGAAGCTCACCGGCGCTCTCGGCGACGTAATACTTTCCGCCGGTCATGCCTGCGACCTGCTTCAAGGTATCTTCATCGATCTCCCTTCGGAATCCGCCCCCGCCAAATCCGCCGCCTCCACCGAAGCCGAATCCGCCAAACAGATCGCCGTCTCCGCAATTCATGGGCGAGGTATTGTGAGTTGTACCAAATCCGATTGTGTAGACTCTGACGCCCCGCTCCACAGCCTGCTCAGCCGCACTCAGCGGAAACGGACCCGCGTTGCTCGCCCCATCGGTGAGCAGAACGATAATGTGAGGCGAATATTCCACGGGTGCCTGGACCGGATTCGTGGGGCCGGTCGAAGAGTCCAACGCACTCGGCGCAACCCGGTCATCCACCTCGGAAATGGCATCCAGCGAGCGGAGGATCGCGCTCCCGATCGCCGTCCTGCGGCCCGGGGACAGATAGCCGATTGCATTTTCCAGCGACTTTAAGTCATTGGTCGGCGGCTGGATCAATTCCGCAAAACCTGCAAAGGCAACGATCCCAACCTGCCTGCCTGAACTGTTTTCCTGAACAAATGTCAACGCGGAATCCTTGGCAACTTCCAGGCGATTGGGTGGGATATCTGTGGAACACATGCTCAGCGACACATCCACTGCAAGAATGACGGTCGCCTTATTGGAAGGGACGATCACTGTCGCAACGGGCCGCGACAGTGCAAACCCAAGGCTGGCAAGCGCAAGCAGGAAGAGAATGAACGGAAAGTGCCTGCGCAGCCAGGATTGTTTCGCCGCCGCTTCGCGGACCAGCGAGAGACTCGAATAACGGACGGCAAAACGTCTTCGCCGCCGCAGGAACCAGATATACACCGCCGCCGCCAGCGGGATCAATACCAGCGAGTAAAGGAAACCGGGCCAGAGCAGACTCATTTGCGCTCTCCTGACACAAAACCAATCACCAACATACCAGCATACCAATTACCAACATACCAATTACCGTTATGGCACATGACCAAACCAAAGAAGCGACAATGTGCCGCCGATCAGAAATATCAGCATTCCAATGCCTGCAAAGATGGAAGTCATTTCGACCTTTTCGGGCTTGATGGATAACTTCGGCTTGAGATCCTGATAGATCTTACGCAGCTGCTCCTCATCGCCCGCATTGTAATAAGCCCCGCCGGTCGTCTCCGCAATGAATTGCAGTGTGAGCTCGTCGAGACTGGTATGGACGATAAAACCTTCCACTTCCAGGTCCACACCTGCCGGGCTGCCAACCCCGACGGTATACACACGCACCCCTAAATCCGCTGCCAGGTCCGCTGCCAGGGCGGGATCGGGTGATTCATTGTTCTCTCCGTCTGTGAGCAGAACGATCGCGGCTGAGGGATACCAGCCCTGCGGCGCCTGGACCGCCTCCACCGCCTCGGATGGATCCCCGGAAGCGCTGGTTTTCAAAATCGGAGGGTCGCCGGCATCCAAAACGATGGTATTCAAAGCCACCAGGATCCCGTTTCCAATCGATGTACCTCGGCGAGGCACCAGACGATCTACCGTGGCGAGCGTCTGCTCCCGGTCATGTGTTGGAGCCTGCACGGAAATACCTCCATCGCTGAAGACGACCACACCGATCGCAATGCTGGCGGGCTGGTTGTCGACGAACTGCTGTGCAGCAGCCTTCGCCGCTTCCATGCGCGAGGGCTGAAAATCACTCGCCGCCATGCTGCCTGAAACATCAAAGGTTAAGATAATCGTACCTTCGTTCCGCGGCACATCGATCGTCGCCTGCGGCCGTGCCAGGGAGAACACGAGGATCGTAATGCCTGCCAGAAAGATCAGGGCCGGGACATGACGGCGGAAACCAATTCCGCTGCCCAGGGCATCATGCACAAGTCCCAGGCTGCCATAGCGCGCCGCGAATCTGTGCCGCCGTCTCTGCAGCAGGACATACAACAATACCAGTAACGGTATGCCAGACAATGCCAATAAAAGTGTGGGCCAGATAAAAGACATATTTAGTCTCTTGGTTTTGTAGTTGCTTAGTTTTGTAGTTGCGTGGTGTACCAACCACAAAACTACTGAACTACGCGACTACCGAACTACTCCATTAAGTAACTATCGCCGATGCTGCCTGCGCTGCTGGGCGAAACGCACGATGGCGCGCACCAGGTCTTCTTCCGTCGAAAGCGCGAGCACATCCACCCCCGCGCGTTTGAACGACTCATTCAAGACGGCCTCCCGCCGCAGTGCGGCCTCATGGAACCGCTGCCGGAATTTGCGATCGTGCGTATCCACGAACAACTGCTCGCCGGTCTCCGCGTCCTCCATCACCAGCACGCCGACGTCAGGCAGCTCCACCTCGCGCGGGTCCCACAAACGGATGGCAAGCACTTCATGGCGCTGGTTCAGCAAGCTCAGCGGCCTTTCCCAGCCAGGCTCACTGATGAAATCGGAAATGATGAAGACCAGTGACCGTCTCTTGATGGAATTCAACGCGCTTTGCAAAAACACCTGGAGATTCGTAAAGGGTGCCCGAGGCAGGCGCGGCTGACGGACCATATCGTTGATGAGACGCAGGACCTGGATCTTGCCGCTGCGCGCCGGGACCGTGTGCCGGGTACTGCCATTGAACATCATCGCCCCGACGCGGTTCCCGTGCCGCGTCAACAAACGTGCCAGCACCGCCACAAAATCAACCAGCATGTTCCGCTTCTGGTGTTCCAGGCTGCCGAAGTCGACAGAGGGACTCAGGTCGAGCAGGAACCAGGCGGTCAGTTCGCGGTCCTCCGAATACTGCCGCACATATGGCGTATCCATGCGTGCAGTCACGTTCCAATCGATATAACGAATATCATCCTCAGGCTGATATTCACGCAGATCGGCAAAGTCCACCCCGAAGCCGTAGAACAGCGTCCGATAGTCCCCTTGCAGCAAGCCATCCAGTCTGCGAATGACCTGCCAATCCAGACGCAGCAGCACGCGCTCAGGCGTCGGCGCGGATGTGAGCGTGCTCATGTAAAGGCACCACAGGGATCGGAATACGGTCCAGGATTTTCGCCAGGATATCGTCGCCGGTCACATTATCAGAAAGCGCTTCATAGGTCAGCACGATGCGATGTCGCATCACATCGAGCGCCATATCCAGCACATCCTGGGGCAGCGCATAGTTTCGTCCACGCACGTAAGCGAGCGCCCGCCCGGTCAGGATCAGGTTGATCGAAGCGCGCGGACTGGCGCCGAACATGATGTAACGCTTCAGTTCCTTCAAGCCCACCTCCTGCGGGTTGCGTGTGGCGGTCACCATGCGCACCGCATATTCCATCAGCGCCGGATCCACATAGACGCGGTCCGCTTCTTTCTGCAGTGCCAGCAACTGCTCGGTGGTCAGGACTTTCCCCACTCTCTGCAGCATGCCCGTCATGCGTTCCACAATGACGAACTCTTCCGTCGTGGTCGGGTAACCGATCAGCACTTTCAACATGAATCGATCCACCTGCGCCTCCGGTAAGGCATACGTGCCTTCGGTCTCGATCGGGTTCTGCGTCGCCAGAACGAGGAACGGATCGGGAACTTTGAAGGTCTCGCGCCCGATGGTCACCTGGCGTTCCTGCATCACTTCCAGCAAGGCGCTCTGCACTTTGGCAGGGGCGCGATTGATCTCGTCAGCCAGGAGCAGGTTCGTGAAAACGGGCCCCAGCGAGGTGTCGAATTTGCCGGTCTTCTGGTTGTAGATGCGCGTCCCCACCAGATCCGCGGGGACAAGGTCGGGCGTGAACTGGATGCGCTTGAACTCTCCGCCAACGGACTCAGCCAGGGTTTTGATCGCCATCGTCTTCGCCAGGCCCGGCACGCCCTCCACCAGAATGTGCCCGCGCGCCAGCAGCGCCACCACCATCCGTTCGAGCAGATGATCCTGCCCAACAATAACCTTCTTCACCTCATACAGAACTTTTTCCATCGGTGTCCGATTTTCAGGATTTGTGTTTTGCACCATTCGCGATTTCCTTTCTTGATTCTCTGATCTACATCTAATATGGCGGCAATCCGGCTCCACCCGCGGCGACATTGATCGGTACGGCAAAGCCGATGCCAATAAAGAAACTCTCATTCGTTGGGTTGATAATTCCTGTCACAATTCCAACCACCTGGCCCTGCCGGTTCAGCAGGGGTCCGCCCGAGTTGCCGGGGTTGATCGCGGCGTCCACTTGGATCAAGCCCTCGATTGCCTGATTGGAACCCGGCGGCCGGAACGTGCGGTCAAAACCTGAAATCACCCCCGCGCTCATCGAGCCATACAGGCCAAAGGGATTGCCAACTACATAGGCTTCATCTCCCACCTGTAAAGCGCCCGCGTTCCCCAGCGTTGCCGGCAGGAAGGCTTGCGGTAAAGTCTGCGGCTGCAGGAGAGCAATATCCTGTTCCGGCTGGGCAGAAGCCACCACCGCAAGGGATTCCGTCCCATCCGCAAAGGTCACCCTGATCCTGGTCGAACCATCCACAACGTGGAGGCTTGTCAGAATATCGCCGTTGATGTTGATGACCACGCCGGTCCCCAAACCGGTATGCGCCTCACCATCCGCGCCGGGACCATCCGACTCGATCCAGACCAGCGAAGGTTGTATGATGCGATATACCTGCTCAGAAAAGGCCGGGCGCGGCGTGGCAGATGCCATTGCGCTGGAAATGGCAGTGCTCACTTCATTCTGAGTTAATGGTCTTGTTCCGGGGAAAAGGGTATTGTAAAGCAGTAGAGCCAGAAGGGCTGCCAGCATGCCTGACAGGAATGGGATCGCTTTTCGGGCGCGTTCGCGCCAACGCCTGATCCTATCTCTTAACCTGTCACCAACCGATAAAGATGGTTCGCTCATAGATATCCATTCATTACAAACAAAATGCACGATCCAGGAATAGATCAATCTTACAGGCTTTTATGCGATTTTTCGATTAGATCATGATGAGAAAATGTGGGAGCAAAAAAGGACTGGCACAACCGGCGGATTAAAGCGCAGACGCCCCGGACAGCCGAATCTTACCTGACGATTCCCATACGCTTCGCCGCGAAACGTCTACTTGCTACTCGTCTACTTGCCTACTTGTGTACCCGTTCCCTTTCTTCATCCTTCATCATTCCAGAATTTCCGCCAGCACCCTCAATGCCAGCGTGTAGGAGCGCCAGCCAAACCCAACGATCTTGCCTCTGCAGACAGCCGAGATCATGGAATGGTGCCTGAATTCCTCGCGGGCATACACATTCGATAAATGGACTTCCACCACGGGAATCCCGAGCGCGGTAATGGTATCCCGCAACGCAACCGAGGTATGGGTATACCCGCCGGGATTGAACAGCACACCATTCGCCCATGTCTTTGCATCCTGCAGTGCATCGATCAACGCCCCCTCATGATTCGATTGAAAGCATTTCAGGTCCGCGCCAAACTCCTTGCCCAGTTCCATCAATGTGGTATTGATGTCGCCCAGGGTCATCGAGCCGTAGATCTCCGGCTCCCGTGTACCCAGCATATTCAAATTTGGTCCGTGCAGGACTAGGATTTTCATGATTGCTCATTTCCTCGCGCTGAGTGCTATGCGATCGAAGCGCGAATAGTCATTCCAATACCAATTCCAGATCGGTCACATCCACCAGTTCCACTTTGCCGATGTCGGCAGGCAGTGCAAAGCGGATCGATTTGGCATTTTTCTTTTTGTCCACGCGCATGGCGCGCAGGATCTCCTCGCGCGGCAGTTCCTCAGGAATTTGAACAGGCAGCCCCAGTTTTTGGAGCACCTCGCTGATCGTACCAGACAAGCCTCTGCCTGCCACCGTTAAATGTTCCGCCAGCTTCGCCTCAGCCACCATCCCGATCGCGATGGCTTCACCGTGCCGCAACTGGAACCTGCTTGCCAGTTCCACCGCGTGTCCAACGGTATGGCCCAGATTCAGGGCCGCCCGCAAGCCCTTTTCGTAGGGATCCTCTTCGATTACTTTGATCTTCACCGCGATCGCCTGCCTGACGATTTGCTTGAGGTTATCCTTTACGCAATCCAATCCACGCGCGCACAACGCAAATAATTCCGGGTCAGAGATGATCCCGCCCTTCACAACTTCCGCCAGCCCTGAAATGAACTCGCGCTCAGGCAATGTACTCAATACCTGCGGGTCAGCCAGGACAAGTCTGGGTGGATAAAATGAGCCAATCAGGTTTTTCCCTTCAGGCAGGTCAAAGCCTGTTTTCCCGCCCAGCGAGGCATCGACCATCGCCAGCAGGGTGGTCGGGACGCACACCCAGTGGATACCGCGCATATAGGTCGCAGCGGCAAAGCCCGTCATATCACCGATCACACCACCGCCCAGCGCAATGGCTGTACTTTTGCGGTCGAGCCCATGCGCGAGAAATCCATGCCACAATGTCTGGATGGTCTCCAGGTTCTTGTAGTCTTCGCCCGCGGGAATCGTTATGATATTTGGAGAAAAACCTGCATTACGAAGAGATGTCAGCGCGTTTTCGGCGTGGAACCTCGCAACATTTTCATCCGTCACGACGATGGGATTTTGCAAGCCGCGTTCGTAGGACAAATTACCAATTTGTCCTACAGATTGCACGAGGGCATCATACTCCCCCATTGCGCGCAGATGAAAACGCCCGAGCCTGGTTTGAATTTGAAAGGCATTTTGCTCGGCAGTCTTGCCATCCACATGGGACTGGATCGCAAAGGAAGAATAATGTTCGCTGCGTTGGTCCAGCAGGGCAGCCAGCTTCCGGCGCACATCACCTGCCAGCAGGGGCCGCCTGCCCGACTCGTTTTTCAGGCGCTCGACGAGCGTGTCCAGCTCTGCCGTGAGCAGGACGACCGTGCCGTGCGCCTCGGCAAAGAGGCGGTTTTCATCCCGCAGCAATGCCCCGCCGCCGAGAGCGATCACGCTCTCTCTTTCAGAAGGAATATTTTTTAGTGCAGCAGTTTCCATATCCCGAAATGCCGCTTCGCCCTGCCCTTCCATGATCTGTGCAATGGATCTGCCCGCGTTCGATTCGATCACGCGGTCGACATCCACAAATGGCAGGTTGAGGTTACGCGCCAGGATTTTTCCGATCGTGGATTTGCCTGTTCCCGAAGGGCCGTAGAGAAAAATGTGAGACATAAAATTCCTTGAATGTCGTTGCGAGCCGAAGGCGAAGCAATCTCCCCGTTTAAGGGTTGCTTCGTCGCCGCTGGACGCACAGTTTGCTTAGCAAACTGTGCTGCGTCCCTACAGAACGCGGCGGCTCCTCGCAACGACATGATTACTCCCAAAAGATGTGAGGCGTGTTATCCATTTGCAGATCGTCAAGCGTAGCTTTGCGCAATGATTCAAAGCGCGGTTTCATCTCATTCATCGAATCCCCGCCGAGTTTTTCGATGAGCGCCTCCGCCAGCACAAAGGCGACCATCGCCTCCAGAATGGGAACGGCACGCGGGACCGGGCAGAAATCGGAGCGTTCATACCGGGTGGAGGATTCCGCTCCTGAAGCGAGATCCACTGTCGGCTGGGGCAGAAGCGTCGTGGCGATCGGTTTCATCGCCGCGCGGACGACGATCGGCTGTCCGTTGGAGACGCCGCCCTCCGTTCCGCCTGCGCGATTCGTGTGACGGGTGACTGCCCTCACCCCCGCCCCCTCTCCCTCAGGGAGAGGGGAGAGTCTCATCGCATCATGGGCCTGCGTCCCGGGCAGACGCGCGTTGGCAAACGCGTCGCCGACTTCGACTCCTTTGATCGCCTGCACGGACATCACTGCCATGGCAAGTTTTGCTTCCAAGCGTTTATCCCATTGGGCGAAGCTTCCCAAGCCAACAGGCGGGTTCAAGACAACAATCTCCAGCACCCCGCCCAGCGTGTTTTTGCCGTGAATTGTTTTTTCGATCTCCGCCCGCATCTGACTCGCATAGGGCTCGATCGGGCAGCGCACATCTGATTCTTCGGCGCGGGCAAAACGCTCCTCGTAAGGCATATCACCAAAATCGGCGGTGATCTCGCCAATCGCTGAAACATACCCGCCCACAAGGATCCCAAATTGCGCGAGAAAATGTTTGCAGATTGCGCCCACCGCGACGCGCATGGTCGTCTCACGCGCCGAGGCGCGTTCGAGGGCAGGACGCAAATCCTTGTAGCCGTATTTCACTGCGCCCGTTAAATCCGCGTGACCGGGGCGCGGTGCGGTCATGGGCTCGATGGCCCTGCCCTTCCATTTGAGGTGATCATCATTTTGCACGAGCAAGGCAATCGGCGCGCCGGTTGTTTCGCCTGCCAACACCCCGCCCAGAATTTGCACGGTGTCTTTCTCGATCTTCATGCGCCCACCGGCACCATAGCCCTTTTGGCGGCGTGCCAGCTCCTGGTTAATGACCTCAGGCGTGATGGCAAGACCCGCAGGCATGCCGTCCAGGATGGCTGTCAGCGAAGGACCATGGGATTCTCCAGCAGTAAGAAAACGAAGTGTCATAAAGGTTCCAGTATTCAGTGGTCAGTATTCAGTGTTCAGTGTTCAGTGAGCAGTTTGGTCGGCCGCCGCAAACATGACTTCACGCGCAGGCTTGTGTGCAGTCCAAATTTCAAAGGAGAGGGCAGCCTGCTCGATCAGCATACCTAAACCCGTCGTGGCAGATAGGCCCTGCAAACAGGCATCCCGCACCAGCTTTGTCTCGCGTGGATTGTAGACCAGATCGTAAATTGCTGCATGAGGCGGAAAAGGCAGGTTCGCCGGCCACGGAGATCCGGCGACGTTCGGGGTCATGCCGACCGGTGTGGTGTTGACGACAAGTGCGATGTTCGACAATTCGATATTCGATAGATTAAGATCCGCGACGGTCAATTGATCATTTGAGAATGAATCCGCAAGTCCCCTGGCCTGTTCGATGCGACGCGCGGCGATTGTTACCTGCCACCCATCCATGAGCAGGGCATACACGACTGCCCGAGCAGAACCACCGGCACCCAGGACGATTACCGATTTACGATTTGCGATTGACGATTTGCGATTCGCTGTTGGCGATTCGCTGTTGGCGAGAAAGCGGTCTAGATCCCGGAGGAAACCCGGTGCGTCGGTGTTGTCGCCGATGAGTTTGTGGTCCCACAGATAAATTGTATTTACCGCCCCGATCGACCTGGCCGTTGCTGTCAGTTCATCAAGAACTTGCATTACATTTTGTTTATGCGGAATGGTGACGTTGAGTCCCTGAATTTCGCCAGAGCGGAGGCGGGAAAGCAGGTCTTTCAAAGATCCCATGTCATCGGGGTGGATAGGGAACAGCGAGTAGTCGCCTTCCAATCCACAGGATCGCAGCGCGGCGGCATGGATCTTGGGAGACAAACTATGTCCCAGTGGATAGCCGATCAGACCAAGTCGAAAGTGAGAAGTAGAAAGTGACATGGGATCAAAGAAGAAAGAGGAAAGACTTAACGTAAGGTTTCCAGTACCTCAAAGAATGCAGGGAACGTTTTGGAGACGCAGGAGGGATTTTCTATGGTAATTCCTTCTGCTCGCAGACCGATCAGGGAAAAAGCCATTGCCATGCGGTGATCGTTGTACGTCTGAATCGTTGCAGGCCGGGTCTCCCCGCATGGATAGATTGTCAGGCCGTCTTCATGCTCCTCCACACGGACGCCGAGCCGCAGCAGCTCTGTGCAGACTGCGTGGACGCGATCCGTTTCCTTGGCACGGATGAACGCAATGCCGCGGATCCTTGTGGGAGAGGAAGCAAAGGGAGCAATCGCCGCGAGGGTCTGGGCGGTGTCGGAGATGTCGCGCATATCCACATCCACGCCATGCAGTGAGTTCGTACCCGTTACTTCGATAAAGTTATTTACTTCTTTTATGCTGCAGCCCATTTGCCGGAGGACATCAAGAAAACCCATATCGCCTTGTCTGGATTTGCGCGAGATGTTTTCCACACGGACTGTTCCATTACAGATCGCAGGCGCAGCAAAGAAGTACGAGGCAGCGGAGGCGTCGGATTCGATGGAGTAAGAAGAAAGAGGAAAGAAGTGAGAAGGTTGAGTTATGAATCGTGCATACCCCTGACGCTCAATTTTTACTCCAAAGTCCTGCATGATGGCAATGGTCATGTCGACGTAGGGCTTGGAATTTAATTCCGTGATCACTTCTATTTCGACCGGAGATTTTGCGTAAGGAGCAATCATCAACAAGGCTGAAAGAAATTGAGAGGAGACATTTCCCGCTATTTTTGTCTTCCCGCCGGGTAGACCAGAGGCAAGGATGCGTACAGGAGGGCAGATTGATGAAGGCTGATCGCTAATCGCTAATGGCTTGATCTTTGCGCCGAGTTGTGTAAGTGAATCTACGAGATCACCGATGGGGCGTTCGCGCATGCGCGGTTCGCCGTCCAGAATGTATTCCCCGTTTCCAAGCGTGAGAAACGCAGAAAGGAAGCGCGCGGCGGTACCTGCATTGCCGATAAAGAGTTCCGCTTTCTTTGCAGGAATTTTCCCGCCCAGCCCGATAACCGTCATTTCGTGGTTCGCTTCATCGAGTCGAACGTCAAAGCCCAGGGTTTGCAATGCTTTGGCGAAATAACGGGAGTCGTCGGAGAATAGCGCATTGACGAGACGGGTCGTTCCGTTTGCCAGCGAGGCAATCAGCAGGGCGCGGTTCGTCAATGACTTGGAGCCGGGGACGCGGACGGCAGCGCGGAGGGGATGGCGGATCGGGGTGATTTGCATGAGAACGAAACAAGAAAGAGGAAAGAAGAAAGAGGAGAGAGGCAAGAAGTTATCTGCAATCAGTGTTCTATGAGGGATTGGTAGGCAGCGCGTGACTGATCGAGGAGGAGTTCAAGTTGGGTGTAATTCTCTGCCTGCAAAGCGGAATCGATTTCGTTGAGCGAGTTGCGGAAGGCCTGGAGGGCGTCGAGAATGTTGTCCCGATTCGACTGCAGGATGCCCATCGCCATGGAAGAGGGCGTCCCTGCCAGACGGCTGGTGGATTTGAAACCCGTGCCAACGAAGGAGGCAAATTCCGGCGGCGTGCAGAGGACCAGCGCAGACGACAACATACACAGAAGATGACTCGTCGAGGCGAGGGCACGGTCATGATCTTCAGCAGCCATCTCGATGGCATGCGCGCCAATGTTCGCAATGATCTTCCGGATGGCAGATTTTGCCCGTCCAGTTGTTCTTGCCAGGGCTGTGACGACAAAAGCCGCCTCCCGATATAAACTTGCCTCCGCATTTTCCAGGCCCAGTCTTTCTTTTCCGCAGATGGGATGTCCGCCGATCGGGTCGAAGCGCTCCGGCAAGGCAGCCATGGCGCTGACGATGTCTCTTTTTGTCGAGCCAAGGTCAAGAACGATACAGGGCTTTTGTATAAATGACGGCAGTTTCCGGATAAAGTCAATAATGGCTGGAACGGGAGTCGCCAGGATCACGAGATCCGCTCGAGGTAAAAGTTTGGCGGGATCGCTGTCAGCCTGGTCAACGACCTGTTTCGCGCGGGCAAGCTTGAGCGTCGCGGGCTGCGCGTCGATCCCATAAAGCGCGGCGCATTTCCCTTTCAACGCCAACGCCAGCGATCCGCCCATCAATCCCAGTCCAACAATGGCAACCTTTGCATTTTGTAGTCGAAAGCCAGCCTCCATAGCGTCACCATCCGGCAACAGCGGTCTTTTTGATCGGAGCAATCTGACGACCCATCACTTCAGCAATCGCCCTGACCTGCCTGACCATCTCGGCAAATGCTTCCGGCTTGAGGGATTGCTTGCCATCCGAGGCGGCATGCTTGGGGTCGGGATGAACTTCCACGATGAGACCGTCCGCACCCGCGGCGATTGCTGCGCGCGCGATCGGAGCGACATAATCCCAGTGACCCGTGGCATGCGAGGGATCCAGGATGACAGGCAGGTGCGTCAGGCTTTTGAGAACAGGGATGGCGTTGATATCAGTTGTGTTGCGCGTGGTTGTTTCAAAGGTGCGGATGCCGCGCTCACACAGGACCACCTGTTTGTTGCCCCCCGCAAGAATATATTCGGCTGACATCAACAGTTCTTCGATCGTGGCGGAAAGACCTCGCTTGAGCAAGACACTTTTGCGTGTTTCCCCGATCGCGCGCAAAAGATTGAAGTTCTGCATGTTGCGCGCGCCCACCTGGAGGACGTCGACATACTTTACCATCAGGTCAAGCTGAGTCTGCGACATGATCTCGACCACCATGGGCATACCGGTTTGTTCACGCGCTTCGGCAAGATATTCGAGGCCTTCCTCGCCGAGACCCTGGAATGAGTACGGTGAGGTACGCGGTTTGAACACACCGCCGCGCAGGGCGTTTGCGCCCGCTTCACGCACAGCCTGAGCCGTCTCGAGGATCTGCGAGCGTGATTCCACCGCGCAGGGACCCGCAATGATGACGATGTCATTCCCACCCACCTGGAAACCATCGATCGGGAAGATGGAATTTTCGGGATGGAACTGCCGCGAGGCAAGTTTGAATGGCTGGGTGATACGCTTCACCATATCGACCCCATCCAGCACTTCGAAGTTCTCGGTCGGGAGGTCGTGCGTCTCGCCGATCGCGCCGATCAGGGTGGTTTCCACCCCCTGCGATAGATGCGCGGCGAGGCCCGCGTCCTTGATCCGTTTGATCACATTCTCGATCTGTTGGGGTGTGGAGTTGGGTTTCATGATAATCAACATAGGGTCTCCTGAATAATGGAATTTGAAAAATGAAAAGTAGACGAGTAAACACGTATCCGGAAAGGTTAGTCACTTGACTTGTGTACCTGTTTACTTGTCTACCTCCTCACTGCGCGGCGATCAGGTCGGGTCGCAGCGTGACTGCGTCGCGCAAATACACATGTTTGATCTCAGACTGCGGAACTTCCGTATTCCAGTGGACCAGCACGCGGATCACATACGGCAGGCTACCCGGCACAGGGATCTCGCGCGCACACATCATCGGGACAAGTTCCCAACCCATCTGACGCGCGGCTTGCGCGGGGAAGGCAGAATTGAGATCGCCCGTCAGAGTAAAGATGGCGCTGGCAACATCTTCCGGTCGCATCCCCTCGTTTTCATCCAGGATCGCCTCCAGCAGTTCGCGCGTGCCTTGCAGGATCAAATCAGGATCATCGGCTGAAACGGTTGTCGCACCACGAATGCCACGAATTGTCATTGTCTGCTCCTGAGCCCTCATCCCCGGCCCCTCTCCCATCCTTAGAGGAGGTCGGACGGGAGAAGGGTGAGGAGAGGAAAAATAAAAGAGCGGGACCGCATGGTCTCGCTCTTTTGCTGCACTGAGATATGGTTCTCTGTACTTAAGCGCCACCAACGGCAACCGTATTCGGGAGGCCGTAATAAAAGTAAAACGCAAACCAACGTGACAACTTAAGCATATTGGGCGCAATTCTATGCCAGTGATGAGAATGAGTCAAGAGGGGAATTTGCTTTTATTATGGTTTTCTCAAATTAATGTCAGACAAGGGTCTTGAACCGTAAAGCCCGCGAAGATCGTAAAGAGAATCATAAAACTTTGCGTGCCTGGCGCTCTTGGAGATTGTTTTGAAATTCCGCCGAGACCTCGTTGACCTACTCGCTTGGGCAAGATTCAGCCGCGGATTACACGGATTCACACAGATTTTTCCGTCCTTCTCAAATCTTCGTGTCCCTTTGTGTCCTTTGTGGTGAATAAGAAACACTCTCTTCGCGGTTTTATCTTGTAAACCCGGAACGCTACAACGGTTTTAAGAAAATCTCATGCGCTTCCGTCAACGCAATCGCCGAAAGACTTCCAGCGTGGCGGCAGCCATTCGTGCGGAGGAAAATTTTTCCCAGGCGGCTTGCTGAGCATGTCCGCTCATTTGCTTTCGCAAATCCGCATTCCGCAACAGGAAAGCAAGTTTTTGAGCAAGATCGAGACTGTCATGCGGGCGATGCAGGAGCCCTCCCTGCGTGGCTTTGACCCATTCCGGGTAGGCTCCATGTTCGGGCTGCACGACAGGTACGCCGCTCGCCAGCGCTTCGAGAATGGATATTCCTTTCGGCTCGCGATAGGTCGCCGGGACGGAGAACACATCGATCTGGCGGAAGAAGTCCAGTTTTTCGAGGCGTTCCAGGGTGCCCAGCAATTTGATACGATCTTCAAGCCCGTTATTTTTGATGGTCTTGCGAATGCCATTGAGATATGCCTCATAGGCGCGGCTGAGATAGCCGCCAGCCAGCAAACGCAAATCTGGAAATTCACCGGAACGCACTAAACTAATAAACGCGTCCACAAGCAAATGCAATCCTTTTTCAGGGACGAAGCGCGCCAGGAAGCCGATCGTCAGCGGGCGGGATGTGGATGCATCAGCACTCAGATTACGATAATCGTCCAGGGCGATCCCGGGCCAGACAACATCTATTTTCGAGCGGTCCAACCCGACCCATTTCGAGAACATGTCCGCATAGTATGTGCTGATCGCCAGGAAACGGTCTACGTCACGGGCACGGTCGCGGATCAATTCCAGTGCTTCCTGCTGGTAAGGCTGAGGCATCCCTTCCAGGAAGATGTCTTCGCCATGCAGTCCACAAGTGATGGGAACCTGGAGGGAACGCTTGAACTCGGGCGCGACGCCGATCAATAACGTGTTCGTGATATGGATCAGATCCGGTTTATAGGTTGACTTGATCCAGCCGACCAGTTCCTGGAGCAGCTCGCGCTGGTTGCCTGCCTCCCCTTTCAGGATGGAGAGGGTCATTTCCGCATTTGCTTTTGGGTCCACTGCCGAGCCGATATCGAAGCGGGGCATCAGGCGCAGGATCGCCTGCGAACCGGCCACTCGCAATAAAAGATCGCGCCCAAAGAATGGACGCGGATACTTCTGCAATAAATAGGCTTTGATCCCGCCATAGAAAATCCGCCGCTCGCCGACGTTCTCTTCATCCAGGCGCATGGGCGTATACAGCGGAAAGAGGCTGACATCTTCCCCGGCGGCTTTCAGGGCAGCTGCCAGCGCGTTATCGTGCATGCAGCTGCCGCAATACATATTGGCTGCGCCGGAGGCGATGTAAATGATTTTCATGATTTCTTCCCCAGAACGATCTCCACGGGCAATCCCCACATGGACGAAACGCTGAAATCCTGGATGGTGAATCCGCTTTGCTCGAGCGCGTGCCGCGCAAAGATCGGACGGCAGTCCGCGTAGGCCGGCATGTGCTCGTGGAACCATTCATACATGCGGACAGCCAGGCCGGGCGGGGTCGTCTTTGTCATGGATACGATCGCGATCCTGCCCCCGGGTTTCAGGATGCGGTGACACTCCTGGAGCACGCGCGGGATCTCCGGGTTATCGAACAATTCCAGGGTGAAACTCATGAACACGCCATCCAGGCTGCCGGCCTCGATGAAGTCCAGATTGGCAGCATCCCCTAAATGCAGGTCGACGCGTTCAGCCAGTCCCTCCTGCTGCAAACGCTGGCGCGCGATGGCAAGCATCCCATCGGAAATATCCACGCCGGTCACGCCTCCCGCGGGTCCCACTGCCTTCGCCAGAGACACCAGGCAGTGTCCGGTCCCGAAACCAATTTCCAGGATTCGCTCGCCTGGCTGAGCAGCCAGCTTTTCCAGCCCCCAGTCGCGGTACTTTTTCTCGGTACTTCCTGCAACAAGGTCATACCAGCGGCTGAGGCGATTGTAGCTTGTCCGCGCGGCTTCCTTGGAACGGTTCACTCGTTTAATGGAGGCATCCATGGAATAGTCTCTTCAAGCTACTATTATATGATGAATTTGGCTGAGGCACTGGAAATCCGCGTGGAGTTCACGATATAATTGCCTGTTCGAGGAAACCCACCATGTCCTTCTCACACAAAATCGACGAATGGATGAAAGAAGCCGAAACCCGGCCCGAGTCCGCGGTGACGATCGTGAAGCTGATCGCCAGGCGTCTGCGCGAGCTGACCGAACGCAACGAGGAACTGCTGGCGGAAAACATCGCCCTGCAGAACGGCACGCGCGTCGAGGAATATCAGAAGCGCATTGCACATCTGGAATACCAGCTCGACCTGCTCAAGCGCCGCTTCGGCGCGGATGAGGCCCTGCTGGCAGAACTTCCAGCCAGGGCTGCGGAAATCTCCACGCTGAGCCTGCTGGTATACAACACATACGGGCGCCTCTTCCGCCTCGAAGTGGATCCGGGCCTCCAAACGCTCGGGCGCATCCTGGACGAGACGCTCGCCAGCAGCGAACAGCCGCGCCTGCTTGCGATTCCATCCAATGAAGAGGTGCTGCTGCTCTTCACGTCCGGAAGAGTCAGTACCTGTGCGGTCAGCAGCCTCCCGGCTGTAGAGGCGGGCGGCACCTGGACCTGGGACCAGGCAGCCTTGCCCGACGAGCCGCGCGCCGGAGAAATGCTGGCTTGCATCATGCCCCTCTCGCATCTCCCGCTTTCCGAGTTTTTTCTGCAGGTCAGCCGGCGCGGCTGTGTGAAGAAAACGATGACATCCCTGGCGCAGTCCATCCTTGGCAATCATTACCTGGGCAAGAGCACGCTGCAAAAGTCTGATCAGCCGTTTGATGTGCTGCTCTGCCAGAAGAAGGATCTCTTTGCCTTCGTCACCCTCGAAGGCAAGCTGCTCGGGCTGGATGTGGATGCCCTGCCCTATAATGCCGAGGATCGCATCCGCCTGACCGCCTCCGATTATGTGATCGCCTCCTTTGTGCCGCATCCGGACGAGTCCATGATCTTTGTGACTCAGACCGGCAAGGTCATTCAGCGCGCAAGCGACAATCTTGACCTATCGAAATCCGGATTGGCAAAAGGTCAGGCGCTCATCCCGCCCGCGCGGCTCGAGCAGGGAGTCCGCTTTATCGGCGCGGCATCCGTTCGGGAGGAGGAGCGCGTCGTGGCACTGGACGCGACGGGGAGTCTCAACGTCCATCTGGCGGAAGCCATGATCGGCGCCGGTTCGATCGCAGCCGGAGGCCTGGTCCTGTCCATCGGCGTGCTCTCCCCTCAGGTGAATCCATGAGCATCAAAGTCGGTATTGACTTCGGCACGTCCAATTCCGGCGTGGCCGTGTACGATGGTCAGCACGTCAGGCTGCTTCCCGTGGATCCGCAGAACGTCCTGCCTGAAGTCATCAAGACGGTGCTGTACATCACGCGCGACTATCGCACCTCGATCGGGCAGGAGGCGGTGGAGAACTATTACCGCGACAACGTCAACCGCCAGCGGCGTTTTGTCAAGCAGTGGGCGGGCGAGATCGATGTCTATGGCTCGGATATGCACTACGTCCGCGACATTTATGTCTACGTGGATGAGCTTCAACCGGGACGTTTGCTGCAATACCTCAAGACCGCTCTGCGGAAGGAGAAATACTCAGGCACGCAGGTCTTCGAACGTTTTTTCACAGTAGGCGATCTCGCAAAAACCTATCTGAGTCTGCTCAAGCAGCGGGCAGAAGATATTCTCGGCGAACCGGTCCATTCCGTGACGCTTGGACGACCAGTGAAATTTTCCGAGTTACCTGAGCAGGACCACAAAGCGCAGGAAACGCTGCGCCAGGCTGCACACGAATCCGGCTTCAAGGAAGTGGACTTCGAACTGGAACCTATCGCGGCCGCGCTGGATTATGAGCAATCCATTCGCAAACCGCAGAACGTCGTCATCTTCGACTTTGGCGGCGGCACGCTCGACATCGCCGTGATGCGACTGGGCGACCCGCACAGGCGGGAGGTGTATGCCAGCGGCGGCGTCGACATCGCCGGCAGCGACTTCGACCGCACGATCATCGAGAAACGCATGTTGTCTCACTTCGGGCTGGGGCGCGTCAAACATCATCCCGAGATCCTGGAAATGATCCAGGCCGTGCCCGATTGGATGGCACTCCCCTACCTGGGCACACCCATCAACAAAAACATCCTCGATAAGGCAATCCAGGCGGGCATAGCCCCCATTCAAGTCAGGGCTTTACGAGGATTGATCTACAACGACCTGGCATTCACGTTTTACAACCGCGTCGAAGCAGGCAAGATCGCCCTTTCAAACGATGGCGCGACGATCATTAGTCTGGAAGATAAAGACATTGCGCTTTGGGAACTTTATACCCGCCACCAGTTCGAAACGGATATTCAGCATTATCTGGGCGATGTGGAAAAAGTTCTCTTAGATACGATCGCCAAGTCCGGGCTCGAGCCAGGGGAGATCGATGCGGTCGTCAAAACAGGCGGGTCATCGAATATTCCGCTGTTCAGCAGCATGCTCGCGCGCATATTTGGCAGGGAGAAGGTCAGGGAATCGAACGCGTTCACGAGCGTGGTCGCGGGGCTGGCGATCAAGGCAAAGATGTGAAACCTTTCACCACAAAGGACACAAAGGGGCACAAAGGAAAACGATTAAATCACTATGCTTGAAAAGCCTACTATCCCGGACGAACTCATCGTTTCCCGTTTGGAAGCAGAATATGATCTGCGCGTTGCCGAGTTGGCATTCCTGCCTCTCGGCGCGGATGAAAACACGGCCGTTTATCGCGTCATCGCTGAGGCTGGAACAGCGCACTTCCTGAAACTGAGAAGGAACTTCGAGGAAATCATTGTGCGCGTTCCGCTCTTTCTCAAAGAGCAAGGTGTTCAAGCCATCATTGCCCCGTTTGAAACCAGGTCGAAACAACACTATGCAGACTTCGGTGAGTACAAGATCATCCTGTACCCCTTCATCGCAGGCAAAGATGGCTTTGAGATGGAATTATCGGACCATCACCGGCGAAGCCTCGGCGCGGCGCTGCGAGCCATTCATCGTGCTGAATTGCCTGCAGAGCTCAGAAGCCTCATCCCACAGGAAACGTATTCCCCACACTGGCGTGAACTTCTAAAAACGTACCAGACGCGGATCGAAACCAACCTGTTCGAGGAATCGACGGCCGCCAAATTAGCAAATTTCATGAAGTCCAGGCAGGCTGAGATCAGCAGGCTCATCGACCGGGCTGAAGGACTGGCATCGGAAATTCAGTCCAAATCTGTGGACCTCGTTTTATGTCACTCGGATTTTCACGGCGGCAACATCCTGATCAGCGACCAGGATGAACTTTATATCGTGGATTGGGATGATGTCCTCCTGGCGCCAAAGGAGCGCGACCTGATGTTCATCGGCGGCGGGATCGACGGTATCTGGAAAAGCAAACAGGACGAGGCAGTATTCCATGAAGGCTATGACAAAACAGAGATCAACTTGTCCACGCTGGCATATTATCGTTACGAACGAATCATCGAAGATTTAGCGATAATTTGCAGGCAGTTGTTATCGACGGAGGAGGGCGGCGCAGACCGCGAACGATCCCTGGGGTGGTTTACATCCAATTTCGAGCCGGGAGGCACGATCGAGATTGTCAGGAAGACAGATCAGTTACTATCCAATCCAGACATCTAAAACAGACATGATTACCCCAACCTTAATCCAAAAACCAACAGCATCCCTGTCCCGGCGATTCACAGAGCACGGTCATTGCGAATTTCACGAATTGTCGCGAGGCCCTTAAAAATTCGTGACTGGAACTTATAACGCTCATGTTCCTTTATTCTTAAAAAGAGCCTCACCCTGAAAACTGATTTCAGGGTGAGGCATGTTCATGTTACAAATAGCAGTTACTGAAGAAGCATCAATCCTACGCCCAGCAAAAGCAGGCTGACGGATATGAATGCCACGACGGGAACTACTTTCCCTTTTCGTTCCGGGAAACGACGTTCGATCAATTTTACGATATGCATGTTAAACCTCCATTCATTTATACGAGTAAATCACTATCAGGCTTTTTATTGTAAAGCATTTTTAAAGTTTTTTGCAAGTTCTCCCGCCGCCTCGACCGGGTTCTCACTCTCCCCGATCGTCTTCACACACGTCGTGCCGACAATGACTCCATCCGCCAGCGCCCCGACTTGTTTTGCCTGCTCGGGCGTGCCAATTCCGAATCCCACACAGACAGGCACGGAGGTGTGCTCGCGCACCCGGAGGATCAGTTCGCCGAGTCCCTCCGAGATGGATTTTCGTTCGCCGGTCACTCCCGTGACCGAAACGAGATAAATGAATCCCCTTGCATTTCTGGCAGCCATCTCCATCCGTTCGTCGGATGTGGTCGGCGCAAGCATTTGGATCAACGGCAGGGGCGAGGCATGCCTCGCCCCAACGAATTCCTCGGATTCCTCCACCGGCAGGTCCGGGACGATGAATCCATCCACACCTGCGACGGCGGCATCACAAATGAATTTCTCCAATCCGTACGCCAGCATGGGGTTGTAATATCCCATCAGTACCAGCGGGATGTCCACGCCGCGCTGGCGGAGTTCCTTCACGGCTGCGAGAGATTTCCTGACCGTGATCCCGTTTTCCAAAGCAACCTGCGTTGCCTTTTGGATCACAGGCCCGTCCGCGAGCGGATCGGAGAACGACAGTCCCACCTCGATCAGGTCCGCGCCGTGTCTGGCGAGGGCTTCGATCACATCAATGGACATATCCAGATCGGGATAGCCCAGGGGGAAATAGGGCATGAAAATCGGTTTCTTCTCGAATGCCTCATCTATTCTATTCCTCATTCCTCATTCCTCATTCTTCATTCGACTTTCCTATTTGCGGATCAATCCTCAGCACAAGGATCAGCGCGAAGACATCCGTTAACATCCAAAGTACATTCTGCAAAGTGCCGCCACTCAGTGAAAAAATATACTCTGTAAGATTGATCGTATTGGCAGCCCCATAACTCAGCATGGCGCAAAACAGAAGGAGAACATACCTGTTCCATGAAGCCGGTCGTGGGGCACGGACCCGCAGCCAGGCAAGCGCAATGATCCCCACATCCAGGATCAGATACATGACCTGACCCCAAAAATCAACCCAGTCACTACCTATAAGAGCCACGGCCGGTTCGAAATAGACCGCCCGAGCGAACACATTCGCCGCGAGCATTGCTCCGCCGACCCAAAGCCAGGCACGCCGGGACAAAGGCGCGGGGTACAGCCAGAGCACGTACCCAAGCAGCACGTAACGCAGCACATAGAACAGATCGATAATAGAGAATGCACCCAATTCGGTTTCAATGGTAAGGTCATGCACGATCCAAACGATGGTGCCAAGCATACCGAATGTCCATGCTGACGCAAGCAGAACCCAAAAGGTACGAATTTCCGATGGGCGAAATGCCCTGCGCCAGAGAAACGCCAGGACAACCAGCGAGAACAGAAAGCCAATTGTCTGAAAGATTTGTGAGATGATATCCATTGTCATAATTTCCATTCGATGATCGACCGACTCCCGATTCCCGACTCCCGATTCCCGACTCCCAATTCCCTATTTACCATTCCCCAATTCCTTGATCACGGTATTCAGATCCTTGTCGCCTCTTCCCGACAAATTCACCAGAACAATCTGATCTTTCCTCATCTTTGGGGCGCGCTTGATGACCTCTGCCACAGCATGCGAGGATTCCAATGCCGGGATGATTCCCTCGATGTGACACAAGGTTTGGAAAGCATCCAACGCTTCCTCATCCGTCGCTGATGTGTAGAACGCCCGCTCGTTATCCCGCATCAAGGCGTGTTCGGGACCCACCGCGGCATAGTCCAAGCCCGCCGAGACGGAATGAGTGTCTGCGATCTGTCCGTCTTCGTCCTGCAGCACATACGTGCGCGTGCCGTGGATCACGCCGATGCGCCCCTTTGACGGGTCGCCGAAGCGCGCCGCATGCTTGCCCGAGGCGATTCCGCTCCCACCCGCCTCGACTCCGATCAATTCGACCTGTTCATCCTCCATAAATCCACTGAACACGCCAATGGCGTTCGAGCCGCCGCCCACGCAGGCAATGACCGTGTCCGGCAGGCGTCCTACGTCTGCCAGCATCTGCTCGCGCGCCTCTCGCCCGATCACCGATTGAAACTCGCGCACCATCGTCGGATAGGGATGCGGTCCCAGCGCCGAACCAAGCAGGTAATGCGTATCGCGCACGTTCGTCACCCAATCGCGGATCGCCTCGTTGATCGCGTCCTTCAGGGTCTGCGTGCCCGATGCCACGGGCCGCACTTCTGTGCCGAGCAATTTCATGCGGAACACATTCGGTTCCTGCCGGGCAATGTCTACAACTCCCATATAGACGACGCACTCCAACCCGAGCAGTGCCGCGACGGTTGCGGACGCGACACCGTGCTGCCCCGCGCCGGTCTCTGCAACGATGCGCCGCTTCCCCATTCGTTTGACGAGCAGCGCCTGCCCCAGGGCATTGTTGATCTTGTGCGCGCCGGTGTGTGCCAGGTCTTCACGCTTCAGATAGATCTGCGCGCCGCCAAGCCGTTCCGACAATCTTTTTGCATACGTCAACGGCGTGGGTCTGCCCACAAACGATGCCATCAGCTTATCGAACTCGCGCCCAAATTCCGGGTCCTGCCTGGCAGAGACGAACGCCTCTTCCAGTTCGATCAGGGCGGGCATCAGCGTTTCAGGGACGAACTGTCCGCCGTAGGGACCAAATTTGTGGGACAATAATGTTGCCATAAAACCTCGATAATCAGAGAACAGAGAGTAGAGAGCAGAGATTAGTGACTAGTTTCTAATCTCTGTTCCCTGCTCTCTGATCTAACTGCTTTCACAAATGCTTTCATCCTGACCGCGTCTTTCAACCCCGGAACTGCTTCCACGCCGGAAGCCACATCCACACCCCAGGGCTTCACCCGCCGCACCGCCTCCGCGACATTCTCGGGGGTCAAGCCGCCCGCCAGCAAAATCGGATAGTGCTTCGCCAATTCCGCGGCGCCCCTCCAATCGGCAGTGACACCTGTCCCGCCATACGTGCCTTTGACAGAAGCATCCACCAGCAAGGCCGGAGCATCTTCTCTTGCAAAGCCATTGATGCCAGCAGGGATTCCACGAAAGGCTTTGAATGCCTTGCCATAAAAGGATTGCACCATCGCTGATGTTTCGTCTCCATGCAGTTGTGCAAGATTGAGCCCGCAGGTTTCCATCGTCGCGCGGATTTCCGCCGCCGAGGCGTTAACGAAGACGCCGACATAGGTGATGTGTCCATATCTCCGCATCACGGCCATGATGTCACGGCATGTGCCGACGTCAATGGAACGCGGGCTTTTTGGATAGAAATTGAAGCCCAGCAGATCCGCCCCGGCGTCCAGCGCGGCGAGCGCGTCGTTGATCGTTTTGATCCCGCAGATCTTTATTTTGGTCATGATTTCTCGTAGGGGCGACCTTCATGGTCGCCCAGGGCAGGGACGAGCCCAGCCCCTACAAATTCCCGTACCTTGGCAGGAATATCTCCTGAAGTCACCAACGCTTCGCCAACAAGGATCGCATCCACATTTGCTTTTGATAATCGTTCCACGTCACTTGCAGCGAAGATGCCTGATTCGGAAACAACGGTGATGGTATCCGGGATCATGGGGCGGATTCGTTCCGTAGTTTCCAATGACACATCAAATGTCGCGAGGTTACGGTTATTGATCCCGATCAAACGGACATCCTTCAATTTGAGGGCACGTTCAGCTTCGGCTTCGTTGTGGACTTCCACAAGCGGAGTCAATCCCAGTTCGAGAGCCAGGGCATGTAGTTCAGCGAAGTGCCTGTCGTCGGTCAATGCGGCAGCGATGAGCAGGACCGCGTCTGCCCCATTGGCTCTCGATTCGTAGAGTTGGACTTCATCGATGAGGAAGTCTTTTCGCAGCAAGGGCAATCCCAGTTTGTGAACAAAACGCAATTTGCTCAGGGTTTCGAGTTTACCCAGAAAGAATTTTTCATCGGTGAGAACGCTGAGGGCTGCCGCACCGTTTTGGGCATAAAGGTCTGCCACCTGGAAAAGGTCGAGGTGCGCAGCGAGGATCCCTTTTGAGGGTGAGGCGCGCTTGAGTTCCGCGATCAGGCGCGCCCTCACCCCTAACCCCTCTCCCGCGGGGAGAGGGGAGAGAGCGGCAAGAAAATCTCTGGGCGCAGGGGAAGCCTCCGCTGCGTGGCGTACAGCTCGGGCGTCGAGCGCCGCGATTTCCGTCTGCTTGTGGGCGATGATTTCAGCGAGAATGCTCATTGGATCGTCTGGAAGTCCTGTGAAAATTCGACCAGCGCGTTGAGTTTGGCAAGGGCTTTGCCGCTATCGAGAGATTCGCGCGCCTCCACGAGCCCGGCTTTGAAGTCACCTGTTTCGGCGGCGAGTACCGCGGCGGCATTGAGCAGAACAGACTCGCGGCGCGCCCCGTTCACTGCCGAAGGCGTGCTCGAAAGAAGCTCGCGCATCATCACCGCCGACTCATCGGGGGTGCCGCCGCGCAGGTCCTGGATCGTTGCAGGCTTGAAGCCGAATTCTGTTGGGTCAAGATCATACGTGCGGACTGCGCCATCCTTGAGATGGCTGACGCGATTGATGCCACACGTGTTGAGCTCGTCGGTGCCGCCCGCGCCGTAAATCACCAGGGCCGCGCGTGAACCGAGTTCGTTGAGGACGTTGGCGAGCGGCTCGGTGAGCGCGGGAGAGAAGACTCCCGTCAGCTGGATGTGCGCGCCCGCGGGGTTGGTGAGCGGACCGAGGATGTTGAAGATGGTGCGCTGACCGATTTCCTTGCGCGGACCGATGGCATGTTTCATCGCAGGATGGAACTTGGCTGCGAACATGAAGCCAATGCCGATCTGCTCGATGGCTTGCGCAACCTGCTCGGGTGTCAGATCGAGGTTGACGCCGAGCGCAGAGAGGACATCAGCGGAACCGCAGTGCGAGGAGGCGGCGCGGTTGCCATGCTTGGCAACTTTGCGCCCCGTACCTGCGACGATGAAGGCGGCCGCCGTCGAAATGTTGAAGGTGTGCGCTCCGTCGCCGCCCGTGCCAACGATGTCGTAGAGAGGTTCATCCGTTCGAGGTCTGACTTTTAGAGAATTCGCACGCATGGCGCGAACGGAGCCGGTGATCTCCGGAATGGTCTCACCTTTCATGCGCAGGGCAATCAGGTAGGCGCCGATCTGCGCGGGCGTGGCTTGACCTGTCATGATGATGTTCATCGCCTCCTGCGCTTCGTCGGCAGTCAGGTCGGTGCGGTTGATCGTTTTGGCAATGAATGGTTTGAGCATGATTAGTTCTCCTCCTGCCACCGGGGCAGGCTTCAGGTCCAGAAAGTTCTTGAGCAGTTTCTTGCCGTGTTCGGTGAGGATCGACTCGGGATGGAACTGAACACCGTAGGTTGGATGTTCGCGATGTTTGAGTGCCATGATCTCGCCTTCGGCGGTCGTGGCAAGGACTTCGAGTTCGGCGGGCACAGGTTCATGGACGATGAGCGAGTGATAGCGCATGCCCTCGAGGGGCGAGGGAATATCCTTGAAGATTCCCTTGCCATTGTGATTGACAATCGAAGTCTTGCCGTGCATGAGACGCTCGGCGCGGTCCACTTTGCCGCCGTAGATGGCGCCCAGGCATTGGTGCCCGAGGCAGACGCCGAGCACAGGAATTTTGCCTGTGAAATGTTTGACGGCTTCCGGAGAGACGCCCCCATCCTTGAGCGGTTCGCCGGGCCCCGGAGAGACAACGAGATGATCTGGCTGGAGGGCGATCAGCTCGTCCAGCGAAACCTGGTCGTTGCGGAAAACGCGGATATCCGCGCCCAGCTCGCCGAGGTATTGGACGAGGTTGTAGGTGAAAGAGTCGTAATTATCGATGAGGGCTAACATGGGTCACTTCCTTATCTGTGACGACCATGGACGATGGACAATAGACCATCCCCAAGGGGACGCAAGCAGTGGTCAATCGTCTATGGTCCATGGTCTATCCGTCGTATTCTCCAAACAGATCTACTTCATCGGCGAAGAGGTCGAAGGAATATTCCAGTCCCGTGATCGAACGGACGATGTCCATGGTCTCTTTCGCTTCGGCCTGCATGCGGCGGATGCCGTTGGCGAGGACATCCCGCGGATATGTGGGATGAGCCAGATAGTAGGCACGCTTTTCACGGAACGGTTCCAGGAAATCATTGAGCGCTTTGACAAGCTTCTTCTTGACTTCCACGTCGCCGACTTTGCCGACGCGATAACGTTCCTTGAGATCATCCACTTCCGCCCTGGAGGGGTTGAACGCGTCGTGATAAGTAAAGACCGGATTGCCTTCCACCGTCCCCGGGTCTGTGGCGCGCAGGCGTTTCGGGTCGGTGTACATGCCCATGACTTTTTCTTCGACCGTCGTGGCGTCATCGGAGAGATAGATGGCATTACCTAATGACTTGCTCATCTTGTTCTGTCCGTCCGTGCCGACGAGCGTGGGCACATCGCCGATGATCGCTTCCGGCTCGGGGAAGACTTCGCCGTAGAGGTTGTTGAAGCGCCGCGCCAGCTCGCGCGCCAGCTCCACGTGCGACTGGTTATCCTTCCCCACCGGGACGACCTCGGCACGCGGCAGCAAAATGTCCACGGCTTGCAGGACGGGATAACCCAGCAAGCCAAAGGGCATCGAGTCGATGTGCGCGTCGCGCGCCATTTCCTTGAGCGAGGGGATACGCTCGAGCCGTGGGACAGTGACCAGCATCTCGAGCAGCAAATTCAACTGATAGGTCTCGGGGATCGCCGACTGGACGAAGATCGTGCTGATCTGCGGGTCGATGCCCACCGCGAGATAATCCAGCACCGTTTCGCGCACAAAGATCGGGATATCCTTGATGTACTGCGGCTCCGGTTTGGTCGTCAGCGTGTGCAGGTCAGCGATAATGAAGAAGGATTCATACTGGTGCTGAAGCCGCACGCGGTTCGCCAGCGAGCCGACGTAGTGTCCCAGGTGCAGGCGTCCCGTGGGACGATCGCCGGTGAGCAGGCGGGGCTTTGTGTTAGTCATTTTCATAACTCATGATCCTTTCCAACAAATGCAGAATAAAGAATGAGGAATGATGTGAATGCAGAATGATGAATATTCTTCGTTCTTCATTCTGCATTCTTCATTCATCATTCATCATTGGTTTGTTTCTGCCATATCGATCGCGCGCAGCATCGCGGAGGCTTTGTTCACCGTCTCCTGATATTCCGTCGGCGGATGCGAGTCGGCGACGATGCCGGCCCCAGCCTGCACGCTGACAGTTCGTCCGCGCCCGATCATCGTGCGGATGGCGAGACAGGTGTCCATCGCGCCGTCGAAGCCGAAGTACCCGATCGTGCCCGCGTACGCGCCGCGCACATCCGATTCGAGTTCAGCAATGATCTCCATCGCGCGGACCTTCGGCGCGCCGCTGACGGTCCCGGCCGGGAAGGCCGCCCGCACCAGGTCGAACGCCGTCAGGCCGCGGCGCAGAGTCCCTTCCACATGGGAGACGATGTGCATTACGTGGGAATAACGTTCGATGGTGAAGAAGTCGGAGACCTTCACAGTGCCATATTCGCAGACCCTCCCAAGGTCATTGCGTCCCAGGTCCACCAGCATGACATGCTCGGCGCGCTCCTTCGGGTCGGCAAGCAGTTCTTTGGCAAGTGCCGCGTCGGCTTCGGCGGTGGCTCCTCGGGGCCGCGACCCAGCCAGGGGCCGGAGCGAAGCGGTACGGCCCTCCAGGCGGACAAACATCTCCGGCGACGACCCAACCAGGTAGTATGGCTCGCCGTCCACGATTCCAAAATCAAAGAAGAACATGTACGGCGAAGGGTTGAGCCGCCGCACGGCGCGATAGACGTCGAACGCCTCGACGCTGGTTTCGCGGGTGAAACGCTGCGAGAGCACCACCTGGAAGATGTCGCCTGCGGCAATGTGTTCCTTGGCATCAGACACCATCGCTTCGAAGCGTTCCGGCGTCATATTCAGGCAAATTTCAGAAGGCATCACATTGACTTTGCCTGCAGCCGGCAGGGGTTGATGAATGCGCTCAGCAATCTGATCGAGTTTTTGATTCGCGGCGTCTGCATCGCCATCCAGTACGTTTGCGATCAGGAAGATGCTGCGGCGCGCATGGTCGAAGGCGACGACGGTATCGGCAAGCAAATAGATTCCGTCGGGCGTTTCTGCAGCGCTCATCCTGGACTTCAGGGTCGGCTCGAAGTGACGAACCGCCTCATAGCCGAGATAACCCACCAATCCGCCCGTGAAGCGCGGCGCGTTGGGCAGTCGCTCCGTGGAAAAGCGACTCATTTCCTCCTGCAGGAAGCGCGTCGGGTCGCCATCGAGTGGAATGACGCGGGTCGCCCCGTTCTCCTTGATCTCGACCTGCCCGTCCCGCAGGATGTACTCCGCCCGCGGCTGGACCCCGATAAACGAGTAACGCGCGATCCGCTCCCCGCCCTCAACGGATTCCAGCAAAAAGGAGGCGCCGTCCCCGCGCAGCTTGAGGTACAGGCTGACAGGCGTTTCCAGGTCCGCAGTGATCTCGCGGATAAGTGTTTGGGTTGTGGTAGCTTCGAGTAACATAATTTCTCCTTGACGATTGACCATGGACGACTGACGATGGTTAATGGATCATGGTCGATGGTCCATCGTCCGTGGTCTGGTTTAAAACAGAATCCCCTCCGTCCATTGGGACGAGAGGGGACTCCCGTGGTGCCACCCAGGTTAACGCCTACTAAACAAAAATCCCTGTGTGAGGCAACAGGGAGAAGAAAGCCAGCGTCACTCTTGTAGTCAACTAGTCGGCTAGTCGTTTGGTCAACTGGTCGCTAAGTAACTCTGCCTGATAACGGGTGCAGTTCCCGACGCAGGCTACTCGACCGTTTGACTACTCAACTACCTAACTATTGAACTAGCAAACTGCTTTTGCCCTTGCAACTCGGAGGTCCATTCGGCTTCTGCGCTTTTGCCTTGCTTTCAGACTGCGGTCATTCCCGACCGCGTGCTCGGCTCTCTGGAAATCGCTTTGAAGCGTACTCGTCCTCGTCAGCGTTTTTGGTTATTGGGCGATATTCTATGACGGAGGGAAGAGAATGTCAAGAGGGAGATTGACCGCCATCGCCTCCCAAACCGATTTTGGTTTCTGGTAGCGGTGGATCACATTTTCTTCCAGGAATTGAATATCCCAGCCCTGCAGGAAGAGGCGTACGCCGGTTTCGTCGAAGAAGCGCTTGGTCCTGGTTCCCACCTGATAAAAATTAGGCTCGATTTCCAGATCGGAGGCTGCACCGAAATGATGATCATTGGTCGAATTAAAGCGGGCAAGTAGGAGTCCGCCATTTGTGAGGCAACGCTTGAGCTCAGACGAGATCTGCAAAGTGACCTCCCATGAAAAATAATGCAGGCTCAGGCTGGCAACGATCACCAGCAGGCTGTGATCCGCAAATGGGAGTGGCTTTCCAATATCCATCTGAAGGAGCTTCGCGCGGGAAGCGGACTGCGTACATTCCGCCAGGTTTTCCATGAAAATATCCGTCGCGATGACGCAAGGCACTGCTGCCAGCAGATCGACCGTATCCCGGCCGTTTCCGCACCCAAGCTCGAGGACAGGTCCATTCGCGGACCTTTCGCGGATCAGCGCCAACCATTTATCCAACCAGGGATCGTTTTGCATTGCCTATACCCCATGGACGATTGTCCATCGTCCACCGACTACTCCACCTTATCCCGATAATCCTCATCCTCCAGCGCGCTGCCGTACGGATAGACGGGGCGATCCTTCCTGCCATCATTCCGGAAAATACCTGAAAAGAGCGGATGGATACACAATTCATCGTCGTGGCTGAGCGTCAATTCATGTGAAACGGTGTATTCAAAGTTGCCTTTGATGTAAATATCCGTTTCCTTGCCAGGGATGACCCGCCCCAGGGCGCCGATCTCGATCAGCATGCGCTGGAATTCGAACATACCCTCCCCGCCAAAGACCGCTTTCCCGTGCCGGGTGAACACCTGGTGGAGTTGACCGATCGAGAACTTATGTCCAAGCTCGGGCAGACAGCGTTTGCAGGTCGCTTCGGCCGTCGGGTGGATCAGCTTGAAAGCCACAAAAATCTCGCTGACGATGAACTCCTCCACTTTCCGAACCCCCCTGATGATCTTCTCTGCGCTGATCGGAAACGGATGCGAGTCCGACGCCGCGCCTCTGAAAATGGAGTTCAACAACATCAGGAAATGCCGCGGCAAAAGCTGGGTATGCCGCAAAATATAAGACATGGTCTCTTCCTGAAAGCCCGCCTGGTTGGTGATTCTCTCAGGCAGCACCTTGCCAAAGAGCATCAGCGCATCGGCGCGTTTGGTGAGGTCGAGCGGAGAAATCTCCTTTAAAAATTTCGGATAATACAAGGCGAGGTAATACATCAAACGCTGGGCGCCAATCAGGACTAGTTCGCTGGCTGTCCACTGGAGCTTCAGCGCGCGCCGGAAATCCTTGTTAGGGTTGGAGGAGATCTTGACGATCCGGCGGAACAACTCGGAGGGCAGGCAGAATCGGATGTCCACCACGTCCCTTGGCTTGTTCATCGAACCCACAAATTTCAGGAGTCCCTGCAGTGAATGGGAAACGGAGTCGATATCCAGGCGGAAATCGTCAAGCGAGTCCATCAGGATAACAAAGTTCTTTTTGGAGGCCTGGAGGCTTGCCACGACTGCGGATTGGGCATCATCGAAAGCGACGCGGTCGAAGCGCCTCAGGATTTCCGAAATTCCATCCCGGGGGTTGCTCTTGATGACTTCATCGAAAAGATTGGCGAGTTTCCAAAGCACATCATCAACGGTGTCGCCGTCCTGAACGCCCACTTTTTCCAGATATGCACTGACGACAGAGGACTTTTCCGGTGATAACAACGGATGCCTGCGAATTTCTGACAGGACGCAGGTCCACAGGATCGTTTCCCACAGTTCCGAAAGCGTTTCCGGGAAAACGGCATCCTTCGTCATGCCCTGGATCACGCTGGAGATATGCCCGAGCAGATGTGCGGTTCGGATCTCGGTAAAAAAATCGTACTGCTTGTCGAAGAAGACGGTCCGCAGATAATAGGTCTTCCCCGCGCCTTTACGCCCCATGATAATGGACGGTCTCTGATGGAGGTGTTTATAGATCCAATTGTGCCGTTCAAACAACCGGTTCATGACTTCGGTATCTTTAGGATCGATATCCACCGAGTCGATCGGACCGAACGGTTCATCTTTTGTGATGTAAGGACGGATGGTGTCGATCAAGGGATGTTCCTTCCGGCGGCCTTGCGCTGATTGAGAAAATTATACAGTAAAACAGGCACCCCTCGCTGACAGACCTGCATCTTTCCTCTTTCATCTTCCTCTTTCCTCTTTCTTCTTTCATCCCTTAAATCTCGGGTACGACCCCAGCACCCTCAACATCAAGGCATATTCGCCCAGGTGATCCAAAGCCCTGCAGACCGTCTCTTCATGCGAGGCGCCAATGAAGTCAATATAAAACAGATATTCCCAGGGTTTGCCTTGCAAAGGTCGGGACTCGATCTTGGTCAGGTCGATGTCGCGCAGAGCGAAGACGCTCAAGGCTTTGAACAATGCCCCAGGCTGATTCTTCAACGTGAACACGATAGAGGTCTTGGCATCGCCATCCGGTCCCTGGGCGGCCGTTTTCGAAATGGCAAGGAAGCGGGTGTAATTCTCGGGATTGTCCTCGATGCCCTCCTCGAGGATTTGCATCCCGTAAATCTGCGCGGCGCGGCGGGAGGCGATCGCAGCGGTATCGCGCGCGCCGGATTCTTTGAGCATCTTCACGCTGCCGGCCGTATCGTAAACCGCTTCCGGCTTCACACCCAATTTGCGCAGATACGCGGCGCACTGTCCCAGCGCCTGGTAATGGCTGATCGCTTTTTTGATGTCCGCTTTGGCAACGCCGGGGAGAGCGATCAGGCAATGCTGCACGCGCAAGGGATATTCGCCGATGATATGCAGGTCGTGGCGCAAAAGCAGGTCATAGTTTTGATGGATACTTCCCGCCAGCGAATTCTCGATCGGGATCAACCCCGCGTCAGACTCCCCTGAGACGACTGCATCAAATACTGTATCGAATGATTCGCGTGGCAGCGTTTCAACCTCCCCAAAATAATTGAAGACAGCCTGTTCGCCATACGCGCCGGGTTCACCCTGGAATGCAATTTTCATTGTATGTTTCCTTGTTTCGCAGACCGGCGACCCTTCGTGGTCTATCCAACTCCACAACCGACCGTAGCAGGTCACCCCTACTGCACACTGATTACTGAATACTGAACACTGCCTACTGTTTCTCAGCCCACTCCACAATCTTGCGGAATCCCGCTTCCACTTCCTCATCCGAGGCTGCGATCGTCATGCGGATGAATCCCTCGCCCTGCGCGCCAAAGCCGGAGCCGGGCACAAGTCCTACGCCGGCCTCTTCGAGGATCCGCTCGCAGATCTCGAGCGAAGTCATCTTCAGTGGACGAACGTCGAGGAAGAAGTAGAAGGCGCCCTGCGGCGGTGTGACCAGGACCTTCTCGCTTTCCAATTCATGCGATATTCGCAGCACCCGGTCGCGGCGACGTGCGTACGCGGCTCGCATATCTGCCGTTGCCTGCTGGGCAGCTGGATCGGTCAATGCAAACGCAGCCGCTTTCTGCACGAACGGCGCCACACAGGTGATCGAGTTTTGTCCCGCTTTCAAGGCATTGTCGATGACCGCCTGCGGCGCGGCAAGATAGCCCACGCGCCAGCCCGTCATGGCATAGGTCTTCGAGAGGCTGTTGACGAGGATCGTCCGTTCTTTCGCGCCCTCGAAAGCCGCGGCGCTCGTCGGTTTCTCACCATAGTATAAGTTTTCATAGACTGTGTCGCTGACGATCCACAGATGATGTTTCGCAGCAAAACTCTGTAACTGCTCCAAATACTCGCGGGTGGGATATGCGCCCGTTGGGTTCGACGGATAATTCAAGACGATGACGCGCGTCTTCGAGGTCAATGCCTTTTGCCAGGACTCCAAAGGGGGGATGAATCCATCCTCCGCCGGGGCAGGGACGCGGATCACGTTCGCGCGCAGCATCGTCGCCATGTTGGCATGCGTTCCCCAGCTCGGGTCAGGGACCAGCACCTCATCGCCCGGGTTCAGGATGGACTGCATCGCAAGATAATAGGCATGGATCCCGCCGTGCGTGACCAGCAGCTCGGTTTCCGGATCGTATGCTGCGTGGACGCCATTGTCGCGTTCCAGTTTGAGGGCTGCCGCCTGGCGCAGTTCAGGGTATCCTTTGCTGGGGCCGTAGTGAGTGAAGCCTTCCTGCATCGCTTTGGCTGCAACCTCGAGCACAGCGGGGGGTGTCCCAAAATCGGGATCGCCCACCTGCAAGCCAATCAGCTTTCGTCCGCTGGCTTTGAGCGCAAGGATACGATCTGCCATCGCGACAGTTGGTGATTGCCGGAGAGCGTTGAACTGAATGTTGAGGCTTTGCATAGGAACCTTAATCAGGAATGAAGCAGTTTATCAGCATCATTCCAATCTCGTCAACCTGCGTGAACTCCTGTACAATCGGTTGAAATGGAACTCATCGATCACATCATAAGTATCTTTCAACAAACCTATGGGCATGCACCTGCACACATTGCCAGGGCACCCGGTCGTGTGAACCTGTTGGGCGAGCATGTGGATTACAACGACGGATTCGTTTTGCCGGCTGCGATCGACCGCGCCACCTATGTCGCTTTCTCGCCAGCCGATGCGGATCAGACCCGGCTGGTGGCTGCCGACTTCGACCAGGAGGTTTTTTTCTCCCCGCGCACGATCCCGTTAAAAACCGGGGCGGATGGTTCTCCCCTGCCCGAATGGGCGCAGTATCCCGCGGGGGTGATGTGGGCGCTGAACGAGAATCATTTGGAAGCGCGCGGACTGAACGGGGTCTATGCATCGAATGTGCCGCGCGGCTCAGGCTTGAGCTCGTCCGCCTCGGTGGAGATGGCGTTCGTGATCGCCTGGCAGGCTCTCGGCGGCTGGACCCTGCCGCCCATGCAGCGCGCCCTGCTCGGCCAAAAAGCGGAGAACCAGTATGTGGGCGTCAACTGCGGGATCATGGATCAGTTCGCCTCGGCTTGCGGCGTGGAAAATCGTTTGCTCCTGCTCGATTGCCGTTCGCTGGAGTGGAAGACGATTCCCCTGCCGGAGGATGTTTCCATTGTGATCGCGGATACCAAGGTGCGCCGCAAGCTGACCAGCGGTGAATACAACAAACGCCGCGCGGCGTGCGAGGAAGCCGTGCGCCTGCTCAAACAGGACCTGCCGGACATCCAATCGCTGCGCGACGTCAGCGTGGAGCAGTTCAATCGTTTCGCCGCGAAACTCCCGGAGCTGGTCTCGCAGCGGGCGCGCCACGTGGTGGAAGAGATCGAGAGGTCGAAACAGGCTGAGGCGCTGCTCGAAGCGGGAAACATCCGGCGCTTTGGCGAATTAATGGATCAGTGTCACGTCAGCCTGCGCGACCTGTATGAGGTCTCCTGCCCCGAGCTGGATTCGATGGCGCGCATCGCGCAATCCCTGGACGGATGCCATGGGGCACGTCTCACCGGCGCGGGCTTTGGAGGCTGTACGGTCAACCTCGTCGCCCGCGAACAAGCCGAAAGGTTTTCTCAATTGCTGGCAGAGGGGTATGAATCCGAAATCGGGTATCAACCGGAAATATACATCACGCGTGCCTCCAACGGCGCTGAACTTCTAACGTAATGCAACAGTCCCGCGCAATGCGGGACTGTTCTTATTTGCCTCAGGGAGACAGACTTGAAGTTCACATACGCCATCGCAGGCGAGTTAAACCTGGCAGGCTGACTGTCGGTGTTGGCGAAGGTGTGTCGGCAGGTGTCGCAGTTGGCGCAGGTGTGTCCGTCGGCGCGGGCATGGCTGTATCGGTAGAAGCAGGCATATCAGCGGACGTGGGCGTCCAGGCGGGTGTTTGCGTAGCGATCGGCATATCGATCGGTGCAGAGAAGGAAGCATCCATACTCATCAGCGCGCCTGCATCCAGAGTCACCACCAGTTCAGGATCAAAGGATCCTTCGCGGGAGGAGAAGGTAACGCCATCATAGCTGTCCGCGACCAGGGCAAAGGTATAGGTGCCGTCCCCGGTCACCAGGGCCGTTACATCGTACTCCACCCAGGAGGCTGCCGCGATCGCACCTTTGTTATCGAACGCGCCGCTTAACAGGGCCGGCTGCGTATTCCAGGTGACCCCTCCGGTACCTCTTTCGATCCAGGTATTATCCGCCAGATAGGCAGCCGGACCATTTACTGTTCCATTGGTCGTGCAATAGACCCGCAGTTTCACGCTTTCGATGGGTCCGCTGATGCCACTCACATCGAAGCGGAGATAACTCCTTTGCACCGAAGTTCCTGGACCTGCATCTGCCTGGATGTTGGTTTGGTATCCGTAGTTGGTGGTTGGCGAGCCTTGATAAACGCGCGCATCTGCCACGGTTATGAACGTTAGCGGGCCGCCCGGAGCGCTGACGGTAGCTGTAGGTGTCGGAGTATTCGTTGGCGTAGCTGTTGAGGCGGTCTGCGTAGGTGTCGGTGTGCTGCTTGCCGCGAGCGTAGCTGTGGAGGTTGGCGTAGCGGTTGGAGTATTTGTGGCTCCTGAGGAACCCGTGCCGAGTGTCACCACAAGTTCGGGAGGCGCGGTCCCTTCGCGGGAGGAGAAGGTAACACCATCCGTCCCGTCAGCGATCAAGGCGAATGTGTACGTTCCATTCCCGGACACCAAAGCCGTCACATCATATTCGACCCAGGTGTTCCCTGCGATCGCACCCTTGTTATCGAACCCGCCGCTCAACAATGCTGGCTGCGTGCTCCAG
>JAFGCG010000125.1 GCA_016932715.1 Anaerolineales bacterium
CGCTCTCCCTGACAAGAGTCATTCCGCCTGTCTTTTCCAGACGTTTGACCCTTCTCACTCTCGTGCTTTCGCACGCTAAACAAGTACCATTGCCAAGTAGAAATTTAGCATCACGTTTGGCAAAAGCAGCCGTCATTTTTTCGATGAATATGTTTTTGGGAGAGTTGCCACAATCTTCACTCACAATGATTTTTGTCATACGTTTTACTCCTAAAGTTTTTCGTAAGAATCATAACACTATTCAAAGCAGTCACTATTTGACACCCTGTCTGACGAGCCATTCATGAATAATTTCCGCGGTTTTCTGGTAACTCTTCTCCATCATCAGATTATGCCCCGCCTCCGGAACCGCGACATACTTCGCCTGATAGTGCTCCGCAGAGCGACGCGATTCCGGCTCTGAGATGAGCGCGTCTGCCGTGCCCGCGAGCCACAACAGCGGAATGGATGTGCGCCTCACGGGAGACCACAGGAGCGGGTTGTACTGCGCCAAAACCAGGAACGACTCCGGTCCCAGGCGCGCATGAAGTTCCTCCGGCGAGCAGAGCGCTCCCGGATGAATGAACATTTCAGCGGCCCGCGCCGGGCTGCGCACCATCGGCGTCGACGTCAGTGTGCAGAGGCAAAGCGCGGCACCGAGCGGGTCGCGCCGCGTGGAACGGAGAACCGACGGCAGCATGTTGTGCGAAGTCCATGGCGCAACCAATACCGCCGCCGGAAGGACTTGCCCTGAGCTTGTCGAAGGGTCGCCGCCATATTTCAGATACCACTGCGTCAGGGCGCCGCCCATGCTGTGTCCCATCAACACGGGGCGGCATGGGAGACGTTCGATCTCCGCCCTGAGGAATTCCAAATAGTAACCGAGCGTTGCCCAACGGATGGGACGCTGCGCGGGTGAACCACCATGGCCTGGCAAACTGCAGGCGTGTGTTTCCCAACCCCAGGCGGCAAACAATTCCTGCCAGTTCTGCCAGCACCAGGCTCCGTGCCACATCCCATGCTGCATCAGGATGGGCGTCTCGAAGCGGCGACGTTTTGGCGTATATGTGACCCGTTCGATGCCATTTTCGATGGCATGTTGAATCGAAAAATCGTCTGTATGCGGTATCGACATGATCAAGCTCCCGAGAGGATTGTGTAGCCAGTCTTTGTTTCAAAGAAGGACAGACACATGTGTGCCATTATCGGTTCGGAATGGTTCCGTGCCGCTTTTATATAGATGGACCAGGTAATCAATCATGACGAGCATGCCTCGTTGGTGGGGAATTCCTGTCGTATATGGATTATGCCTTTGGCAAAGATCATATTTTGCAACCCTCACCCGCCCGCTTCGCGGAGCGAGCTCCCCCAAATCCGACGAATTTACTGTTTAGTACGCATCCCAGGTTTTCATCGTCGCATTTGGGGGAGATGTCCCGATGGGACAGTGGGGGCCGGGCCTACGGCTTCACCTCGAACACACTGCCTGCGCCTCGGCCGCCCACATCGGGGAAGTAGAATTCGCTGGCAGTCGGCGGGATGACCTTGAACATCCCGGCGGTGCTGGCACGCGCCAGGTAGGTGAACACGTAGGTTCCGGCGGGCAGATAATCAGCCGAGAGCACGATCTTTTCATCGCGCCGTTCGACATGCGAGAAATACCACCAGCCCCAGCCGCGCTCCTTGTAATCGCGGAGCGTGTATGATCTCGGGACGGCTGTATCGGTCAGGATCGTCGAGTCGACGGCTTCGAGGCCAGCGGGCAGTGGATCGTCGATCACGAGGTAGTGCACCGCCGCCGGGACGACCACCGTCAGGCGGACGCGCACGAGCTCGCCGCGCTGGATTTGCGTGATGGGTTTCTTTGAATCATCCAAAGTAAAGTACTGCCGCGAGATGCCCACGCCCTGGTCCAGCGGCTCGATCGATTCGACCGGCAGTTCCGCGCTCAGGTAGGCGCTGTAATACAGGTTACCTGGCCCCTCGCCGCGCGTGAAGACCAGATAGTTCGCGCTCTCCGTCAGCAGGTCTTTCAATTCGACTTGCAGTTTGACGGTCTCTGCCATGTTTTCCTTCGTGGCATTGCCCTGTTCGAGCATCTCGCCGTTCAAGCCGATGGCAAAGGCGTAATCGGTATCGTATTCCCCGGAGGCGCGCATCCACTCGGTCAACGCGATCAGCGACCAGGCCGTCTCCTGTGTCGTGTGCCAGTGTCCGCCTTTACGGTGAGCCATCAGCCAGCGCACCGCGTTCGCAGTAATGGGACTGTCCGGATTGATCCGTGTCAACGCGTTCAATACGATGGCGGTCGTGCGCGTGTCGGTGTTCCAGTTCCAGTAGTCGCGGTAGCCCTCCTCCCAGTGCGCGCCTGCGGCCGATAAAACGGCAGCCGCCTCGAGGTCCGAAAGCAGGGAGTCGAGGCGCGCATCCTTCGGGTCCAGGAGATACAGCGCCTGCGCGAGATGGGCCTTGCCATACAGCCCCAGCGACGTCCGGTACTCGTACAGGAAGTTCACATGCACGGCGCGTTCATCGCCTGCGCGCGCCAACACATAGGCGATAAACGCCGTGCGATTGAATTTCCAGGTTGGATCGTTGCGGTTCAAGTCCAGCGCGTTCCCCTTCAGGAATTTGATCGCGCTCGAAATCACGTTCTCGGAGACGGTGTAACCGGAGTCTTTTGCTTCGAGCAGACCATAGACCACATAGGCAGTCGTCTGCGGGTCGCTCTTCTCGCCGTCCCACCAGTTCCAGCCGCCATCGAAATTCTGCTTGGCATAGATTCTCTGCAGCGCCGCCTTCACGTTCGCGTTGAGGCTTGCCTGCAAGCCGGGGGACGCGATGCCCGCCTCTTCAAGGGCGCGCGCCGTGATCACATTCGGCAGGAAGCGCGAGACGGTCTGCTCCATGCACAGGTAGGGATAATCTTCGAGATAGGTCAGCCCGCTCTGCATCGACGCCGCCAGCGAGGGCGACATCTCCACCGAAAGCTGTGCATCGGTGAAATTCAGCGTGGACGGGAGCCGGATCGCTTCTGTTGCAGAGTTTGCCTCCAGCAGCATACCCGCCGTGCCGACCGTTTCGGTCGCGACGTAGTTGTAGACCGGGATGCCCTGATCAGACAGCGTGCCGAGCGCAGGCTTGCTGGCATCCTGGTACGAGCCGCCCGAGGCGCGCGCGGTGAAGTCCACGCGCTTGGCGCCCGGCTGGACGGTGACATACCAAGTCACGTAATTTTGTGTGCCGGCTGCCACATCCACTTGCTGCGACGCAGACGAGAGCAGCTCGACGCCTTCAGCCTCCAGCGAGACATTGACCGTCATCGGCTTGTCGGTATTGTTGTGGACGAGCGCGCCGACCGTCGCCTGGTCGCCGTTGACGAAGAAGCGCGGCGTCTGCAGCTGGACGAAGAGCGGCTTTGTGCTGAGCAGTTCCCCGGTCGTCTGCCCCACGCGGCTGTCTGCCGTGACCGCGCGCGCATCCGCCTGCCAGGTGGTGAGGTTGTCCGGCAGGGTCACCGTGAACTGCGCCTTGCCGTTCTCATCGGTGGTGGCTACTCCCTCGAAGAACGCCGTATCCTTGAAATTCCCGCGCACGGTCACAATGCCGAGACTCGTCTCGACGCCGCCGCCGCCGCTGCCGCCGCCTTCGGGGATGCTCTCACGATACTGGGCGTTGAAGTCTTCGGCGTTGAGCACAATGCCTAGCCCCGTGCGGACGCTCAGCGCCTGGTCGGAGTAGAACGCGTCGATCATCCGCATGGAATTCGGGGGAGCCAGTGCCAGCACAGATTTATCCACCACCGCCAGCGAGACATCGGCCGAGACCGGCTTGCCGCTGTAATCTTTGGTCTCCACGGTGTAGATGATCGTATCCCCGGGTCCCGCGGATTCCTGGTCGGCTGTAATTTTTACATCCAGTTCCTGATGGTCAGTATCCACGTTCAGGCTTGCCATGCCGATCTTGAAATCGGGCGTGCCGCTTTGCCCCGCGCCGCTGATCACTACCACCGAAACATACGAGATGGGAGCCATGTCTTCCGTGATCGGCAATTTGTAAACGGTACTGTTTCCCTGCAAAAGAATCACACTCTGTTTGTAGACGTGACCGCGCTCATAGGTGACCAGCGCATACACATCGTGTTCGAACGGCTGCGCGATCAGAATCTCCGCCGTGTCGCCCGGCGAATACGAATCTTTATCCACGATCAGCTCGAAGGCGCGGTCATTCGTCTGGCGCCACGCCACATAATCCTCGCTCGCCACCCAGATGTATGCAGAAGCCTGATGTGTGTGACCCTTGCTGTCGCGGACAGTCACGATGGCTTTGTACACGCCGCCCGCGGGCGGGATGAAAGAGACAGTTGCCCTGCCATCCGCCCCGGTCGTCGCATTCACTTGCGTGACGGGGATTTCCTTGACCGAAGTCTCCCATTTCAATTGACCCTGCTTGTCCTGAGTCTGCACGCTGTACCAGCGCCGTTCCACAAACCTGACGTTCACATCCTGATCCGGGACAGGCTCGGACCCCCAGTCCAGGACGACGACCTCGAACGGCTGCTCCTCTCCCTGTTTGCCGATGTAACTGAGCGAACGAATGCCCGCGTAGATTTCGCTTTGATGCACGATGACGCTCGTGCTCCCGCTGACCACGTTCCCGGCAACATCGGTCACATTCGCCCGGAAGGAAACCCGCCGGCTGTTTTTCGCCTCATCCAGCCCGAGCGTCTGCGTGACTTCGAAATGCCCGTTTTCATCGGTCACGCCCTTGCCGTCTGCCAGCGGTCCTCGCTTGCTGTCGCGCTGCGGTTGCCAGAATTCATCCCGGTCCCAGTCCATGAAACTGAAGCGCCGGTACTCATCTGAAGCGGGCTGGAAATAATAAGGCGTCGCTTCGAGGAACCAGGCTGCCTCTACGCCGCCCAGATCGCCGCCGGAGTAATATTTCGCGTCCAGGCTGAACGTCACCTGTTCCCCCGCCAGGATATCGGACCGGTCGGGAGAAGCCAGCACCTCATATTCGGGCTTGCGATATTCCGCTACGCGGAAAGTGAGGTAGCCGAACGGGTTTTCATCCGCGGGGGATTTCCGCACAAAGACATCATAGGTTCCCAGCCCGGCATCCTCGCCAAGTTTGAACGTCCCGGTGAAGCTGCCCAGCTCCGAGAGCGGCATGTATTCGCCAAAGAGGCGTTCGCCGAACAACTCGATGGACAGGTACACTTTTTCATCTTTCGGAATGCTGTAGTGCAGGTCATCGTTCTGGCGGACGATGCCTTTGAAATAGACTTCCTGCCCGGGGCGATAAATGGGCCGGTCGGTGTAGAGATAGGCGAACGGCGCGCTCGCGCTTCCATAGTAATTTTCATACAAGCCAAAGTCGCCCGCCCAGACGCCGCTCCCCCACTCGACGGCTGTGAACGCGACCCGCTCGGTCCCCGTCACGCGGGCATACAGCGGCTCTTTCACTTCAGCGACGGAAGCCAGGCCGTTTTTATCCGTGGTCTTCTCACCCACTCGCCGGAAGTTCTCATCGTAGAACTCGACCGGCAGGTCTCCCTGCGGCGTTCCGCTTTCGAGGTCCACCACCCAGGCCGAGGCGTCCGTCGCGGAGGCCTTGAGCGTGATGTTGTCCGTCGCCACGATGAATACATTGGCATCATAAAAACGACTGCTGTACGTCAATGGCTGGCCATTCACGCCGATGAAATAATATCCCGGCGGGAGCGGCTGCTCCTTCGAATCCTGCAGCTTGAAAACCTGCAGGTCCGTCTTGTTGCGGACCGCAGCCTCCGTCACGGCATTCCACTCCCGGATCGGTTCGCCGGTCGGTTTGAAAGCCCGTCGTCGATCGCTGTCTGTCATCAACCTCTGGAATTGCTCGAATGTGATGGAATAAAGAGAAACCGTCCCGGAGGTGAGATTGGTCTGCTCGAAGAAGACCTCCTGCGGACCCTCGGCGCGGTACACCAGCGGCTGCCAGGGCAGCACCAGCCGCGCGTACGGATCCCGGTCCCCGGTCCGGAACGCGAATGCGTATTCGCTCGTGGTCGTATTGCCGTAAATATCCGCCGCCCCCGGCAGCACACGTACAATGTAATCTGTCGCAGGCTCCAGCCCGTAAATAAACAAGTCCCAGTTGTACTCGTTGTAGTACCACTGTATTCCGGCTTTGGGCTGCGGCGAAATGACGATCCTGCTCTTCAGCGAGGCAAGGTTCATCGGCGAAGCAAAACGGATCTCCGCGTGCGAGTCGAAAACGTCCGGCGCTGAATTCGGCGCCGGGAAAACGCTGACCACCCGCGGCATCGACACGGTCCCAAATCTGACGACCTGGCCTGCTTTCAATGTCCCGCCATCCCCGGCGCGCATTTTCCTGGAGATCGTAAGATCATAGTAACTGGCGGTTTGATAGCGTCCTGCCGGTTCGATGGTCAGCACGGTGAAATCATCGTTCCATTTCAGGCCGATGGGATACGGCTTGCCTGTCACGCTGTCCGTCACAGTAACGTTCTCGGAGGCGCTTTCCGCCTCCATGGGCTGGAGGAAGGTCACGACAAATACCTGGTCCAGCACGACATTTTCGATCAGTTTATCCACATCCTGGTAGCTGTTCTTCAAAGCGATGTTTCCAATGACGGGCATGCGCGTGCTGAACTGCCAGACGTAGGATTTCTCCAATGTGTCCCCCAACGTATCTTCGAGGCCCGACTCCACTCTGACCGTGTAGCGGGTCCCGCTTAATAAAGGTTTCTCCGGCTGGAAGACATACACCGACGAGTTGACCCATTCCCCCTGTCCTGTCACCTCGGGGGAGAACTCCAGCGGCTGCGGCAGGTCGCTTTGCTCCTCCCTGATCTGCAGCGGCACAACCGGATGGTTGAAAATGACGGTGATGTTCGTCTTGGGATCCACCTCTTCGGCGTCATGCAGCGGGAAGACCTGCCCCACGGCGAGGGCGTCGGTGGTGATGAATTCCAGGCGCACGTCCTCGTCCAGCGGTTTTCCGTCCGTGCCTGAGGTGGAAGTGGAGAATGCCGCTCTGTAAACGGCAGAAGGCTCGAGCCTGGAATCCGGTTTAAAGGAAAACGTTCTCGGGTCCGGCCAGCTCCCTTTGCCGGGAACAGGCTCGTTCTGCGCGTCGAGGAGCGTGAACGCCTGCGCAGTCTTCTCCTGGTCCATCTCGCGGTCGAATACGATCTGGATCCCGGCAGACAATTCAAGTCGCTGCCCCGCAGGCGGGACCTGCTCGACGACATGCGGCGCGATCTGATCCGCCCGCACCCGCACATCCGGTGTCACCTGGGGAGTCTCTGTCACCGCGGGCACGCGCGTGACCGGACCACAGTTGGTTAATAGGAAACTTACAATCAATACGACACTGATCAGAGGGAAGAGTCTTTTATTCATCCTGCCCGCCTTTTGCACAAGATTATTTTCATGATGATAAGACGGAATGAGTATCTACCCGGTTCCAGAGCCTGTCAAGTGAGACATCTGGATGCCGCATTCTTGTCTTGCCACGGATTACACCGATTCTCACGGAAAAACATTTTAAGAAATTCGCGCGAAGGTACCGCCCCAGTTAACCGTGGTCGTCTGGCGCGGGCATAAAATCTATCCGCTAATCTACGCGAATTGGGTTTGGATTAGCGAAAATTCGCGTGAATTCGCGGCAAGAAAAGAGCTTGTCTTGCCACAGATTACACTGATTCTCACAGAAAAACACTTTAGGCAATCGGCGAAAGTTCGCGGCAGGAAAAGGACTTGACAATGTTCTCCTCTCACTGTATAATGACTGAGCAATCAGTCATTTATGGAAAGAGAAAATTATGATCCGCAAACTTGCGCCTGACAAACGAGAGAAATTTCTGAATGCCGCCCTGAAGCTGTTTGTCGCCAACGGCGTGCAGAACACGTCGACTGCCGCGATTGCAAAAGAAGCAGGCACCGCGGCCGGCACCCTGTTCCTCTACTTCCCCACCAAGCAGGACCTGATCAATGAGTTGGTCCTCAAAATCGCCAGGGAACAATCAGAGCACATGCAGACACTGCTCGAACCCTCTCTTTCGGTCCGCGATACGTTCTTTACCATCTGGAGCGGTTCCATCCGCTGGTTTTTGGAAAATATCGATCTCTACGAATATAACCAGCAAATTCGAGATTCGGGGCTGGTAGAGAAAGCCATCATAGAAGAGACTGGGAAGTCCTTCAGTTATTACTACGAGGCGATCCAAAGGGGCCTGGAGGAAGGCGCGCTCAAGCCCTATCCCTTCGACCTGATCGGTGGATTCCTTTATCAGGACATTGTCGCCGTCATGAATCTCCTGCGCACCCAATCGAACCCGCGCAAACAGGAGGAAATCATTCAGTTGGGATTTGATCTCTTTTGGGACGGCATAAGAAAGTGAAAATCACGGATTACAAAAGCGCCATCGGCTAAGAATTCATTGTCCAAACTTAGGTTGTTGTAGGTCTTCAACAAAGGAACCATCATGAACATTTTCGAGCTACGCTTTGTAAACATAGGAATATTCTTTCTCCTGATCTTCTCTTCCGGCTACTGGCTGCACCATGCCGGGAAGCCTTATGGTGCCATTCTCTTCAACGTCCATAAGCTGATCGGGTTTGGGTTGTTCGTTTTCCTCATTGTCCGCATTTATCAGTTGAACCATACAACCCCATTGAGCGCAGTTGAATGGCTTGCTTTTGTGATTGCAGGTCTGTTCTTCATTGCCACCATTGTTTTTGGGGGCCTGGTGAGCATCGACAAACCCATGCCAGCCGTCGTCGCGCTGGCACACAAGCTGCTCCCCTATTTGACCGTAGTCTCCACGGCAATCAGCCTGTACCTGCTGCTCAGACACAAGTAGCAATACATCAATGTCATTCTGAGGGAGCCCACCGGGCGACCGAAGAATCCCGCCGCTTTGCGGCGGAGACCCATCGCTACGCGGGGCAACGTACGCACCGCTTCACTCAGGGTGACATATACCTTTTGTCTTTTCGGCAACTGCTTTGCAGGGTCGCCGAAAAGGTCGTTTTAATGGATAATATAAACTTCATGGAGGCAGAATGATCGATCCAACCCGTTTTGGTTTGTTCATCCTGGCGTCCTGGGCGCTGATCATCGCCCCGGGACCCGACATGCTCTACGTCATCACGCGCGGGATCGCGCACGGGCCCAAGGCCGGCATTTTGTCGGCGGCGGGTGTCGTTTGCGGGATCCTCGTCCACACCACGACAACGGCGTTGGGCCTCGCGCTGCTGCTGCAAGCCTCCGCGGCGGCATTCCTGATCGTCAAACTCGCAGGGGCATGCTATCTGGTGTACCTGGGGATCAAGTCGCTGCGCGACAGGAGCGCCTTTGAGCTGCGGGGGCAGACAGCCGCCGTCAGTTCTCACAAGCTCTTTTGGCAGGGGGTCTTGTCGAACGTGCTGAACCCCAAGGTGGCGATCTTCTTCCTAGCTTTCCTGCCGCAATTCGTCGACAAGACAAGCAGTAACATCGCGCTTCAAATGGTCACGCTGGGACTTACCTTCGCACTGTTTGGGCTTTGCTTCCTGGTCCTCGTCGGGTATTTCGCGGGCGCGATCGGCGCCTGGCTGACGCGCCAGCCAGGATATACGAATATCCTGCGCTGGCTCACGGGCGGGGTGCTGATCGGGATGGGCGTCCGCCTGGCATTGACGGAACGCCGCTAAATTGGTTCATTGAACTTTGCGGGAAAACTCATGATATTCGTTCGTTGACTCTCCGGCGGATTCTTTGTACACTCGCCAGAGTGTTTTAAGTACTCGTTCCCATCGTCAGCACGCCGGATAAACGACATGTATCATCGCATTCGCTGGACGCCTGAAAAGATCAAACAACGCCTTGCATTAATTGTCCCGCTGGTTAACATCAAAAGAAAGACATTGCCATCCTTTCGCTACCGCGAATTGGAGAGTGCCCTCATTCCCGCGCCCACTGGCAGGGACGTGGATGATTCGGGCTGGCAGGAGATCGACGCACACGATTACTGGGGATCGTGGATGCAGAACTTCCTCCTGCGAACCACGTTTACGATTCCCGCAGATTGGGAGCCCTCGCAGCCCATTGCTTTGCATTTGCCGCTGGGCGAGGCAGGCGATTTCAGCCATCCGGAAGCCCTGGCATACATCGACGGTGAACCGTACGCCGCCTGCGACCGCCACCACCAGGAGATTTTGTTACTACCCAAATGGGCTGATGGAAGATCGCATACCCTCGCGCTCCATGGCTGGACAGGCCTGGGCGGCTCAGCGAGCGGCGACCCTTTTACAAAACTTTATATGCGACCCTGCGCGCTGGTCCAGATCCACCAGCCGACGCGCGACTTTATCGCGCTGACGCGGGTTGCGCTCGAGACTGCCCAAGTCCTGGAGGAGAGCAATCCGGCGCGCTATGGATTGCTCAACGCGCTCGAGGAAGCCTTCCTCGCGCTCGACACGCGCGATCCGCTCGACCGCCTCGAGTTCTATCAGAGCGTCGAAACTGCCGCACAAGTCTTGACATCAGGGATCGAAAGATCGGGAGCGCCGCTGGACGTGGTCGTCCACGCCACCGGCCACGCGCACATCGATGTTGCCTGGCTCTGGACTCTCGGTCAAACCCGCCGCAAAGCCGAGCGCACCTTCCAGAACGTGATCCGCCTGATGGAGCAGTTCCCCGAATATCACTTCACACAGAGCCAGCCGCAGATCTATCAGTTCATCAGGGAAGACCAGCCTGAGTTATTCGAAGCGATCGCGCAAAAGGTAAAAGAGGGCCGCTGGGAGCCGATCGGCGGCATGTGGGTCGAAGCGGATTGCAATCTCAGCGGCGCCGAGTCGCTGGCGCGGCAGTTCCTGCTGGGGCGCACGTTCTTCCGCGAGCAGTTCAGCCCGCAGGCCGAAAGTCCCGTGTTGTGGCTGCCCGACGTGTTCGGCTACGCCTGGGCGCTGCCGCAGCTGATCCGGCAGGCTGGCTTGAAATATTTCATGACCATCAAGATCGGCTGGAGTCAATACAACCGCCTGCCCTACGATACATTCCTGTGGCAGGGCATCGACGGCACGCAGGTCCTTACCCATTTCATCACTGTGCCGGACTCCGGAGACTTTGCCAGCACCTACAACGCCATGGCGGATGCGCGGGAAGCGCTTGGCACGTGGAAGAATTTCCAGCAAAAGGAATTGCACATGGAGCTGCTCATGGCGTATGGCTTCGGCGATGGCGGCGGGGGTCCGACGCGCGAGATGCTCGAGAACATCGCAGTGATGAAAGGCTTCCCGGCCCTGCCGCAGGTCAGGCAGTCGAGCGCGAAAGCATTTTTTGAATCCATCGCGCCAGCCGCGGAGTCGCGCATGATACCGGTTTGGAACGGCGAACTCTATCTCGAATATCATCGCGGCACGTACACCACGCAGGCGCGCACCAAACGCCTCAACCGCCGGAGTGAATTCCTTTTGCATGATACCGAGTTCATCGCAGCCTATGCAGCACTGCTGACCAATTACCAATACCCAATCGACCAATTTACCAACGCCTGGCGCACGGTCTGCCTCAACCAGTTCCATGACATCATCCCGGGCTCGAGCATTGGCCCCGTCTACGAGGAGGCGCAGCAGCAATATGCAGAATTGACGCAGAATGTGACTCAACTCTGTGACGAGGCGCTCGAGGCTCTCGCGCAGAAATTGGATGGAGACATTCTCCTCGTCAACGCGACCTCGTTCGCGCAGCGGGGCCCGGTCTTCGTCCCGGGCGACTCCTTCCAGCGCCTCACACGCGACGGGCAGCCTGTCCCCGTTCAACCGGCGGAATCCGGCCTCTGGGCTGATGTAGGTGAGTTGCCGCCCTATAGTGTGGTTGCACTGAAAATGACCATAGACGATAGACCACAGACGATGGTCCATGGTCCGTCGTCCGTGGTCAAATTAGAAAACGACTTTCTCCGCGTCGAATTCAACAGCGACGGCGACATCACGCGCATCTTCGACAAGCGTGCCAATCGCGACGTGCTCGCCTCGAATGGGATCGGCAATCAATTCCAGGCATTCGAGGACCGCCCGAAGAACTGGGACGCCTGGGACGTGGACATTTTCTACGACGACAAGCTGTGGCTGGCGGAACCGGCTGCCTCCATCAGGATGGTGGAGCAGGGGGAATTGCGCCAAACGGTCGAAATCGAACGCCGCATTCTGAACAGTTCCTACACCCAGCGCATTTCAATGAACCACAATTCGCCGCGCCTGGACTTCGACACACACATCGACTGGAAGGAGCGTCACATCCTGCTCAAGGTTGCCTTCCCCGTCGACGTGCTCGCCTCGCAAGCCACCTACGAAATCCAATGGGGCAACGTGCAGCGGCCGACCCACCGCAACACCAGCTGGGACTGGGCGCGCTTCGAGACCTGCGCTCACAAATGGGCTGACTTGAGCGAAGGAAACTATGGCGTCAGTCTCCTGAACGATTGTAAATACGGACACGATATTCACAACCATGTCATCCGGCTGACATTACTTCGCTCTCCCACCATGCCCGACCCAACCGCAGATTTTGGCGAGCATCAATTCAAATACAGTTTATATCCGCACCTGGGGCCGTGGGATGAAGAGACACAGAGGGAGGCGTATTTGCTGAATGATCCGGTTGTTGTGTATCGGTCAGACTGTAGACCGAAGACCGAGGACCGTGCATCAACCACCGTCCACGGTCTACCGTCCATGGTCAGCACCAGCGAACCGAATGTAATCATCGAAACCATCAAACGCTCCGAAGACGGGGACGGGATCATCGTCCGCTTGTATGAAAGCCAGAGGAAACGCGGGCAGGTTCAACTCCGGGCGGGATTCGCAGTGGAAGCAGCCTGGGAGACGAACCTGCTCGAGGAAAACGAATCCGAATTGAGCGTGGAAGGCAATTCGATCCAGTTGAATTTGAAACCCTATCAAATTATGACCATCCGCTTGAAGGAGAAAGATAACTCATGACCCCGAACCCGTTTCTCAAAAAGCTGGGCTTTTCAGAAACCGACCGCCTCGTCATCATCCACACCGACGACATCGGCATGTGCCATGCCGCGCTGCAGGCGTTCCAGGATTTGTGGAAGTTCGGCACGATCACTTCCGCGGCAGTGATGGTGCCCTGTCCGTGGTTCCCGGCTGTGGCGCAGATGTGCCGCGCGCATCCGGAGATCGACATGGGAGTCCATGCGACGCTCAATGCGGAGTGGGAAAGCTATCGCTGGGGACCGCTGTCGACGCGGGAGCAGGAGTCGGGCTTGCTGGACGCGGATGGTTATTTCCATCAGTGGCCTCCAGCTGCATACGCCAACGCCAAGCCGGAGGCGGTCGAGCGAGAAGTCAACGCGCAGATCGAACGCGCCCTGGCAGCCGGGATCGACGTCACGCACGTCGATTCGCACATGGGGACGATCATGAGCCCGCTGTTCATCCAGTCGTACATCCAGGCTGCCGCGAGCAGGCTTCTACCGAACATGCTGCCGCGTCCAGATGCCCCGGGTGCCGAGATGCTGGGAATCGGCCCGGCCGAAATGCAAGCCTATGCACCGGTCATACAGCAGTTGCAAAATATGGGCCTGCCGATGGTGGATGGGATTCTTGCCATGCCGTTGGATGAACCAAACGAACAGAAGCAAATGGAATTTGCAAAGGATCTCTTTGGCAATTTACCTGTCGGCATCACGCATTTCATTTTGCACCCCTCGATCGATACGGCCGAACTGCGCGCCATCGCCCCGGATTGGGAAAGCCGCGTGGCAAATTACAGCACGTTCATGCGCGATGAGTTGAAGAAATTCATCGAGAGCGAAGACATCCAGCCGATTGGATACCGTCAGATCCGAAACGCAATGAGGGAAGGATGAGATATTTTTTAGGAATCGATGTCGGTTCCTCCAAAACGCACGCGCTGATCGCCGATGAAACGGGACGGTGCATTGGATTTGGCGAGGCAGGCGGCGGCAATCATCAGACCGTTGGCTATGACGGCCTGACAGGCGTGCTGCAAACGTCGTTCGAGGAGGCGCGTCAAGCGGCAGGCGTGGAAAGGGATCGGGTCGCGGGAGCAGGCTTCGGCGTCGCGGGATACGACTTTCCATCTGACAGAGCGGAACACTTGCAGGCAATCGCTGCGCTGCAGTTGTCCTGTCCGGTCGAGGTCGTCAACGATGGCGTGAACGGTCTGATCTCCGGCACCTCACACGGATTCGGCGTGAACGTCACAGCCGGATCCTCCAACAATTGTCGCGGGCGCGGCAAAAACGGAAAGGAAGGCCGCATCGTCGGCAACGGTCCGCTGTTCGGCGAGTACGGCGGCGCAATGGAAATCGCCTACCGCGCCATGCAACTCGTCAATTACGCCTGGATCAAACGCATACCGCCAACGGCGCTAACGAAGGTGTTGCTCGAGGCGACCGGCGCCAAAGACGAATTGGATTTGATGGAAGGACTATCAAACGATCAGTATCACCTGTTTCCGTTTATCGCTGTGGAAGTCATCGATGCCGCGCGGGCAGGCGACCAGGCTGCACTGGAAGTGATGCACTGGGCAGGCGAGGAACTTGGCTGGCTGGCGATTTCGGTGGCGCGGCAAATCGAAATGGAAAACGATGAGGTCGAGGTTGTGCAATCAGGCAGTATCTTCGAAGCCGGGGAACTCATTACACAGCCCATGCAGGACATTGTGCTGAGACATCTGCCAAAAGCAAAGTTGGTCCGCCTCGACGGTCCGCCTGTCGTCGGTCCGCTGATGCTGGGCATGCAAATGGCAGGCAGCGATCCATATCCGCTGCGCGCAACATTGATCGAGAGCGCGAAGGAATTGGTAAAATAAAACCGGAAAACTATTGCTACAATTTCATTTCCATGATCGGCAGGCTGCGCGGCTGGCAATCCATTTCAGGATAGCGCTGCTCACCAATCTTGTGCATCCCCATCTTCTCGTAAAAACCGACCGCGTTGGGATCTGCCTCGAGCTGCAGGGTTTCATAGCCGCGCTGGCGCGATCGTTCCACAGCGTGCAGGAACAACGTCTTGCCAACACCTTTGCCGATAAATTCGGGCAGCACCCACAGGTTCTCGATCGAGGCATTCCCGTTCGCCTCCTGCAATGTGTAAAAACCGATAGGCTTCTCATTCAGGATAGCCACCCAGCCTTCATTCTCTTCGAAATATGCAGGACGGAACGTTAACTGCGGCGCCCAGATTTCCAGCCAATGTTTGGGATAGCCCCAGTGCGCCTTTGCAGCCAGCGCGATGCGGGACAATTCGTTCGCTTGTTCAGGGGCTGCACGAAGGATTTGAAGATTCATTAGCTGCGAATTCGCGCGGATATTTTAAGCCATTCGCGGTAATTCGCGAAATTCGCGGCAAGAAATCTTACCCCACCATTCTCATCTCACGCGGCATATCAGACAGCACATCTGCGCCGGTTTCAGTGATCACCACATTATCTTCGATGCGGACACCGTTGCGCTCGGGCAGGTAAATCCCCGGTTCCACAGTGAATGCCATCCCGGGTTCGAGCAGTTGCATGTTGTCGCCGCGCATGTAGGGATCTTCATGTGCTTCCATGCCAATGCCATGACCTGTGCGGTGCGTGAAATAGATGCCATAGCCGGCATTCTCGATCACCTCACGTGCAGCCTTATCTACATTGGCACAAGGGACGCCCGGCTTCGCGGCGGCACGCCCAGCCGCATTCGCTTCCTGGACGATCTTGTGGATCTTCTGATATTCCTCTTCCACATTCCCTACTGCAAACGTGCGCGTCAGGTCAGAGATATACCCATCGTACGTCGCGCCCCAATCGATGACAAGCAGGTCGCCCGCCTGCAGTTTGCGGTCGCCCGGCGATGCGTGTGGGTTTGCCCCGTTCGGTCCGCCGGAGACGATCGGCGCGAAGGGCAGCTCCGGCTCGGAGCCATGTCTGAGCAGCTGCATCACCAGTTCAGCAGCAAGTTCCCTCTCAGCCATTCCGATCTTGATCAACGGGATCATCGCTTCGAGCGCCGCCTGTGCGATCTTCACCGCGCCTCGCATCGCCTCGACTTCGGTGCGGTCTTTCCGCAGTCGCAGACCGGCGAGCACGTCGCTGGCGTCAGGATAATCGGCTTCGGGCGCGCCGGCTTTGGCGTAACGGAACTCCAGCAAACGGAGCTGGCGCGGCTCGACGCCAATCCGCTTCCCATCCAGACCGAGCGCCTGGGCAGCCCTGCGAAAGATGTCCTCCCACTCTGACGGATTCTCCGGGTACACAAAGACCTGGAGCTTGTACGGCAGCGCTGCGACCTTCTGCAACTCAAGTTCCGGCAGAACAATGGCGGGAATCTGATCCTTTGCGAACATCAACACGACCGGACGCTCCATCAAATGGAAGCGCATGCCCGTGAGATGCGTCAGGGTAGGACCGGGATTCAGAATCACAGCATCCAGGCTCGAGGCCCGGAGGGAAGCGTTGAGTTTGTCGAAGCGGGAGTGAGTCATGTGAATCTCCTGTTAACCTTGCGAAGAACGGAGTGTCCAAAAGGATGGGCTAAGCATTTGCTCACCACGGAGAACACGGAGTTCACACACCTGCCCCGGGTGCAGGTGCCGGGGAAGAGTTTTAAAAGGTTTTCTCTGTGTTCTCAGTGCGCTCCGTGGTGAAGCTGTTTGGCAAGCCCACATAATTGGACACTCTCGCGAAGGATCTCTTCGCAAGGTTTTAAAGGTATTTCTTCATATCCTCTTCATGATAACGGGCGAAGGCGCGCGCCTGAAGAGAATCCGAGAGAGCCGTAAAGTGGGAGTTGAGGAAGATCGAGAGATTCATCAGCCAGGGCAGCGTCAAACTCCGGCGCGGGCGCTTCGCCAGGTTGACCACAGCCCGGGCGACGTCCTCGGCCGTGAGCGCCAGCCAGGCCGGAGTCTTGAAACGCTGCTTGGCTTTGTTGCCGCCGACGTGCTTTTGAAATTCCGTCGCGGCGCCGCCGGGGTACATCACGGAAACTTTCACACCGAACGGAGAGGCTTCGCGGCGCAGCGCTTCGGTGAAGCCGCGCACGCCGAATTTCGCCGCTGAATAAACGGTGTAAAGCGGCGGCGCCGCCCAGCCCGCCACCGACGACATGTTGATGATATGCCCGCTGCGCTGTTTGTACATTTGCGGCAGGACCGCGCGCGCCGTCCAGATCACGCCGAGGAGGTCAACATTGATTTGTGCCTGAACGTCCTTGACGGGATCGAATGCTTCGAACCAATCGAGCCTGCCAAAGCCTGCATTGTTGAAGAGGATATCGATCCGGCCATATTGATCCAACGCAGTTTTGACCAGCGCCGTGATCTGTGCAGGCTGGGTGACGTCCACGGAAACGGGCAAGGCATCGCCGCCCATGCTGCGGATCTCGTTTGCCAGCTCCTCCAGCCGCTCCATGCGGCGCGCAGCCAGGACGATTTTACAGCCCTCCTGTGCAAACAATTTCGCCGCCGCGGCGCCGAATCCGGATGAGGCGCCGGTGATCAAAATAACCTTACCTCTTAATGTAGTCATCACTCCTCCTGTGGGCTCGCCTAACGCGGATCGCGTATCGCTATTGGCTATCCGCGATACGCGATATGCTGTACGAGCGTACTTCAACCTGTATCACTCACTCTCTTCTTCTGGCTGCTCTTCACCCTTTTGCTTCCTTGGCCTGGGCGGTTCGATCACAGCCCTGGCAGCGAGGGCGATCTGGAGAACCTCATCCATGTGTTTTACGGGGATAATCTTCAACTCCGACTTCGCCGTCTTCGGCAGCTCGACCAGGTCCTTCAAATTCTTTTCAGGCAGGACAACTGTCTTCAAGCCGGCACGATGAGCTGCCAGCACTTTTTCGCGTACGCCGCCAATCGGCAGGACGCGTCCGCGCAATGTGATCTCGCCCGTCATACCGACATGCCTAAAAACGGGCCGGCCCGTCAACGCGGAGACAATCGCCGTCGCCATGGTGATGCCAGCGGAGGGTCCATCCTTCGGGATGCCGCCTTCCGGCATGTGGACGTGAATATCCATGCGCTCGAACACTTCCATGTCGATGCCAAGCGCCAGCGCACGCGATTTGATGTAGGTCAGTGCAGCCTGCCCCGACTCCTGCATCACGTCGCCCATCTGACCTGTCATTTGCAGCCCGCCCTTGCCCTCCAGGATGGCGACTTCCACAGGCATGATCTCGCCGCCGTTCTCCGTCCACGCCAGGCTGGTCACTACGCCGACTTCGTCATTGCGTTCGGCTTCCGTTTGAAAGACCTGCTGGGGACCCAGGAACTTCTCGATCGATGCGGGGGTAACGATCAGCGGGTACTTCCGGCCTTCGGCTTTCATGCGTGCGATCTTGCGGCTCACCCGCCCGATCTCGCGCTCCAGGTTGCGGACCCCCGCTTCGTAGGTGTATTCGCGTATGATCCGGCGGATCGCATCCGGCTCGAAGGTGATGTTGAACTCGTCGATCCCGTTTTCGTTCATCTGGCGCGGGGTCAGGTAGCGGTTCGCGATCTCGAGCTTCTCTTCTTCGATGTAGCCGGGGAATTCGATCACTTCCATGCGGTCGAGCAGCGCCGGCGGGATGGTGCCCAGCGTGTTTGCCGTGGTCACGAACATGACTTTCGAAAGGTCGAACGGCATTTCAAGATAGTGATCGCTGAAGGCATTGTTCTGTTCGGGGTCAAGCACCTCCAGCATCGCCGAGGCCGGGTCGCCGCGGAAATCGGAATAAAGCTTGTCGATCTCGTCCAGCATGAACAACGGATTGGCTGTCCCGGCACGCTTCATGGTCTGGAGGATCCGTCCGGGCAGCGCGCCGATGTAGGTGCGGCGATGACCGCGGATCTCCGCTTCATCGCGCACGCCGCCGAGCGAGACGCGCACAAACTTGCGCCCGATCGCCTCCGCGATGGAACGTCCCAAAGAGGTCTTGCCCACGCCGGGAGGTCCCACGAAGCATAAGATCGGCTGGCGTTCCTTTTTCGGCTTGAGGGAGCGCACCGCAATGTATTCGAGGATGCGTTCCTTCGCCTTCTTCAATCCATAGTGGTCGCGGTCCAGAACCTTTGCGGCGTTCTTGACGTCCAGGTTATCGGGCGTAGTATGCGACCAGGGCAGTTCCACGATCCAGTCGATGTACGAGCGGATGATACCGACTTCCGGCGCCATGGGCGGCATCTGGTTGAGTCGCTCCAGTTCTTTCAGGGCGGTCAGCTTCGGCTCGTCCGGCAGGTTCGCCGCTTCCACTTTCTTTTTCAATTCGGTGATATCGCGTGTAAAGATGTCGCCTTCGCCCAGTTCGTTCTGGATCTGGCGCATCTGCTCGCGCAGGTAATACTCGCGCTGGCTCTTATCCACTTCATTCTGGACGCGCGAATGGATCTCGTCTTCCAGCTCGAGCACATCGACTTCCTGCGCCAGGATCTTGTTCAACGCCTGCAAACGCCCGCGGGCGTCGGGCAACAGCAGGAGGCTTTGCTTGGCTTCGGCGTTCAATGCCAGCGACGTGGCGACCATGTCTGCCAGCCAGCCCGGCTCGGAGATGTTCAACGCAAACAAGTGCGCTTCCTCGGGGATCGAGCGGTCCAACTGGATGCAGCGCTCGAACAGGTCGAGCACGGAACGCATGAGCGCCTGCGTTTGACGATCCGCGGTGGGAGGCTCCATGACGACGCGGCAGCGCACCATCAGGTAGGGAGTCGTGCGGATGAATTCCACCACCTCGACTCGGCGGCGGCCCTGCACCAGAGCGGAGTGTGAACCGTCCGGCATTTGCAGCAGGCGCCCCACCGCCATCTCTACGCCGATCGGCAAAAAGTCGTCCACGCCCGGCCGATCCAGATCAGGGTCATACTGCGTCAGCCCGATCACGGTCTGCTCTTTGTGCTGCGCCTCCTGGACAGCCAGCAGTGAGCCTTCGCGCCCGACAAAGATCGGAGAAACCATACGCGGAAAAACGACCAGGTCGCGCAGAGGCAGGACCGCGGCTTCGATCATACCCTCGGCATCCGACTCGCGATTGGGAATGCGATACAACTCCTCTGTGCGCTGCGAGAGGGTCAGGTCAAAATTATCTTCTTCTTCGTTCCAGTCTTTTATCTGTGCCATTTCTTACTCGTAACTTAAGATTAAGATTTTCCTCTGATTTTTGATTCCCGCTCCCGCCAGCCTTCATGACTTATGTCACAATCATCGAGCCTGCGGATAAAGCAATACTACCATCTTTTTCGGAGATTTCCAGCGCCCGGGGATAAAATCCTTGGGCTTAGTCCATTCTCCTTTGCCAGGCTGCGCTGATTTCACCTGCAAATGCAACACTGCCAGCCGAGAGGACAATCTTTTGTTCGCCAGCCAGCTGCAATGCTCGTTCCAGCGCCGCTGCAACAGGCGTGACGGCTTCCACCGGGATATCAACTTTCTTGACCTGTTCCGCTATCCACTCAGCAGATGGGGCGCGTGGATGGTCCGCGCGGGTCGCCACGACGCATTCCAGCCGCGGCTTGAGCTCCTCCAGCATACCCGTAATATCCTTGTCTTCCAGGGCGCAAAAAATCAGGATCACAGGTGTTTCAGGGAAATACTCATCGAGCGTTTCGCGCAAGCGCAGTGCAGAGTCACGATTGTGGGCTGAGTCGATCACAACCGGCGGCTGACGCCGAAGGACCTCAAAACGGGCGGGCCATTTTACTTCCGCAAACCCCTTTTGGATGGCTTCATCCGAAATTTCCAATCCACTGCTTTTGAGGGCAGCATAAGCGGTCGCGGCATTTTCGACTTGATGCCGGCCGAGGAGAGGAATCCCCAGTTGCACGCGCCGGGCGCTCATCGCTGATCGCTGATCGCTAATCGCTAATGGCTGATCGCTGATCGCTAATCGCTGTCCATCGAGAGAGGATATCAGCCGTTCAAACTTTACATCTCTTCCCACCAGAATAAACGGGCAGCTTCTCCGTTTGGCTACACGCTCCAAAACGTCCAGCGCCTCCGGTACCTGCGGTGCGGAGACCGCCGGCATCCTGCGCTTGATAATACCGGCTTTCTCCCCCGCGATCGCCACCAGTGTATTTCCGAGGACCGCCGTGTGGTCATACGACAGTGATGTGATGACCGAGACTTTTGGCATGACAACATTGGTAGCATCCAATCGCCCACCGAGACCCACTTCGATCACCGCCACATCGACATTGTTCTTTGCAAAAGCCAGGAACGCAAGCGCGGTCGTGATCTCGAAGGTCGTGAGTTTAGGGACCTTCTCCACAGCCGGTTTGACTTCTTCCACGAGTTGGACTAATTCCTGGTGCGAAATTGGTTCGCCGTTAATTTGGATGCGCTCGACATAATCCCACAAATGCGGGGAGCTGAACAAACCCGTTTTATAACCGGCTGCCTTCAAAGCCGAAGCGCACAGCGCCGCAACCGAACCTTTGCCCTTCGTCCCAGCCACGTGGATGATCGGGTATCTCCCCTGCGGCTCGCCAAGCTCCTCCAGCAGCGCGAACATGCGGTCGAGGTTGAACTCCGCCCTGGCAAGTTCGGAGATATGTTTGAGGCTATAATCCACGAAGGAGTAGAGGTAATCCAGAGCTTGATGGTAGGCAATTTCGATGTCAGTCATGTGAGAGATTGTAAGACGTAATTGGTAATTCGTAAATTCGGAATCGGTAAATTGGGAATCGGGATGAGGTCAACTATGGAAGATTGTTTCATCTGCCGCAAGCACAACGGGCGGGAAGCCGCGCCTCCCGGCGGGTATATCTACGAAGACGAACACTGGATGATCTGTCACGCGCCCGGGAAGCTGGGACCGTTGGGGACACTGTTCATCGAGTCGAGGCGGCACTTTCTCGATTATTCCGAGATGACGCCTGAGGAGTCCGCTTCGCTTGGAAACGTACTGAAGAAGATATACGGCGCGCTCCGAGCGTACACGGATGCAGAGCGAATCTATCAACTCTGCACGATGGAGGGTCAGCCGCATTTTCACAGCTGGATCCTGCCGCGCGGAAAAGATATCGCGGAGCGCGGATTGAAATTCCTTGCAAGAGACGATTCGTGCAGCGACGAAGAGGCGAGTATGTTGGCTGGCAAATTGCGTGAAGCCATGAGATAAAATGGTTGCGATCCTCACTATCCATCTCCATCTCCCTGCCTGCGCTTCCTTGAAAGAAAAACGCGGGCGCATCAAGCCGCTGATCGCGCGTCTGCACCGTGAATTCAACGTCTCTGCCGCTGAGACGGACTTGCAGGACAAGTGGCAGGAGGCGGTCATCGTCTGCGCGCTGGTTGCGAACGAGCGCGGACATCTTGAGTCTGCGCTGCAAACTGTGGCAAAATGGGTGGAGGGGCATTGGACGGATGGAGATGTGATCGAGCAGAGAGTGGAGGTATACACGTAAACAGGTACACAGGTAAGCAAAGAAATTGTGTACTTGTCTACTTGATACCTGTCTACTCCAATAGGAGGCGAATATGAGAATTCTGATCATGGGAACGGGCGGCGTCGGCGGCTATTACGGCGGTCTGCTGGCGCAGCAGGGAAACGAGGTGGCGTTCATTGCGCGCGGCGCGCATCTGGATGCCATCCGACAGGAAGGCTTGAAAGTACAAAGCGTTCACAGCGATTTCACCATTTTTCCCGCCAACGCCGCGGAAGACCCGTCGCAGCTCGAACCGGTGGACCTGATCCTGTTCTGCGTCAAGACCTACAGCACGGATGAGTCCGCGCAGGCGATCCGACCAGCGGTCGGGCCGGGGACTGCCGTGATGAGCCTGCAGAACGGGGTCGAGGCGGCTGAGCGGATCGGGAAGGTCGTCGGCCCGGAGCACGTGATCGGAGCCACGACCTGGCTCTCGTCCGCGGTGGAAGCGCCCGGACTCATCAGGCAGGTCTCCCAGTTCCGCCGGATCGTCTTCGGGGAGCTGGACGGAAATCGGACCGAGCGTATCCAATCTATTTACGAAGTGTTGAATCAGACAGGTATTACCGTAGAAGTCTCAGAAGACATCCATAAGGTGCTGTGGACGAAGCTGGTCTTCATTGCCGCGGTCAGCAGCGTCGGTTCATTAACAAGATTGCCCATGGGTGACTACCGTTCCATCCCCGAGACTCGCAGCCTGCTCTCCAGCATCATGCAGGAAGTGGAAAGCGTGGCGCGGGCGCAGGACATACGCCTGGATGAAAATGTCGTCCAGAACTGGCTGCAGTTCATCGACGACGCCGCGCCGCAGATCAAGCCCTCCATGCAATTGGATGTGGAGACGGGCCGCCGGACGGAGCTCGAATCGATGGTCGGCGTGATCGGCCGCAAAGGACGTGAACTGGGCGTACCCACCCCGATTGCCGATTTTGTCTATGCCTCTTTGCTGCCAGTCGAGGCGAAAGCCCGCAATGCGTCTGCGCCTCCCCCGTAGCGAGCCTCGCGAAAGGTTACAAAAATCATTTGACTTCCGCGAAGTAGATTTGTAAAATTAGTTCTGTAAACCTCTGTTGACAAATTGTCTCTAAGCTGCATAGACTGTGTTTCCACCTTGATGAGCTAAATGTCACTTTCATTCGTCGCTCGGCAAGTTTGGATTTCTGTC
>JAFGCG010000126.1 GCA_016932715.1 Anaerolineales bacterium
ATCGCGCCCGAGGACGGTCCCGGGTGACTCTCCAACAGGATCGGCGTAGTGCCCCAATGTAATGTCATCTTATCCACAAAGGAAATTTCGGGGGGCGCCCAACGGACGCTTCCCAGGCCAGGAATGGCTTCCCAGTTGGCGCCAGTTTCATCGCCCTGGGCTTTGAACGTGTTCGGCCGATTGCGAAATGCCAGCGCAGTTTTCTCGTGGGCGATCACCGTGCAGTCCATGGCGCGCGCGCCCAGGGTCCGATCGGGATGCGCGTCCAGGTTGATCAGCACGCGTTCCGGTCCGCCGCCCATCCCCATCAGGGAAGCCCGCCAGGTGCGCCCATCATCCGGGGAAGGTGGCGCATCGATCTGAACCAAGCCACGCGGCTGCACGATCACTCCCAGCGTGACCCCCAAATATCGTTCTTCGATGTAGACGTTCTTTGCAATTGCATCCATTAATCAGCGCTCCTGTTCGATCCCATAGTTAGCCACAGATCAACGCGGATAAACACGGATTTTTGATAAATGTTTTAAGAGCATCCGTTTCGTCTGCGTTCATCTGTGGTTAATGTCATCCAGCATTCATTCTGCCTTCTCCGCCAACTGCTCCTTCGTCGCAATCGGAAACGTAAAATGGAATGCAGATCCCTTGCCTGGCTCACTCTCCACCCAGATCTTGCCGCCATGTCCGAGCACCGCCAGGCGGCAAAATGCCAGGCCAATCCCCAATCCACCTGACTTGTTCCCGCTGCGCAACCGCGTAAACTTGTCAAAGATCCTGTCCCGCTCAGATAAAGGAATGCCGGGCCCGTTGTCCCTGACCCAGATATGTACCCAACTCTTCTCGTGACGCGCACCGACTTCAAATTGCCCATCCTGGGGTGTGAACTTGAGCGAGTTCTCCATCAGGTTGATCAGAACACGCCGCGCCATATCCTCGTCCACCCAGATGGGTGGAAGTTTCCCTGGCAGGTTCGTCACGACGGTTCCATATCTTCCTTTCATCGTCGGTTCCACATCCAGAACAGCCCCTGCGATCAAGGCAATGGGATCGACAACTTTCTGGTCCGCCACCGGCTGGCCCGATTCAAGCCGGTTCACATCGAGCAGGGAACTGACGAGGCGCTGGATGCGGTCCGTGGAGTGCTCGGCAATGTTCAGGATGGTAAGGACCGTCTCCTTGTTGTCTTCCGGCACCATGCTGAACAGCACATCCAGGCTGGAAACAACGTTTGCCAGCGGAGAGCGCAGGTCATGATAGATCATGGCCGTCAGATCCTCGCGCAAGCCATCCAGTTCCTTGCGCTCCGTGATATCGCGCAAAATCCATTGGATCGAATCGGCTTCATCGAATTCCACACGGCGCGCATGGACTTCAACGGGGGTATGTGCCTCACCGTTTCTACGCGTGGTCGATTCATAGGAACACGTGCAGCTCTCGCGCAGCGCTTCAAATTTCGTGCCCGTCCGTTCCCAATTCACTTCATGGATTTGATCGATCGTCAGGGTCTGCAGCACCTCACGCGTACAGCCGCTGAGTGAAACCGCCTGGCGATTGGCTTCCACGATGTGGCCGTCCCAGTCTGTGATCAACATCGCGTCGATGCTGTCTTCAAATAGTTCGTGGTAACGCTGATGCGCCGCCTGCAAACGCTCGAATAATTGAGCATTCTGGATGGATGAACCTGCCAGGCCGCCAATCCCCGTCATGACCAGCAGCGCATCGGGGTCGAAGGCTCTTGCGATGGGATTGATCGCCTCGATAATGCCGATCACGCGGCCCTGTGATTGGATCGGTGCGACGAGGATGGAGTGCGTCTCGATGCCCCCGAACTTGTCCGCTTCTCCATAGTTCTTGTCCTGGCTGACATCTGCCACGACGATCCCGCGGCCCTCGAGCGCCGCGGCCCCGGCAATCCCTTCACCCAGGGCAATCTTGCGCCCCAGGATGTTTCCCGCTTTCTGGCCGGCTGCCGCCCGGTAGACGATATGCTCACCCTCCAGCATCCCAAGCACAACCGTCTCGACCTGCAGCGCCTGCATGGTCTGGATCAAAATGCGCTGGTAGACGTCCTCCATGCGCAGGGAGGCGTTCATGGCTGCAGCCCCTTCCGCCAGAGCCGTCATGACGCGTGCCTGGCGCTGGCTCTCAGTGTACAGGCGCGCGTTCAACACCGCCACGCCGGCCTGGTCTGCAATGGCTTGCATCAAATCGAGTTGTTCTGCTGAAAAGGCATTCGGGGCCGGATGGACAAGCGTTAGAACACCCACCAGTTTCTCGCGCGCCAGCAGCGGCACACAAATCGCGGATTTGGCGCCCGAGCGGTCCATGGCATCATCGGGGCGCATCAACCAGCGGTCATCTTTGCTTGTATCAGGGATCAGGGCACTTTTACGATTGCGGATGACCCATCCGGCAAACCCATGCTCCACGGTATCCTGCAGCTGCTGGGTCGTATGTTCATGGACTTCTTTGCCGTAGACGATGGTGGCATCCATGGCGTTGCCCGCGTCATCCAGCACGACGATAGTGCAGCGTTCACCACCGACATTTTGCAGCGCTTCATTCAGCACGCGCTGCAGCACAGTCCGCAGGTCGAGCGCAGTGGCAACCTCGCGGCTGACATGGTAAAGAAGTTCCAGTAAGGCTTTTGTACGATCTTTTTCCAGTAGTGACATAGGACCCGATCGACGGTGAAAATCACATGCCAACAGGCAAAGTATAGCACACCAGCGAAGCACTACACCTGCCCTGGTACGGCTTAAGCCGCACGGTGCCAGGGTAGCCCCGCATGTCGAAGATCCCGCGCCAAGCGGGGCTCTTGGCGGGGGTCCTGTGGATTCAATTACGGTACAATTGCGCCCATGGCTCTCGACATTCCCCGCATAAAAGCCCTGTGTTTTGACGTGGACGGTACGTTGAGCGACACCGATGACCTCTACGCACAGAAAATCGTGGACCTGCTGCCGCGGTTTCTGTTTCGCAACCCCATGCAGACCGCCCGGCGGCTGGTCATGTGGGTCGAAGCCCCGGGGAATGCCCTCTTAGGCTTCGCCGATCGCATCGGCATCGACGATGAAATGACGGCTGTCATCGACTGGCTGAATCGCCACCGTCCACATCCAATGAAGAAATTCCTGCTGGTGCCCGGCGTGGACGAGATGCTCGCCCAACTGCAGGGGCGCTATCCCATGGCAGTCGTCAGCGCACGGGACGAGAAAAGCACGCTCCGGTTTCTGAATCAATTTGATCTCTGCAAATATTTCGACGTAATCGTGACCGGTCTCTCCGCGCCGCATACGAAACCCTACCCGGACCCGATCCTGCTCGCCGCGCAAAAGATGAGAGTGCAGCCCGCGGAATGTCTCATGATCGGCGACACCACCGTGGATATTCGCGCCGGAAAAGCCGCCGGCGCGCAAGCCCTGGGCGTCCTGTGCGGCTTCGGCGAGGAGCCCGAATTACGGCAGCTGGGAGCGGACCTGATCCTGAAGACGACCAGCGAGGTAACTGAGTTATTTGATAGCGATAAGCCATATGCGATACGCGGTTAATGCAGATCGCTTATCGCGTATGGCGTATATAAGTTTACCGGGTTGACCTCAGGCGAAAAGCAACCACTTCACTCCATACCAGGATCGCCAGTAAAAACACATAAAAAGCGGCGCCCTTCAGCCAAAAGGTGGGAATGACGAGCGCAAGAGTTCCCCAGGTATAAATTGACAAATTCCTCCATTGAGCATTCTGCTGAAAAACACGTCCGAGCAGGAGCATGCCCGGCATCAGGGTCAAGCCAAGGATGGCAAAGAACCCGTCATGCAAAAACCCATGCCAGGTTTTGGGGTAGGAACGGATGGTGGGATCCGTCGTAAAAACCAGACCCAGCATGGCAAAGCCTGCGACCATCAACAGCGTCGTGGCGAGCTTGTCCTGCAGTGCAAGTTTCAGCCCCCAGGCGAAGAACGCCATCATCCCCCCACACAGGAAGAATGTGACGGTCATCAGCCAGCCATGCGGACCCATTGCCAGTCCACTGGGCCAGTCGAGGACGGGGCTCACCGGGTCCCAGCCGATGGAGCGCATGAAATCGGCTTCGGCGATGGTCAATCCTGTCACGACCACAGCAAATACGATGGGAGCGATCATGCCAGCCAGGGCAGCAAGCCTGATCAAATGTGATTTATTGGTCATAGAAGAATACCGGCAATTTTCGGTTCTCGTGTACAATCCGGATAAATGTCGTTGCGAGCGAAGCAACAACACAAGGAGAACTTATGCCCTACGAATTGATCCTATCCGAAATACGCGGACGAGTTGGACTACTTACCCTGAATCGCCCACAGGCAATGAATGCCCTCAACAATCAGCTGATGCACGAGTTAATGGACGCGCTTGAAGCGTACGATAAAGAGGATGCGGTTGGTGCAATGGTTATTACGGGGAACGAGAAAGCATTCGCGGCCGGGGCGGACATCAAGGAGATGGCTGAGCAATCTGCCCGGCAAATGATGGACCGGGATCACGTGGGGGTCTTTGGCAGGATCCGCACGATTCAGAAACCTGTCATTGCCGCGGTCTCCGGCTGGGCACTCGGCGGCGGGTGCGAGATCGCCCTCTCGTGCGATATGATCGTCGCCTCCGAGTCAGCCAGATTCGGTCAGCCGGAGATCACGATCGGCGTGATTCCCGGTGCGGGCGGGACACAGCGCCTGACGCGCGCGGTGGGGAAAGCCATCGCCATGGAGATGATCCTGAACAACCGCACACTCAGCGCGCAGGAAGCTTATCAATTTGGGATGGTCAATCGCCTCGTCCCTGTGCAGGGATATTTGGAGGCAGCGCTCACGCTGGCGGAAGAGATCGCCGCGCGCGCCCCGCTCGCCCTCCGCGCCGGGAAGAAGATGATCAACCAGGCTTTCGAGGGGACTCTGTCCGAGGGTCTCACCGCGGAAAAACAGGAATTCTACAATCTCTTTACCACTGAAGACCAGAAGGAAGGCATGCAGGCGTTTGTCGAAAAACGCAAACCCGAGTGGAAAGGCATATAGTCAGATAGCCAGATAGTCAGTTGGTCAGATAGTCAGTTAGTCAGATAGTCGATTAGTCGCGTGGTCTTTTCGTCAGATGATGGGAGGAATCATGAAAGTTACACGATTTGAAGACTTAAGAGCATGGCAGCAGGCACGCGTGCTGGCAAACTTGGTTTACGATGCAACCGATCAGGGTAATTTTGCCCGTGATTTCAAATTACGAGATCAGATCCATGGTGCAGCCGGGTCGGTGATGCATAACATTGCAAAAGGTTTCGATTCGGGCACAGACGCCGAGTTCATTCTATTTCTGAGATACGCTCGTCGTTCCGCGAGCGAGATACAATCGGAGATCTATCTGGCTTTGGATCGAAAATATGTAGATGAATACAATTTCAGGAACATCTATGAGAAAGCTACAGAAGCCAAGAAAATCATCAACGCCCTGATTGCATACCTCAGAAAAAGCAAACGACCCAAAAGGTCGTCCTGAACTAAAACAACCACAAGACCATCAGACCAACTGACTATTTGACTGTCATTATGCTTGACTACACTCAACTAAAAGCGTCTTTTGAAGCCCTTGACCTGGCCGATAAGCCAATCATTGCTCATGCGTCGCTGAAGCCATTCGGTTTTATCGAAGGCGGAGCGGAGGCTGTCCTGGATGCCATGCTGGCTTCCTTTGCCAGCCTCATCATGCCAACCTTCACGTACAAAACTGAAATTGTCCCGGACGTCGGTCCGCCAAACAACGGCATCACCTACGGCAGCGGACATGACCGGAACAAAATGGCTGAACCCTTTCACCTGGACATGCGCGCTGACCCGCTGATGGGCATCCTGCCGGAAACATTGCGCAACCACCCCTCCGCCAGGCGGACCGCGCATCCGATCCTATCGTTTGCGGGTGTCAACGCCGACCTGGCTTTATTCACGCAGACCCTTTACGAACCGCTGGCTCCCATCGGCGGGCTGGCAGAGCAGGATGGCTGGGTCGTGCTGGTCAATGTCGATCACACCGCAAACACAAGCATTCACTATGCCGAGAAACTCGCGGGAAGAAAACAATTCATCCGCTGGGCGCTGGCTGGAGACCGGGTGGTGGAGTGCCCGAACTACCCGGGGGATTCGCTGGGCTTCCAGGCGCTCGAGCCATCCCTCGCCGCGGACACTCGCCGCGTACCGGTCGGCGAGGGATTCGTCCAGGCGGTGCCGCTGCAAAGGTTATTTGAAGTAGTACAGGGATGGATAAAAAAGAATCCGCTCGCCTTGCTGTGCGAGCGGCTGGATTGCGAAAGATGTAATGCGGTAAGAATTACTGGAACGTAATCTCTTCCACCCGCCAGCTCTCCTCCCCCATCAACTTCTTCAGGCGTTCGAGCACTTCGGGGCAGAGGCGCGTCGTATCGTTGGGGAAATCGATCAGGTGGCCCTTGCCCTCTTCGAAAATCTGGAAGCTGAACCGGTCCCGCCCGTGGAAGGAGATCAGCGTGCCGTAGATCGTCTTGATGCGCCGCCGGTCATGTTCCCTGTCGCCGGTGGAACGCAGGAGCACCGTGATCTGCTGCGGCGGGTGATCCTTTTCCTCCTGGGCAAGCGGGACATACAACGAGGGCAGGAAGTCGACAGGTTCTGTGGAAATTGGCTCGAGAGGCTGGACCGCGACCGCCTCACGCGCCGCCTCGACTTGTTCCCGTTCATCGAGTGTGATCTCCACTTCCAATGCTTCCGTTTGCGGGCGCGGCTCCTCGACCGGTTGATGATTCGCCCTGGGCTCCGGGCGCGCCGCAATGGAGGCTTCCTCGAAGGACGGCTGCCATTGCGTATCCCAATCCTCGGGGAAGTTATCCGGCGGAGGCGGCATGTCATCCCACCCCGCCTCTGTCCTCCCCACTTTCCCCGAAAATGAGGGGGATGAAAGGGGGGGCTCATACGCGGCCGGCTTCTCTCCCACCTGTCGGATCGGCGGCGGGATGCCGGGCTTTACCTGAATCTTCTTCCCCGCTGGGACATTCTGCCTGGGCTGCTGCGTCGCTAGAGCAACGGCCGGGGGAACGGGATCCGGCTTCGGAGGATTACTCGCGCTGAGCGGAGGGGCAGTGTTCGTCTGCCCCGCAGTCGAAGCGTTCGGCTTGGCCGGAGCATCCACTGCTTCGAGGATCTTGATCTCAGTCCGGATCTCATCCACCAGGATCTTTGGCGGTGTGCTGCCGGTATCCACTTTGCCCTCGACGATGATGATCCTGCCCACCGCGAGCTGCTCGTGCGTCTTCTGCCAGGTCTTCGGGAAAAGCACAAGTTCGATGTTACCCTGGATATCTTCCAGGGTGACAAAGCCCATCGGTTTGTTGGTCTTGGTCGTATAGGGGCGCACAGCCGTGATCAGACCCGCGACACGGACCCTCTCTTCGTGCTGCGCATCGGGCAGCTGACCGGAGAAGTAACTGACGATCTGGGCAAAGGTCTGCTGATACGGCGTGAGGGGATGGTCGGAAACGTACAAGCCGATCAGCTCGCGCTCCCAGTTCAACATCTCACGCTTATCCACATTGCTGACATCCGGGAGGTGAATCTCCTCGGTCACGCCCGTACTCTCGCCGAAGAGGGACATCTGCCCCGCTTCAGCCGCCCGGAAGTGATTGCTGCTGATCGCTACAATGCGGTCCAGGGAAGCGAGCAGGGCGGCGCGGTTGCCAAAGGCATCCAGCGCGCCGACCTTGATGAGGCATTCGAGGGCGCGCTTGCCCACAGCCCGCAAGTCCACGCGGCGGGCAAAGTCATTCAGGTTTTTGAACCTGCCATTCTGTCTGCGTTCTGCAATGATCAACTCGACCGCAGCCTGACCGACGTTCTTGACCGCACCGAACCCAAAGCGGACGTTGGGTCTGTCACCCGCATCTTCGGCGTCTTCAATGGCAAAATCCCAATCCGAAGCGTTGATATCGGGCGGGAGCACAGGCACGCCCATGCTGCGCGCGTCGGCAACATACCAGGCGACCTTTTCGGTCTGGCTCGCCGAAGCCGACATCAGCGCCGCCATGTATTCGGCGGGATAGTGCGCCTTCAGATACGCGGTTTGAACCGCGATGACGCCATAATCTGCTGCATGACTCTTGTTGAATCCGTACCTCGCGAATTCCTCCCAATCGCTGTAAATAGCTTCGGCGATATCCTTTGCCATGCCATTCCTGACTGCGCCTGCCACAAACTTGTTGCGGTGCTTTTCGATCTCATCCTTTTTCTTCTTCGAGATGGCTTTACGCAGTTCATCCGATTCAGAAGGTGTGTAACCTGCCAGTTCCACTGCGGCGCGCATGAGTTGTTCCTGATAAACAGGGATGCCATAGGTATCCTGGAAGATCGGCGCCAGAGCAGGATGGCGATATTCCACCTCGGCTTCGCCGTGCATGCGCGCGATGTAATCAGGGATGAACGCCATCGGTCCCGGGCGATAAAGCGCCACCATGGCGATGATGTTATCCAGCGTCTTGGGCTTCATCTGGACGAGGTAACGCGTCATTCCCCCCCCCTCTACCTGGAATACGCCGGCCGTCTGCCCGTTGCCCAGCAGCTCGAACGACTTGGGATCGTCGAGCGGGATATTGCCCAAATGGAGTTTGACGCCATGCCGCTTCTCGATCATGTCGCAGGCCTTTGCCATGACGCTCAAGGTGATCAGCCCGAGGAAGTCCACCTTCAGCATGCCGAGCGAATCGAGAATGCCCATTTCGAACTGTGTGACCGTCTTGATGGGCGTCTCTTCCGAATTCGATGTCGGACGATGCAGCGGCAGGTACTCCAGGATCGGCTTGTCAGAGATGACGACGCCCGCGGCGTGCGTCCCCGCGTTGCGGACCGTCCCTTCCATCTTGGCGGCTGTATCGATCAACTCGCGCAGATAGTCCTGTGACTCATAAAGCTCTTTGAACGCGGGGATCGCCATGGCATCCTGCATCGTGGTCTGCCGGCCCGAGACGAACGGCACCAGCTTGGCGACGCGGTCCACTTCCGGCAGCGGGATGTCCATGACGCGCGCCACGTCACGCAAGGCAGCCTTCGTTCCCATGGTGCCAAAGGTGATGATCTGCGCGACCTTGTCGCTGCCGTATTTGTGCGTGCAATATTCGAGCATTTCGGCGCGGCGGTCATCGCGGAAGTCAAGGTCGATATCGGGCATCGAGATGCGGCCCGGGTTCAGGAAGCGCTCGAACAACAGGTCATGCTGGAGCGGGTCGACGAGCGTGATCTCCAGCACATAGGCAGCAATGGAACCGGCCGCGGAACCGCGGGCGTTGTACCAGATCCCGTTTTCGCGCGCGTGCCGACACAGGTCCCAGACGATCAGGAAGTAGGCGTCGAATCCCATCTTGTGGATGACGCCCAGTTCGTATTCGATCCTGGCGCGGACCTGCTGACTGGTCGCGCCCTCCCCGTAGCGTTTCCTCGCCCCTTCCTCGCACAAATGACGGAGATACGATTCAGCCGTGAACCCCGCCGGGACAGGGAAATCAGGCAGGTGATAGCCTTTAAAACTCAAGTCCACGTTACAGCGTTCGGCAATCAGCAGGGTGTTGCTCAAGGCTCCAGGCACTTCCGCAAAGAGCTGGCTCATCTCCTGCGGCGTGCGCAGGTAGTACGAGTCATCCGTCATGCGCATGCGCTCGGGATCGCTCAGGAGCGACTGGGTCTGGATGGCAAGCAGGATATCCTGCAGACGCGCATCCTCCGGATTGATGTAATGAACATCGTTGGTCGCGATATATTTTGCCGAATAACGCGCCCCCAGCTCCACCAGCTTGCGGTTCAAGTCTGTGATTTCCTTGATATTGTGCTGCTGCAGCTCGACGAAGAAGCGGTCAGGACCAAAGACATCGTAATACCAGTTCATGCGCCGGACGGCTTCTTCCGGGTTGTCGTTCAACAGGGCACGCGGAATTTCAGCAGACATGCAGCCAGAGGTGCAGATGATCCCTTCGGAGTGAGCCGCCAAAAAGTCATGGTCGATGCGGGGATAGTAGTAAAAGCCCTCAAGTTGGGCGGCGGACGAAATCTTGAGCAGGTTTTTGTAACCCGTCTCGTTTTCAGCAAGCAAAAGCAGGTGATAGGAGGAGCGGTCGAGTTTGGGATCGCGGTCGGTCATGCCGCGCGCCGCCATATACGCTTCCACACCGATGACGGGCTTGATCCCCTCACTTGTCGCTGCCTTGTAAAAATCCATGACCCCAAACATCGTGCCGTGATCGGTGATCGCCACGGCCGGCATGCCCAGTTCCTTCACGCGCTTGATCAGCTTCCTGATATTGGAGAAGCCATCGAGCATCGAGTACTCAGTGTGGACGTGAAGATGTGCGAAGGACATGGGCTTGATCGCGATTATAGCACGCATGTTCAACAATAAATCCGGCGATTGGCTTAAAAAATGGCAGCGGTCAATTGATTCCCTTGCACCGTCAATCCAGTCACTCAACCAAAACAAAAAACGCCCACGACGGACGTTCCTTTGTGAGCGCGGAGAGATTCGAACTCTCAACCAACGGCTTAAAAGGCCGCTGCTCTGCCGTTGAGCTACGCGCCCGGCATAATTGCGGACTGCATTCTAACATGGGAAATATTCA
>JAFGCG010000127.1 GCA_016932715.1 Anaerolineales bacterium
ATTCTGGCAGGCAAAGCCGACCTGCGCGTCATCATCGCCGAGGCGCTCGAGCGACGGCGGCTTCACAATGAGAGGACAATACTTTTTGTGGATGAAGTCCATCGCTGGAACAAAGCCCAGCAGGATGCTCTCCTGCCGCACGTCGAGGCGGGTGTCGTGACCCTGATCGGCGCGACGACCGAGAATCCCTACTTCGAAGTCATCAAAGCCCTGATCTCGCGCTCGCGCGTCTTCCAGCTGCGGAATCTGAACCAGGAAGAGACGGGTGTCCTGATCGACCGCGCTCTCAGCGACAAAGAACGCGGCTACGGCGACAAGCGCGTCATCCTCAACCCTCAGGCCCGCACCCATTTAATCGAGATGGCCAGCGGCGACGCGCGCAACGCGTTGAACGCGCTGGAACTGGCAGTTGAATCCACATCACCAGATAAAAAAGGAGCCATTCATATTACCCTGGATGTCGCGCAGGAGTCGATCCAGCGCCGCGCGGTGCTCTATGACAAGGATGGCGACGCGCATTATGACACCATCAGCGCCTTCATCAAGTCGGTGCGCGGCTCCGACCCGGACGCGGCGCTCTACTGGCTTGCCAAGATGATCTACGCCGGCGAAGACCCGAAATTCATCATCCGCCGGTTGATCATCCTTGCGGGCGAGGATATTGGACTCGCCGACCCGATGGGATTGGTCGTTGCCTCCTCAGCGGCACAAGCCTTCGACTTCATCGGCCTGCCGGAAGGGATCTATCCCATTGTCGAAGCAACGCTCTATCTCGCCACTGCGCCCAAATCCAACAGCGCAGGCGCGTATTTCAAGGCGATGAAGAAAATCGAAGAGGAGGGCCAGGTCTCCGTGCCGCGCCATCTCATGGATGGCAACCGCGACGCCGCGGCGCTGGGCCACGGCAAGGATTATGCCTATCCGCATGAGTCCGAGGGGCATTTCATCCCACAACAGTATTTGCCGAAGCGATTGCTGGGAACATACTTTTATCAACCCTCACAGGAAGGCTACGAATCACAGGTCACCGCGCGGCTCGAGATGTGGCGAGAAGCACAGCGCAAGGCTCTGGGCATCGAGCGCAGAGAGAATGTTCCGGACATGAGTGAAGAGCAAATACAGGAAATGAAGAGGAAGATAAAATAATTATGCCTCTCCTCCTTCTTATCCGTCACGGTGAAAACGATTTTGTGAAAACGGGCAAATTGCCCGGTCAACGCGCGGGGATTCATCTCAATGAGCGGGGCCGGAAACAGGCCGAGGCGTTGGGCGAAGCGCTCAAACATGTGCCGCTCAAAGCCATTTACTCAAGTCCCCTCGAGCGCGCCATGGGAACTGCCGCGCCCATCGCCAGCGCGCGCAAAATCGAGATCCGCGCGGAGCCTGACCTGATGGACACAGACGTCGGCAGCTGGCAGGGAAAATCGCTGAAGGTCCTGCGCCTGACCAAAGTTTGGAGCATCGTGCAAAACGCGCCTTCCCGTTTCCGCTTCCCGGACGGTGAATCCTTTGTCGAATCACAGGCGCGCTATGTCCGCGTACTGGAACGGGTCATCAAAAAACACCCGAAGCCAAAAGACATCGTTGCGGTTGTCTTCCATGCCGACCCAATCAAGTTGGTCGTCTCTCATTTTCTGGGTTTGCCGCTCGATCATTTCCAGAGATTGAGCTGCGACACCGGTTCCCTGACAGCTTTGTACGTCAGCGAATCCGGCGCGAACCTGCTCAAATTGAATCAACGTCCGCCGTTTGATTTCTTAGAACCACAGGAGAAGGATCAGAAGAAAGCCAAGTCCTGATTTATTGAGAAGTTTCATTGGGGTAAAACAAGCAGGTCGCGTTTCGATGGTCGAGTAGCCCGATGGGCGTATCGAGACCAGGCGTGACCTACAACTTACTTCCACAATTTTGCCAGTTCGTTCAATGAGTTGTAATAGGGTCCGATGCTCGGAATGTAATGCCGTTCATCCTTTGCATGCGGACCAATCCCCGACTGCCCCCAGACCACCGCCTGACCGCCCGGAGCAAAGCGCGCACTCGTACCGGGAAGTTTCCTGCCGAGTCCTGGTTCCTCTCCCGATACATTTTTGACAGATGTAATCAATGCTTTCAATGCAGGATTCTCAGACGAACATGCCACGCCATTTTCCATCACGTTCATCCGAAGTTCGAGACCATTTGCTTCGCAGTACGCCTGGACCGCGGAACGCAGACCGATGACATCGTCCTGCGGAATGGGTCGGATCTCCACACCGAGGACGCCTTCCGCCGCCGTGACGTTATACACGCCCGGTGTTCCCACGTTGATAAATGGGAATTTCGCTTGCGACTGCCAGCCGTCGGAGGATTTGAGCGTGAGGTGTTTGGCAAAAATCTCGTTCAACGCGGAACGCGCAGAGATCAGTTTTTCGCTCAGGTCAGCGGTGCCTGCAATTCCCGAATGACCTTTGGCGCCGCGCGCGACCACGTCAAAGCGCATCACGCCGCGATTCTCCACACAGATCTCGCCGAAAAGTTCGCTGCCCTTTTCACCCGTGCGCTCCCCCGCGATAAAGAGGGATGGCATGTAGGGGCGACCCGCCACACTCGATTCGGAACCATTGCTTATCCCTGAAGGGTCACCCCTACTTAATTCCTTCAAGACAAACGGCGTCCCCCATGCTTCGGCCTCGCCATTTTCCTCATTGCCCACCAGCATCAAGGCAATGTTTGGACAAGGCGCATTCGATCTCATCATGTCCTTCATCCAAACAAGGTATGTGGCAACGACCGTCTTCATATCCGCTGCGCCGCGGCCCCAGAGGTAATCGCCTTCGAGGCGCGGAGTAAATTGGGAGTCATCGGGCTCGGGCTCGACAACGTCGAAGTGGCCGGTGAGGAGAATCTCGCCCTCACCCCTAGCCCCTCTCCCACCGGGAGAGGGGAATCGCGCGTAGACGCCGGGATATTTCCCATCGAAATAACGAACATTTAAACCAGCACTCTTCAAATAATCATCGATCAGCGAGCCGGCGCGGTGGACCTCCTCGAGGCGCTCATCCGGGCAGGCTGTTACAGACGGAATGCGGATCAACTGCTGTGCAAGGTCGAGGATTTCACTGGTTTTGTCCGGATATGAAATTTCAACCCGTGCCTGTGTGCGCGGGCGGAATTGAACCGGCAGCGGCGAGGGTCTGAGATTATCAGCTACCGCACTGCTCGACAACGACCCGTGACCGCCGTCCATGCGCGCGGCATCGCGTCCGCGCTGGAGAAACTCTCCGATCCTGGCAGCTCCTTCGCCGAGCGACCCATACGCTTCGCGGGAGGCAATCCGTTCCACGTCCGCTTTGACTTGCACTTCACGTTCGTAGAATAATTCCTTCAAGACACTCAATGGGACTTCATCGTTTTCTCCCAATTCCATTCGCAGGCGGGCGCGCAGTTTTTCAGCCGTATTGCGTCCACCCTCCGACATTTCGACGAGCGGCGTGAGATCATTCCACAGGTCCAATGCTTCCGCCAACGGCTTGACCTCGTTGAGCGTCCATTTGAGGAAGGCGCGCACGGAGATCGGTTTGCCCGTGAGCGGGTTTTCGATCTCGGCACGCAAGCCCTGCTGGGCAGCCAGGCTCTCATTGGCGCGGGCGCGGCTGATGTCTTCGCGGTCGTAGCGGAAGGAGCGCGCAAAGCGCGGGTCCGAATAGATGCGCAGCAGCAGGAGGTGTTTGAGCGTCAGGTTGGCAATATCCAGGTCGAGGCTGTGACCGCCCTCATCGGTGCGGATCTCCACACGTCCCATCGGTAGGTTGATGCGCGCCATCAGGTTTTGCTTTTCGATCTGCAGAGCCATCTCCTCGGGCGGCGTCGCCTCACCCACGGCAAACAGGCCGCGGGTATAGAGAGCCGTCAGTTCATCGCTCGTCGTGGAGATGATCCGCTCGACCGGATCGGCAAACGAACGGGCGCGGACGGGCGTCCAGTTGTTGTTTCCAAAACGGACACCGCGGCGCACGAGGTCATACGAGATCTGCAGATAATCGTTGTACGAGCGATAAAGATCCGGGAGGTCGATCGCAGGCGGATTCGGGAACGTCAGATTGCGGATCGAATCATGCTCGGTCAGGACGACCACTGCGCGTCCCGCGCGGACCTGAGCCTGCATCGGTGTGGACGCGCCGGTCGCGATAAAGAGCGCCGCGAACGCGCGCAGCAGGCGGGAGGCTGTGATATAGAATTCGGATTTGAAATCATCGAGATGCCGGTCGCCGCGCTCGCTGGCGGGCAGGTGCATGAAGTCCCACGCAAAGAGCGGGTCGGGCAGGGACAGATTGGCATGAATGCCCGCGACCGCCAGTCCGCCATCATAGAGGTCGACGCATTTTTCGAGATAGCGGCGTTTGGCAATCTCCCAGTTCCCGGGGATGGAATGATGGCCAATATCTGTCAGGAATAACAGATTACCATGCCAGTAATGCAGCCGCTCGCCGAAGTTGACGCCTGCGCGGTGAAGCGCATTGATCAAGGCTCCTTCCATGAGGCGCGCTTCGTACACCGCCCCACGTGAACTGTAATATGGACGTGTCGCCCATTCCACCATCCAGTGAAAGACCTCCAACTGGCTGAATTGTGTCTGCCAGGGCGGGATACACTCCGCGCGCAGATAATCCACAAAGGATTGCTGGCTGGGTCCCGCGCCGACGGTGAGCAAGGGACGCAGGTCTTCGTCGAGGAGGTTCCACTCCTGCTCGAAGCCATTGAGCCCGCCCTGCGGTTTTTCCTTGATGGCTTGCTCGAGGGCGAGGAGATATTTATCGGCAAATTTTTGTGAGGGCATGGGCAAATCCTAACGTTGAGGGTGAGGCAACGAAGAGAGGAAAGAAGAAAGAGGAAAGAGGGTTCGTGCAGGCCGAACATTTTTCCTCTTTCTTCTTTCCTCCTTCTTCTCTCTTTTACTTCTTCAAACTTTCCAACCCCTCCACCAGCATCCGGAACGCGCCCTCAGTCCGTTCGACGGGCGTGGCATACGAGAAGCGGACCCAGTCACCGCCAAAGGGCGAGAAGAACGCGCCCGGGACGATCGCCACGCCATGGTTTTCGGCGAGATATTGTCCGAGGGGTTCACTGTCCGCCCAGCCTTTGGCTTCGAGGAACTCGCCCACGTTGATGAACGCGTAATAGCCTTTGCCAATGATGTGCTGGAATTCATTCTTCAGCAGGAGGTTCTTCAAGACGATGCGGCTGGCGTTGGTCGGCGCGATGATCGTTTTTGCGGCTTCCGCGTATCCCATTTCATAGGCTGCCATGGCGACCGCCAGAGAATAGAACGGCGGAATGACACCATGTGAAGCCCGCGCCACAATGAACTTGATCACGGCTTCATCCGCGATCAAATGGCAGTTGCGGATGTTCGAAGCACCCAGCGATTTCGTCAGCCCATCCAGGAACATCAGTCGCTTGCGCTCTTCGGGCGTGAAGTGCTTCAGGAAGGAGTTCAAATCCATCGGCGATTCGTCGGTGACGTAGTGATACATCCAGTCGAAGAGCACGAATGCCACGCCTGCTTCCAGCGCGGCTTTGGCAAGTGAGACCTGCTTCTCGACCGGGAGCGTCAAACCCGTGGGGTTATCGGGGTTGGTGATGACAAGACCGGCAAGTTTGCGTCCCCTGGATTCGGCGAACTTCACGCTGTCGCGGATCGCCTCTTCAGAATATGCCCAGCCCTGCGCGGGATCGCCGGGCGCCCAGAGGACGTTTGCACCCACGCCGTACGGTCCCCAGTTGTACGAGATCCACGGCACACGCGAGACCATGATGAGGTCGCCCTCCCGCCCGTGACCGAGAGCCAGCATAGCTTGATAGACCTTGATCAGCGCATCGCGTCCGCCCGCGCTGCCGAGGACGTTTGCAGGTCCCCAGCCCGAGGAGGACTCCAACTTCCAATATTGCTCGATCACAGATTTACGGTATGCCTCCGTGCCAAAGGGCATATCGTAGGCGGTCCCATGCTCGATCTGGATCTGCGCGGCGCGCTCGAGCAGCGCTTTCGGCACGCCGGGCAGAGACGCGCCCCCGTCGCCCTGGGAGGCGTCGAAGACCTGCGCGCCGGGATTCTTCTCGAGATACACTTTCAGCGACTTGTTGATGAGGAACATACGTGACGGCGGAATGTCCATCATCTGCTTGAGATGGGCACTGACCGGGACGAGATTCTTCTCGTCAACGGCAAAAACGGGAGTGGCATTCGAGATCATGATGGCTCCTATCTCCCCTCTCCTTTTAGGAGAGGGGCCGGGGGTGAGGTGGTAAAAATAACGCCCCGAGGTTTTCGGGGCGTTTGGTTTGTTTACCTGACTAGCTATGAACTTGTTCCAGTTCACCTGACAACCACCAACGTCCCGTCACCCACTGACGAGTATTATTATTGGTGGTAGTATCAACAACGAACTGACTAAACATTGGGCGCAAGGATACCACTGGCGCCAGCATGCGTCAAGCAAAGGATGTCACGAATCTTAATTGTCTTCGACCACCTTCTTGATCGCTTCAAGGGTCACATTCCAATTCTGCTCGGAGCGAGCGACATCCTCCTCTGACTTGAAATTATCCTGTATGACCGTCAAAGTGGTATGCGTGCCGCCATTTGGATTCAATTCATAGCGAACCGTCTGATAATGTTCGGGCGTATCAGGCAAGCCGGAGAAAGAGTTCCAGTACGTGGAAACCAGAAGCCTTTCCGGGTCAATCTCCAAGATCGTACCTTTATCCTTATAGGGCCTGCCTTCCCAGACGCCTGTGTAAGTGATGGGACTTCCAACTTTCCAATCGGTCGTTACGTCGGTGTCGAACAAATAGCGCTTGATCAGTTTGGGATCGACCAGCGCCTGCCAGACCTTTGCGGCAGGCGCGTTGATCTGGATCGTGGACTGTACCGTAAAGCCTTTATTCATACGTTTCTCCTAAACTTTTTCACACAGAACAAAATCATCTTATTGGGGATTCATGCTCGTATAGAGAGCCAGCACATTTCCCGTCGGATCCTTGAACACACCAAACCAGCCGGTATCGGGGATCTCCATCTTTGGCTGGAGAACGGTGCCGCCAAGCTTCTCGACTTTTTTCAAGTCTGCTTCAATGTCGTTGCTGTCAATGTAAACCAACACTTGGCCCGCTGGCGACCCGGCAGAAACTTGCGGGAAGCCGCCGCCTGAGCCATCAGCCGCCTCCCACATGGAATAATTCATTGCGTCATCGCGCGTAATTTTCCAGCCGAACAGCTCCTGATAAAACTTGCCCGCAGTTTCAACATTCGCCGCGGGAATTTCGACATGGACAACATTTCGTTTGGACATATTATTCTCCTGTTCTAAAGTTGGACTGTTGAATTCATGTACTTGTTTAGCGTCTAAAGGCAAAAAACCGGCACATATGGAACTTAAGTCGCCAGAAAACTACATTGCACCATCTGTGCTGGCCG